>NZ_DS990556.1:0-374497 GCF_000155635.1 Cyanobium sp. PCC 7001
ATCCGATCCGGGTGGCTGAGGGTGTTGACGGAGCGTGAGAGGGGAATGCTGAGAGAATAGGTCTCAACAACCTGAAGCACTGGGAGTTTATATGGTCAAGCTACAAAGGGCTCACGGTGGATACCTTGGCACACAGAGGCGATGAAGGACGTGGTTACCTGCGATAAGTCTCGGGGAGCTGGAAACACGCTTTGATCCGGGAATTTCCGAATGGGGCAACCCCTAGAACGGCCGCCTGAATCCATAGGGCGGTGCGAGCCAACCCAGCGAACTGAAACATCTTAGTAGCTGGAGGAAAGGAAAGTAAAAACGACTCCCTCAGTAGCGGCGAGCGAACGGGGACAAGCCTAAACCGATGCTTTCGAGCATCGGGGTTGTGGGACAGCAACGTGCATCAGGGAGATTAGGAGAAGCGTTTGAATGGCGCGCCACAGAGGGTGAAAGCCCCGTAACCGAAAATCGAACTGAGCTAGCTGGATCCCGAGTAGCACGGAGCACGTGAAATTCCGTGTGAATCCGCGAGGACCACCTCGTAAGGCTAAGTACTCCTGTGTGACCGATAGCGCAACAGTACCGCGAGGGAAAGGTGAAAAGAACCCCGGGAGGGGAGTGAAATAGAACATGAAACCGTGAGCTTACAAGCAATGGGAGCCCGACTGATCGGGTGACCGTGTGCCTGTTGAAGAATGAGCCGGCGACTTATAGGCACTGGCAGGTTAAACCGGGAATGGTGGAGCCATAGCGAAAGCGAGTCTGAATAGGGCGAACGTCAGTGTTTATAGACCCGAACCCGGGTGATCTAACCATGGCCAGGATGAAGCTTGGGTGATACCAAGTGGAGGTCCGAACCGACTGATGTTGAAAAATCAGCGGATGAGCTGTGGTTAGGGGTGAAATGCCAATCGAACCCGGAGCTAGCTGGTTCTCCCCGAAATACGTTGAGGCGTAGCGTCTCGTGCTCCAGCAGGGGGGTAAAGCCACCGTTTCGGTGCGGGCTGCGAGAGCGGTACCAAATCGAGACGAACTCTGAATACCCTGTGTGTAGCGAGGCAGTCAGACTGTGGGGGATAAGCTCCATGGTCGAAAGGGAAACAGCCCAGACCGCCAGCTAAGGTCCCCAAATCAATGCTGAGTGATAAAGGAGGTGGGATTGCCCAGACAACCAGGAGGTTTGCCTAGAAGCAGCCATCCTCAAAGGAGTGCGTAATAGCTCACTGGTCGAGCGATCCTGCGCCGAAAATGAACGGGGCTAAGCATTGTACCGAAGCTGCGGATTTAATTGTTCTTAGGAACATTCAAATGGTAGGGGAGCGTTCCATGTGGGGTGAAGCGTTAGCGTAAGCGGGCGTGGACTGCATGGAAGTGAGAATGTCGGCTTGAGTAGCGAAAACATGGGTGAGAATCCCATGCCCCGAAACCCTAAGGGTTCCTCCGGCAGGCTCGTCCGCGGAGGGTTAGTCAGGACCTAAGGCGAGGCCGAAAGGCGTAGTCGATGGACAACAGGTCAACATTCCTGTACCTGTCATGTTTTGGGAAGGGGGACGGAGAAGGCTAGCCAAGCCAGACGTTGGTTACTGGTCCAAGCGTTCGAGGCGTTGAGAGCTGGCGAAAACAGCTTGAGCTGAGGCGTGAGTGCGAGCGGCTACGGCCGCGAAGTTGGTGATGTCAAGCTTCCAAGAAAAGCCCTATACCCGTTAAGGCATGATGGCCTGTACCCGAAACCGACACAGGTGGGGTGGTAGAGAATACCGAGGGGCGCGAGGTAACTCTCTCTAAGGAACTCGGCAAAATGGCCCCGTAACTTCGGGAGAAGGGGTGCCACCGCGAGGTGGTCGCAGTGAAGAGGCCCAGGCGACTGTTTACCAAAAACACAGGTCTCCGCTAAGTCGCAAGACGATGTATGGGGGCTGACGCCTGCCCAGTGCCGGAAGGTTAAGGAAGCTGGTCAGCGCAAGCGAAGCTAGCGACTGAAGCCCCGGTGAACGGCGGCCGTAACTATAACGGTCCTAAGGTAGCGAAATTCCTTGTCGGGTAAGTTCCGACCCGCACGAAAGGCGTAACGATCTGGGCGCTGTCTCGGAGAGAGGCTCGGCGAAATAGAATTGTCTGTGAAGATGCGGACTACGTGCACCCGGACAGAAAGACCCTATGAAGCTTTACTGTAGCTTGGTATTGTGCTCGGGCTCGGAATGCGCAGGATAGGTGGGAGGCTTTGATCCATTGCTTGTGGGTGATGGTGAGCCACTGGTGAGATACCACTCTTTCCGAGCTAGAGTTCTAACAGCAACCCGTTATCCGGGTGCTGGACAGTATCAGGTGGGCAGTTTGACTGGGGCGGTCGCCTCCTAAAAGGTAACGGAGGCGCGCAAAGGTCTGCTCAGGCTGGTTGGAAATCAGCCGACGAGTGTAAAAGCAGAAGCAGGCTTGACTGTGAGACCTACAAGTCGAACAGGGAGGAAACTCGGCTTTAGTGATCCGACGGTTCTGTGTGGAAGGGCCGTCGCTCAACGGATAAAAGTTACTCTAGGGATAACAGGCTGATCTCCCCCAAGAGTTCACATCGACGGGGAGGTTTGGCACCTCGATGTCGGCTCATCGCAACCTGGGGCTGAAGTCGGTCCCAAGGGTTGGGCTGTTCGCCCATTAAAGCGGTACGCGAGCTGGGTTCAGAACGTCGTGAGACAGTTCGGTCCATATCCGGTGCACGCGCAGGAATATTGAGAGGATTTCTCCCTAGTACGAGAGGACCGGGAGGAACGCACCTCTGGTGTGCCAGTTATCGTGCCAACGGTAAACGCTGGGTAGCCATGTGCGGAGTGGATAACCGCTGAAAGCATCTAAGTGGGAAGCCCACCTCAAGATGAGTATTCCCATGGCGTTAGCCAGTAAGGTCACGGGAAGAACACCCGTTGATAGGCTCTACGTGGAAGCGCAGTAATGTGTGAAGCGGAGGAGTACTAATAGACCGAGGGCTTGACCATCAACTCGAGCTCTTGATTGCTTGAAATCCAGAGGATGCTGATCACAGAACCGAATCTGATTCCTGAAAGGTATGACCTGAAAGGGATGAGGGGTTGGGGATGGGATCAGGATCTAACCTATGCAGTTCTCAGGGTTCACGCCCAGGGTTCACGCTCAGGATTCAATCTGAGTGACGACCTGCTGAGTGACGATCTGAGAGAACGACTATCCTGGTGTCCATGGCGCAGTGGAACCACACCGATCCATCTCGAACTCGGTTGTGAAACGCTGCAGCGCCGACGATATTTGGGGGGTAGCCCCCTGAGAAAATAGGTCGATGCCAGGTAAAACTCTTTTTCTGGGCCACTTCCCGGCCACTTCACGACCACGGCGTGGTTGTGCGCCGATGGCATGGCTGTTCGGTGATGGGTCAGTGATGGAAGGACCACGGGTGTGGCCGCCATCACGGGTCCGTCTCAGGGTCCGCGCCAGATCATCGGTACGGGCAGCGATGACAGCCACCTGCGGGTGGCTTTTTTTGTGACCATGGGCTGGTGCACATCACGTCCGTTCACGTCACGTCCCAGCTCATTTCAAGGCCGGCAACGTTGTTGACCGACCATTCAGCTGTCAAACCACCCAGCTGCAGCACCACTGAGCTGAAGCTTCGAAGGTTTACTTCGCTTCCATCCAGTTCGGCCCCACTCCCGTCTCCACGACGAGCGGCACCGTGAGCTGCACGGCCCGTTCCATGGTCTGGCGGGTGAGATCGCACACCTGATCAAGGGCCTCAGGGGCAGCCTCCAGCACCAGTTCGTCGTGCACCTGCAGCAGCAGCCGCGCCGGCAGGGCCTGCTGGCTGAGAGCCTGCTGCAGATGCACCATCGCCAGTTTGATGATGTCGGCGCTGGAGCCCTGAATCGGCGCATTGGCGGCGGCCCGCAGCTGCTGGGCCTCCAGGCCGCCGCGGCGGGCCACCTCCAGGTCGATCTCCATCGGATCCTTGCCGAGGTGACGACCCAGTCCGCTGGGATCGAAGGCAAAGGGCCTTCGCCGGCCCAGAATCGTTTCCACGTAGCCGCGGCTGAGGGCCAGCCGCTCCTGCAGCTCCAGAAAGGCGAACACCTTGGGGTAACGCTGCTTGTAGCGGCTCAGAAAATCCTTGGCCTGGCTCTGGCTCACCCCGGTTTCCCGGGCGAAGCGCTGGGCGCCCATGCCGTAGATCACGCCGAAGTTGATCGTCTTCCCGAGCCGTCGCTCGTCCGGGGTCACCGCTTCCTTGTCGAGCAACAGGCGGGCCGTGAGGGCGTGCACGTCGTCGCCGTTGCGGTAGGCCTCCACCAGCACCTCCTCGCCGCAGAGGTGGGTGAGGATCCTGAGCTCGATCTGGGAGTAGTCGGCGCTGATCAGGCTCCAGCCCTCCTGGGGCAGGAACGCCTTGCGGATCCGCCGCGAGAACTCCGTGCGGATGGGAATGTTCTGCAGGTTGGGATTGCTGCTGGAGAGCCGTCCGGTGGCCGTCACCGCCTGGTTGAAATCGGTGTGCACCCGGCCGGTCTCCGGCTCCATCAGGCTCGGCAGGGCGTCCACGTAGGTGCTCTTGAGCTTGCTGAGGGTGCGGTGCTCCAGCACCAGCGGCACCACCGGGTGGTCGTCCTCCAGCTTCTCCAGCACGTTCGCATCGGTGCTCCAGCCGGTCTTGGTGCGACGTGACTTTTTGCGGTCGAGCCCCAGGGTGTCGAACAGCAGCTCTCCCAGCTGCTTGGGGCTGGCCAGGTTGAACTCCACCCCCGCAGCGGCCCGGGCCTCCGCCTCCAGCCGCGCCAGGGTGGCCCCGAGCTCTTCGCTGAGCTCCTGCAGGTAAGCAGTGTCAATGCGGATTCCGGTGGCCTCCATCTGCGCCAGCACCGGCTCGAGGGGCAGCTCCACCCCATCGAGCAGCGCCGGCAGGGACGGACCCAGCTCTTCAAGCTGGCGGCGCAGCAGCGGGCTGAGCCGGCGAGTCACGTGCACATCCATGCCGCAGTAGAGGGCGGCCGCCTCGACCGGCACCGCCGCGAAGCTGGCGCCTTTGGGAACCAGCTCGCCGTAGCTGGTGGGGGTGAAGCCCAGATTGCGCTGGGCCAGCACCTCCAGGCCGTGCTTGGCGTTGGCATCGCGCAGGTAATCGGCCAGCAGCGTGTCCATCACCACACCGCCCAGGGGCAGCCCGTGGCGCAGCAGGATCAGCCGGTCGTACTTGGCGTTCTGCAGTGCCTTGGGGTGCTCGGCGCTGGCCAGCCAGGGGGCGAGCGCCGTGAGCACCTCATCCAGCGGCAGCTGCCTGGGGGGCGTGGGCGTCTCGCTGAGCAGGTCGTCCGCCACCGGAGGCTGGTGACCGATCGGGATGTAGGCCAGTTCAGTCAGCCCTTCGCCCCAGGCCACCCCCAGGCCCACCAGTTCCGCCTGGAACGGGTTGAGGGCCGTGGTTTCCGTGTCGAGTGCCACCGGCGCCGCCGGATCGGTGCAGCCCAGCAGCCGCTGCACCAGGGCGGCCAGCGCTTCGGGGCTGAGGATCACCTGGGGCTGAAGATCCGGGGGGCCGCCCGCGGCAGCCGGAGCGGCCAGGGCCCCCTCCTCCGCAACCGCCTTGGCCTCCTGGCTGATGGTCGCGTCCGCGGCTCCGGCGTCCGCCGAGAACAGGGCGGCAAACCGGTCCACCTGGCGGGCCAGGCTGGCCAGCTCCAGCTCGTCCAGGCTGCTGCGCAGTGCCTCCCGATCCACACGCCCCAGCTCCAGACGCGGAGCCTCCGGCAGCGGTATGTTCACCAGGATCTCCGCCAGCATGCGCGAGCGGAAGGCGTTGTCGCGGTCGTCCTTCAGCTTGCCGACCAGGGCACCCTTGAGCACCCCCTTGGGATCCTTGGCCTTCGGCCCGCTCCGCTCCAACGCCTCCAGGGCCGCGTAGATGCCATCGAGGTGCTCGTAGGCCGCCAGCAGGTTGATGGCCGTTTTGGGGCCCACACCCCGCACGCCGGGGATGTTGTCGCTGCTGTCGCCGGTGAGGGCCTTGAGGTCCACCACCTCCTCCGGCGTCACCCCGAGCTTGCTCACCACCCCCTCGCGGCGGACCTCCACCGGACCGCTGTTTTTCGCGTAGGGCCCTCCGCCCATGTAGAGCACGGCGATGTCACGGCTGTCATCCACCAGCTGGAAGAGGTCGCGATCGCCCGAGAGGATGCGCACGCGCCAGCCGGCGTCTGCGGCCCGGTTGGCCAGGGTGCCGAGCACGTCGTCGGCCTCGTAGCCGGGCGCCATGCAGAGGGGGATGTCGAGGCTTTCCCGCAGGATCGTCTGCAGGTTGGCCAGGTCCTGGAAGAAGGCCTCCGGAGCCTCATCGCGGTGGGCCTTGTAGGCCGCATCGGCGTCGTGGCGGAACGTGGGCACGTCCGTGTCGAAGGCCACCACCAGGCCGTTCGGTTCCAGCCCCTTGCAGTGGTCGAGAAGAGCCTTGAGGAAGCCGTAGGTCACCGAGGTGGGCACGCCATCCTTGGTGCTGAGGCCACCCTCACCGCCCTTGCTGAAGGCGTAGAAGCTGCGGAAGGCCAGGGAATGGCCATCGATGAGCAACAGCAGCGGCCTGGGGCCGTTGGGTTCTGCTGGTGCCACGCCGCTCCTGCCCGATCGTCGCCCCAGCCTGCCACTCGCCAGCCATCGCCGGCAGGCTGGGCGTTGCAGGCTGGGAGCTGGTGTGCGCCGCAGGGGCATGGCACTGGAACGGGGGCCAGGCGCCCGTGGCCCGAACAGCTTGGGCAAGGCCCGGTTCAGCGGCTGCGGGCTCTACCGCTGGTGGCTGCTGCGGCGCTGGGATGCCGCCCTGCCGCCGCTGCTGTTCATCGGCCTGAACCCCTCCATGGCCGATGGCCGCCGTGATGACCCCACCCTGCGGCGCCTGGTGGGGCTGGCCCGGGGCTGGGGCTTCGGTTCCCTGGAGGTGCTCAACCTCTACAGCCGCATCAGCGCCAGCCCTTCCCTGCTCCGGCGGGTGGACGACCCTGTGGGAGCGCCCAACGACCACTGGCTGCGGCGGCGCCTGGCCTTGCAGCCGCAGGCGGTGGTGTGGGCCGGCTGGGGAGCCGGCGGCGGGCTTGACGCCGGGCGACTGGCCCAGCTGGCGCCGCTGCTGCGGACCCGCCGGCTCCATGCCGTCGGGGTGACGGCCAGCGGCGATCCCCGCCATCCCCTCTATGTGCCCGCCACGGCGGTGCTGCAGCGCTGGAGCTGGCGCGATCCGCTGGCGCTGGGGCATCCTGGGCAGACCTGAGGCCAGCGTCCGGCCCTTCCCGCCATGTCCCGCATCCCCCGGCGCTACAGCGTCCATCTGCACATGAGCGGTGGACAGACGCAGTCGGTCACCTTCCCGACCCTCCAGTCCTTCCAGGACTGGTACAGCGGCGTGCTCACGGCGTCGGCGCCGGACACCTTCGTGAACGTGCCGATTTCGGAGCTGGAGGGTGAGTACATCGTGGTGCGTCCCTCCGCCGTGATCGGCATCCACGTGGAACCCCGGTTCAACGCAGTCGACGATGCATGACCCCTGAGCGGCTCGGTCTGCTCTGGGGGGTCACGGTCTTTGCCGGAGCCATCGCCCAGGCTCTGGCCTGGCTCACCGGCCTGCCCGGGGTGGTGCTGCTGCTCAGCGCCGGCCTGCTGATCGGCCGGGCGGGCCTCGGGCTGGTGGAGCCCCTGGACCTCGGGGACGGTCTCGAGACCGTGGTGGGGCTGTTCGTGAGCCTGGTGCTGTTCGACGGAGGCCTCAACCTGCGCCTGCCCGCCGATGGCACCCGCCAGGCGGTGCTGCGCATTGCCGGGGTGCGGTTGCTGCTGGCCCTGCTGGGCGGATTGCTGCTGGCCCATGGCCTGGCAGGGCTGGACTGGCCCCTGGCGGCGGTGTTCAGCGCCATCGTGCTGGCCACCGGTCCCACTGTGGTGAACCCGCTGGTGCGCCAGATCGGGCTGCGGGCCCCCCTGGGGGAGGTGCTGGAGGGGGAGGGCCTCGTGCTGGAGCCGATCGGCGCCGTGCTGGCCCTGCTGCTGCTCGAGCTGGTGCTGGGCAACCTGCATGGCTGGCGGGAGCTGGCCTTCGGGTTGCTGCTGCGCCTCGGCGGCGGGGTGCTGCTCGGGGCCGCCGCCGGCGGCCTGCTCTCGGTGGTGCTGGAGCGCCTGCCGGTGGAGCCCCGCACCGAACCCCTGCGGCTGCAGCTCACCCTGGGCACCCTGTTCCTGATGTTCACCGGGGCCGAGCAGGTGCTGGCGGAGTCGGGCCTGCCGGCGGCGGTGGCCGCGGGCGTGGTGGTGGGCCGGCGGCTGGAGAGCGAGGCCGCCGAGCTCGACGCCCTGATCCGCCAGCTGGCCCAGCTGGCGATCACCATGCTGTTTCCGCTGCTGGCCGCCGATGTGAGCTTCGCCCAGCTCAGCCCGCTGGGCTGGGGCGGCGTGGCCTGCGTGCTGGCGCTGATGCTGGTGGTGCGTCCGCTGGCGATCGCCCTCGCCACCTGGGGCATGGGCTTCTCGCTGCAGCAGCAGACCCTGCTGAGCTGGCTCGCTCCCCGGGGCATCGTGACCGCCGCCGTGGCGAGCCTCTTCGCCATCCGGCTGGAGCAGGCCGGGGTGGTGGGAGCCGGCCGGCTTCAGGGCCTGGTGTTCCTCACCATCCTGCTCACGGTGGGCCTGCAAGGACTGAGTGCGGGGCCCCTGGCCGGTTGGCTGGACCTGATCCAGGAGGACGAACCCACACCTGCGCCACAGGGGGCAGACCAGGACGGGCCTGACGACGATCTGTCAGAGGCAGCGGCTGATCCGGCTGCGATCGTCGCCGCTGCGGTGGAGCAGCAGCCAGGTGGCGAGTAGGTCAGGCCCCTGCAGGCTGCCCAGCAGCGCGGCCCGCAGACTCTTCATCAGCACCCCCTTCTTCACGCCTGCCGCCTTGGTGGCTTCCCCGAGCAGCTCCTGGGCCTGATCCGCGGCCAGGGGCCCCTCCGGCAACCGGTCCAGCAGTGCCGCCAGGGCGGGACGGGCCCCTTCCACCTCCAGCTGCTGGCTGGCCCCCTCCTGCAGCGGCGGCAGGGACAGGAACGGCTCGGCCTGCTCGACCCCGTCGGCCAGCAGCGTGAGCGAGGCCCCGATCAGCTCGCAGAGGTCCCGCTGCCAGGCAGGATCGGCGTGCACCGGGTTGGTGGCGCTGCTGGAATCCACCCAGCCCCTGGCCTGCCAGAGGGGCAGCAGCTGCTGCCGCAGGGCCTCGGGACCCTGCTCGCGCAGCACCTGGCCGTTGAGCCAGTTGAGCTTGTCCCAGTCGAAGCGGGCGCCGGCCCGGTTCACCCGCTCGAAGCCGAACACCCCCGCGGCCTGCTCGAGTGTGAAGCGCTCGCCCATGCCCTCCGGCGGCGACCATCCCAGCAGGGTCATGTAGTTCGCCAGGGCCTGGGCGGTGTAACCCATCGCCCGGAAGTCGCTGATCGAGGTCACCCCATCGCGTTTCGAGAGCTTCTTGCCGGCCTGGTTGAGGATCAGGGGGGTGTGGGCGAACACGGGCGGTTCCACGCCGAGGGCCTCGTAGAGCAGCAGCTGTTTGGCCGTGTTGGCGATGTGATCCTCGCCGCGGATCACGTGGCTGATGGCCATCGCCGCATCGTCCACCACCACCACCAGGTTGTAGAGCGGGTCGCCGATGCGATCGGCCGGGGCGCGGCGGGCGATCACCATGTCGCCGCCGAGATCGGCGCCGCTCCAGCGCATCTGCCCGCGCACCAGGTCGGTCCAGGTGATGGTGCGGTCGTCCTCGATGCGGAAGCGGATCACCGGCTCGCGCCCCTCGGCGATGAAGGCCTGTTCCTGCTCCGGCGTGAGGTGGCGGTGGCGGTTGTCGTAGCGGGGCGCCTGCTTGCTGGCAGCCTGATGCTCCCGCATGGCCGTGAGCTCGGCCTCGCTGGCGTAGCAGCGGTAGGCCTTGCCGGCCGCCAGCAGCTGCTGGATGGCGGCCCGGTGTTCCGCTAGCCGGGCGCTCTGGATCACCGGTTCGCCGTCCCAGTCCAGTCCGAGCCAGCTCAGGCCCTCGAGAATGTTCTCGGTGAATTCGGGGCGGCTGCGCTCGCGGTCGGTGTCCTCGATCCGCAGCAGGAACGACCCGCCGTGGTGACGGGCGAACAGCCAGTTGAACACCGCCGTGCGGGCTGTGCCGATGTGGAGGGTGCCGGTGGGGCTGGGGGCGAGACGAACACGCACCGCGCCAGCTGTGTTCACCTGCTGAACTCCTGGAGGTCCATCGGAGAGTGGCCGATGGTGGGAACGGGACTGACGGGGCTCGAACCCGCAACTTCCGCCGTGACAGGGCGGTGCTCTAACCGATTGAACTACAGTCCCAGATTGACCTTCAGGCGCAGGGGCCCTCAGGCGAGGTCGTCAGGTGATGGCCCAGCTCAGGCACGGGTTCAGGCTTGTGAAGGCCTGGCAGGCTTGGATTCGGGCCGCTCGGGCGACCTGAAAAGTATCCGCGATCACTGGCCCCATCGTCAACAGATTGGAATCGACCAACCCCCGACAGGGTGATGGGGCCAAAGCACTGTTCAGAGCCTGAATCCGGTCAGGGCCTGAATCCGGCCGGTTCGATCAGCCGCACCTGGTTGCCCCGGGCCGTGAACTCACGCCCCTGGTCGCTCTGGACTACCACCCGACCACCGGATTTGACCCGGATGACCCGCGCCCGGACCCAGCCCAGGGCGGCGGATTCGAGCACCTTGACGACATCACCGGGTTGTAAATCCAACTCCATGTCCGGAACCACGAAACAGCAGATGGGGACATCGAACGCGCCGTGGAGGACTTGAACCCCCGACATCAGGTTTTGGAGACCTGCGTTCTACCAACTGAACTAACGGCGCAGAGCCGATGTCCCCAGGATGAGAATGACGAGCTGGAAGGAAAACTCCTGGCGGAGTGCTCGTCAGCGGTCGAAGCGTTGCTTGACCCGGGTGGCTTTACCCACCCGATCGCGCAGGTAGAAAAGCTTCGCCCGGCGCACCTTACCGCGTCGCTCCACGTTCACAAAAGCCACCTGGGGGCTGTGGAGCAGGAAGATCCGTTCCACGCCCACGCCCTGGAAAATCCGACGCACCGTGATGGTGGCGTTGAGGCCGCCGTGGCGCTTGGCGATCACCACGCCCTCATACGGCTGCACGCGCTCCTTGTTGCCTTCCCGGATGCGAACGCCCACCTTCACGGTGTCGCCCACGTAGATCTCGGGGAGTTCGTCCTTGAGCTGCTCGGCCTCGAACGCCTGGATCAGGGCCTGGGCGCTCATCCTGCCGGTTTTGGCCTGAACGACCGGTTTGGCTGCCGTGGCCACAGGGGCACTGTCCTCAGGAGCGGCCACGGCCTGGGCGCCATCGCTCAGGGCTGTCTCGCTCTGGGCGCTCTCGTCCTGGGTGATCGGGTCTTGAGCCGTCTCGTTCTGCTTGTCCTCAGCCGCCATCTCAGCTCCGCGTCGCCTGGCCAAACAGCCAGTGTACCGGCTCACCGGCACCTACCGGTTCACCCTTTCGCCCGGGCCAGCCCGCGGCGCAGCCGTGCCAGCGCCAGCGCCCCGCCGCTCACCAGCATCCACGTCAGCCCCAGACCGTTGAGCAGCACGTACACGGTTTCACCGTTGGGGCCGAACCAGTGGCGCAGCCACTCCCCCTCGTGCAGCACCATCAGCACATGGGCCTGATCACGGCTCAGTCCTCCCCAGTCCCGCAGCAGCCGGTAGCCCATGCCCGTGGCCACCGTGAGGGCGAGGGGCAGCAGCACGAACGGAGCCAGGGCCGCATGCAGCTCACGCCAGCGCGGCGGTTGCCACACCGCGGGCGTCCGATCGAGAGGCTTCACTGCGCTGATGGTCTCCGGCGGCAGGCTGCCCCCATGATGCGCACAGGGGCCATGGTCAGCGGCGATGGTGAAGGCCGATGGTGAGGGCCGATGGCGAGGGGCAGGGCCTGCCGGCCTGCACCGGGCACCGGGCTCCGCCAGAATCGGCCCAAGGCCAGAATTCGGCCCAGGGAATGACTCCCGCAGGCGTTTCCCGTGGTGGGTCGCTCCCCGTCCCGCAGCGCCCGACTCACCCAACGCCAGCCCAACGCCAGCACCACCTGCCATGAACCTGTTCGCCGATCTGCTGGCCTCCACCCGCGCCGCCGGAGCCCCCTCTCCGCTGGTGGAAGCAGGGCCGCGGATCCAGAAGACTCGCCGCGGTGTCGAGGTGAAATCAGCCCGGGAAATCGCCACGATGCGCCAGGCCAGCCGCATCGTGGCCACGGTGCTGCGGGAGATGTTCGACCTGGCGGTGCCGGGCTGCACGACCGGCGACCTCGACGCCCACGCCGAGAAGCGCATCCGCGAGATGGGAGCCACCCCCAGCTTCAAGGGCTACCACGGGTTCCCCGCCAGCATCTGCGCCTCGATCAACAACGAGGTGGTGCACGGCATCCCGAGCAGCAAGCGGGTGATCAAGGCCGGCGACCTGCTCAAGGTGGACACCGGCGCCTATTTCGATGGCTACCACGGCGACAGCTGCGTGACCATCTGCGTGGGCCAGGAGACCCCCGAGGAAGCTCAGCGGCTGGCGCGGGTGGCCCAGGAGTCGCTGATGCAGGGCCTGGCGCGGATCAAGGCGGGCAGCACCCTGCTCGACATCGCCGGTGCGGTGCAGGATCACGTGGAGGCCCATGGCTACGCGGTGGTGGAGGACTACACCGGCCACGGGGTGGGCCGGAACCTGCACGAGGAGCCCTCGGTGTTCAACTTCCGCACCCGCGACCTGCCCAACATGACCCTGCGGGCTGGGATGACGCTGGCCGTGGAGCCGATCCTGAACGCCGGCAGCAAGGCCTGCCGCACCCTGCGGGACCGCTGGACGGTGGTGACGGTGGATGGCAGCCTCTCGGCCCAGTGGGAACACACCATCGCCGTCACCAGCGATGGCTGCGAGATCCTCACCGACCGGGACTTCTGAGCCGCGACCTCCGGGCCCCGGTTTCTGAGGCCCCCCGGTTTCTGAGGCCCGGTTTCCCGGGAGCTTCAGGGGTGGATCAGCACGGGCCCGCTGGTTCCCTGGCCGAGCCCCGGCTGAAGAGGCTGTAGTACAGCCAACGGCCGACGGTGGTGAGGGGCATCAGCACGTAGGTGAGGGGGTTGGGGGTCACGATGATCAGGCGGAATCCCAGCTCCGCCTGCCAGAGCACCTGGCTGGCCACGAAACCGGGAGACATCAGCCCCACCGGATTGAGGGCCGACCGGAAGGGCCCCAGCACCAGCCGACGAAGCGTCAGCTCCCTGCCCAGATCCAGAGCCCGCAGGCTCAGAAGCTGCCCGATCAGCCGCTTGCTGATCTCGTAGAGGGGACTCACGGCCGGCTGGATCTCCGCCTCGGAGGTGTTCAGCCACACCTCGGGCTGACCGTGAACCGCTGCAGTGCCGTTCGCTTCGAGCGCTTGCCGCTCGCGCACCACGCTGGCAAACAGCTCCAGCAGCCGCCAGCCGCTGAGGGCGTTCACCTCCAGCGAGCTGCTCACCGCCTCCGGCGTGCGGGCTCCATGGACATTGATGCCATGGTTGATCACGAGCACGTCCACCTCCGCGAGCAGAGGGCGCAGGGCGTTCTCCTGGCCGGCGCACCACTGCACCTGCCGCAGGGGGATCGGTGCGCCATTGCTGTCGCGCAGGTCGAGGGGGCGATCGCCGGCGCAGAGGGCGATCAGCTGGGCTCCGCGGCGATGCCATTCCTGCAGCAGCGCCTGGCCCAGCGCTCCGCTGGCTCCGGTGATCGCCACGGTCTTTCCTGTGGCCGCCTTTCCTGTGGCCGCTCTGCTGTGCTGCGTCATGCCCGGATCATGGCTGGCAGCGCCCACCCCGGTTCCTGGGGTGGAAAAAACGGCGTCCATGCCTCAGCATGAATGAGACCCAACTGGACCTCTGTGCACGGCCAGCCTGGCCAGGGTGCGCACCCGGACCCATCACGGCCCGGGAAGCCTCACCCGCCCTCTCCCATCCGGCGGCACAGCGCTTCGCTCCTGCACCACCCGCTTCCACACCTCTCGCTTCCACACCTCTCGCTTCCACGCTTCGTTCCATCGCGCCTCCGTCAACGCTCCGTGTCGAGTTCTCCACCGTCGATGACCCTCACCAATGACGCCGTTCTGCAGATCGACACCTCCCAGGAGCGTTCCAAGGCACTCGAGCCCCTGATCCCCCTGTTTGCGCCCTACTGCGGTGGTGTGGCCCAGCAGAACAGGCTGGAGGAGGCCGTGGCCGTGCTGATGAGCGGCCACTGGTCGGGCGTGCGCCCCCTGGAGGGGGGACGCAGCCATGCCTTTGAACTGCACTGGTCCGGCGAGCCCGCTCCCCTGGAAACGCTGAGCCTTGCGCTGCGCTTTCCCGCCCATCCCAGCGTGGCCTACGACTTCGAGCTGCCGGGTTACCAGCTGGTGCGTTGGCTGATGCAGCGCCACCAGCAGGAACTGCCGGAAGCGTTCTGGCGCTGGTTGCTGCTGGGCGTTCCTCTCGAGGGGGAGAACGCGCCGTCGGCAGCGGCCTGAACGGCTGCAACCCCGCGTCGTCCGGGCGCTCCCGCCCTGGGAGTCCCTACATTGGCGCCAGAACCGACACCGCGTCGCCAGTCCTCTGCAGGACCCGCGTTCTCTGCGAGACCGCAGTCCACAGCGAGATCCTCTTCCGCGAGATCAACGTATGGCTCCCACCCTGCTGATCGGCTCCTGTGAACCGTTCAGCGGCAAATCGGCAGTGGTGCTGGGTCTTGCGCGCCAATTGCGACTTCAAGGCCTGGAGGTGCGGTTCGGCAAGCCCCTGGCCACCAGCCTGGAGGCAGACGGGCTGCCGCCGGCGGGCGAGCCCCTGGTGGATCCGGACGTGCGGTTCGTGGGCGCCACCCTGGGCCTCGAGGACCATCAGCTGATCCCTTCGCTGGATGCCATGGAGCCCGCTCTGGCCCGCCAGCGCCTGATGGCTGCGGACCTCTCCCCAGGCCCGGGATTCAGGGCCCTCAAGGACCAACTGGCCCAGGCCAGCGGCGGCGTGGCTTTGCTGGAAGCTGCCGGCAGCCTGCATGAAGGTCTGCTGTACGGCCTGAGCCTGCCCCAGCTGGCGCGGGGTCTGGAGGCTCCGGTGCTGCTGGTGCAGCCCTGGACCGACAGCCGCAGCGTCGATTCCCTCCTGGCCGCCCGCAGCGAACTGGGGGAGCACCTGGCCGGGGTGGTGCTGAACGCCGTGAACCCCTCGATGATCGGCCAGATGGCCGAGGATGTGGTGCCGGCGCTGGAAAGTCTGGGGATCCCGATCCTGGGCGTCATGCCCCGCAGCCCCCTGTTGCGCAGCGTGACCGTGGAGGAACTGGCGCGGCGGCTGGGAGCCGAAGTGCTCTGCTGCCGCGATCGGCTCGATCTGCTGGTGGAAACCCTCTCCATCGGTGCCATGAACGTGAATTCGGCGATGGAGTTCTTCCGTCGACGCCGCAACATGGCGGTGGTGACGGGAGCCGATCGCACCGACATTCAGCTGGCGGCTCTGGAGGCTTCCACCCAGTGCCTGATCCTCACCGGCGCCGGCGACCCCCTGCCCCAGCTGCTGACCCGTGCCGAGGAGCTGGAAGTGCCGCTGCTGAAAGTGGAGCACGACACGCTCACCACGGTGGAGGTGATCGAGCAGGCCTTCGGCCACGTGCGGTTGCACGAGGCCGTCAAGGCCACCTTTGCCTTCCGGCTGGTGGAGGAACACTGTGATTTCACGCGCCTTTTCACTCGCCTACGGCTGCCCGCAATGGCGCAATAGCGCTGCTAGTTTCATGGCGCAGCCTGCGATCTTGCGGTGACCCGATCCCTCGATCTGCCCTCACTCGATCGGATCGACACCCTGGCCCAGGAATTGGCGATGCTGCAGGATCGCAGCAAACGCCGCATCGCCATTCTTGGCAGCCGCCATGTGCCGGTGGTGTCGATTCACCTGGTGGAGGTGGTGGCCCGCTCCCTGGCTCAGGAGGGCCACAACCTGATCACTTCGGGGTCCCAGGGGGTGAATGCCGCCGTGATCCGCAGCGTGCTGGAGATCGATCCCGGTCGCCTCACCGTGCTGCTGCCCCAGAGCCTGGACCGCCAGCCCGTGGAATCCCGGGACCAGCTGGAGCGGGTCCTGCACCTGGTGGAGAAGCCCGAGCACGATGAGCTGCCTCTGCCCATGGCCAGCAGCCTCTGCAATCAGGACATCATCAGCCGTTGTGATCAGCTGATCTGCTACGCCTTCCACGACAGCGAAACCCTCCTGGCCAGCGTGCGCGTGGCCGAGGACATGGGCAAGGTGGTGAGCCTGCTGTACTTCGATTGAGCCCGGTCGTCAGCACCGTCGCAGGTGCCGTCACCATGGCGTCTCAGCCCAGCACGGCCCGCAGGCCTTCCACGTAGAGCACGCCGCTGCAGAGCAGTCCCGTGGCCCAGCAGACCCCACGCAGGGGGGGGACATTGCCGATGTAGGCCCCCAGGTAGGCCAACCGCGCCAGCGGATGGATCCAGGCGGCCGCCACCACGAGCGCCGAGCTCAGGGCTCCGGGCGAGCTCAGGGCAACCACCAGGCAAAGCAGGGCTGCCGGTGCGTGCAGGGTGAAGGCCTCGAAGCTGTTCTGGTGGGCCCAGGCCGCCCGCTTGCCCCAGGGGGAGAGCCGTTCGAACATCGCCCGGGGCGCCTGCAGGTCGCTCAGGCTGAAGTCGGCCTGGGATCGGGCCGCTCCCAGCGGCACCGTGCTGAGCACCACCAGGGCTCCGGCCAGCACCAGCGACCAGGCGAAGGGCACCGAGGTGGCTGAGAGCGTCATGGCAGAGGGCGTCATGGCGGAGGGCGGGACGGTGACCAGCAGACCGTGACACAGCCACGGCCAGAGGCCAGGATGGTCGCAGTCCGTGGAGCCAGGATCGCTCGGCGATGCCCCAAGCCGTGACCCCAGCCACCTCCCCGGCCCCCACTCCGGCCCAAGATGCCCCGCCCAACTGGGTCGACGACCGCCATCCCATCGGCCGCCTGATCAAGGCACTGCTGGCGGTGGAGCCGCTGCGGCAGCTGATGTTCTTTCAGGCGCGCCAGTTGATCATCCGCACCGCGGAGCAACGCGGCATCGCCTGGCGAGCACGCCGCCAGCAACTGCAGCGCCAGGCCGAGCCGTTCCTGGAGGAGGCCGGCAACCCGCTCACCACCACACCCCCCTACTACCGCGCCCGCTTCCACGCCTATGGCGCAGGCAATCTCTGCTGGGCGGCGGCCTGCGAGGCCGAACAGGCCACCGATGCCATGGCGCTGCGGGTGTGGCCGGGGGAAACGCTCAGTCCCGAGCAGGCCCAGCAGCGGCTGCGCCAGGCGATCTTTGACGCCATCGCCCCCAGCCTCGCCGGCCGCGCCGTGCACGAGGCGCTGGACCTGGGCTGTTCGGTGGGGGTGGGCACCCTCGCGCTGAAGCGCTGGCTGGAGCAGCGCCAGAGCATGCCGGTCCGGGTAAGGGGCGTGGATCTCTCGCCCCACATGCTGGCGGTGGCCCGGGTGCGGGACGCCGACGGCGAGATCGTGGCCTGGCATCACGCCGCCGCCGAGGCCACAGGGCTGCCGGACGCCAGCGTGGATCTGATCACCCTGCAGTTCGTTTGCCATGAGCTGCCGGCCGCGGCCACCGCTGCCGTGCTGCGGGAGTCGGCGCGCCTGCTCCGCCCGGGTGGGGTGATCGCCCTGGTGGACCAGGATCCCGATTCGGCCGTGATCCGGCGGCTGCCCGCCCCGATCGCCACCCTGCTGAAGAGCACCGAGCCCTACCTGGAGGACTACTTCCGCCTCGATCTGCCGGAAGCGCTGCGGCACGCCGGTTTCCAGGGGGTGCGCAGCCAGGCCTGCGACCCGCGCCATCGGGTGCTGGTGGCCAGCCGCCAGGGAGGCTCCGGGATCGTTTTCTAGGCTGGAGCTGGTTGACCCGGTTCCGCGCTCCCATGGCTGACACCTTTTCCTTCGACGTCGTCTCCGACTTCGACCGGCAGGAACTGGTGAACACCCTCGACCAGGTGCGCCGGGAGGTTGCCCAGCGCTACGACCTCAAGGACTCCGCCACCACCATTGATCTGGAGGAGACGAGCCTCACCATCACCACCGCCAGCGACATGACCCTGCAGGCCGTGGAGGACGTGCTGCGTCAGAAGGCCACCAAGCGCAACCTCTCCCTCAAGATCTTCGATTTCCAGACGCCCGAGGCCGTGGGCGGCAACCGGGTGAAGCAGGAGGTGAAGCTGCGCAAGGGCCTCAGCAAGGAGCTGGCCAAGGAGCTCAGCAAGACGGTGCGCGACAACCTCAAGAAGGTGTCGGTGGCGATTCAGGGGGAAAGCCTGCGCATCACCGGCAAAAGCAAGGATGATCTGCAATCCGCCATCCAGTTGCTGAAGGAACAGGATGTGGATGTGCCGCTGCAGTTCGAGAACTACCGCTGAGCCAATGATTTGACAAGCCCCCGATGCGGGGTTGGCTGATGTCCTTCCGTGCCGTGCACACGGCGCTTACATGCCATTGGGCTGGAGCCATGTCAAGCCTTTGTTGCATCCACAATCCCGATCCAGTTGATCGACTGTCTGGTCTCGACAGCTCACTCGCTTTCGGTAACTTGTAGGTTCAACAACTATTGCTGTTTTTATGACGGACTGGAAGATTCGCAGGCTTCCTTGGTGGATGAGCAAGCGAGAGAACAGTCGAGGCGTTCTCAAACTCTCAGGAAACTCTGGATGGGCGGGCAAGTCCGTGGTGGATCGCACGGTCATCAACCCCGGGCGTGTGGACGGCAGGCCCAACAAGGTGGTGGTTGACCGTGGCATGTTCGCCAGCCTCAGCTACCAGGGCAAGGATGCGCTTGTTGACCCCACCAGCAAGGCTGTACGCAAGGGGAGGTCCGCGCTCAACAGCCAGTTCGATCCCGGCAGCAAGGCTTTTCGTGATGTGATCATCATGAAAGCGCAGGCGGGAACGATCTCCAAGCGGTTCAACAGTGTGTTTGACCTGGGTGCCGATAAGGCCCGGGATGTCTGGGTGTTCAGCAACACAACCCAGAAGCATGGGCCGTTCAATCACATGCAGCGCATTCGGATCAAGAATTTTGGCAGGGAAGATCGGATCGTGCTGCGGAACATCGGCAGAACGTTCCGCTTCAAGGACCTGCGCCGCATTGGCAATGGGGTCTATGGACTCAGCGGCGTACCCACGGACAAGCTGAACATCACGCTGGTGGACGGGCTGCGCTGACCGGTCAGATCAAGGACGCGTGCGACCCAGTGAATCGGTAGGTCTGGCGCGTCCAGCCGTCACGCCGATGCGAGAACTGACAGCAACCAAGAGACCCGACCCTGAGACCTCTCTCCAGTGTTGTGTGGGATCGGCCGTCTTCAGCCCTGGTCCGTCCTACCGATCGGCTGGCCTGGTCTGAAGGGTTCGCTGATGGTTGCTGGATAGCTCCTGCGCTCAGCCGTCAGGGCGGTGATCGCTGGTGATTGTTCCAACCGGATTGGGTTCTGGTTGTGAGTTGCCGGGAGATTCGCTCGATTCTTTAACACTTTATTTGCAACTCTAACTTATTTCCAATCATGACATTGAGGGTTCGTGGGGTGCCCGCATGGGTCAACCGCAAGATCAATCGCAAAGGAATTCTCAGATTCTCCGGTAACGCCAGCTGGAAAGGGCAGCCGGTTGTTGGGCGAATCAAGGTAAAGCTATCCGGCAAGGATGACGTCACCGGCGTTCGCTTTGATCGGATGATGCAGGCCAGTTATAACGTGAAAGGGACGCGTGGTCGTAATCGCTTCATCTGGGGGAATCAGGCTGGTGCGATCACCAAGCGTGCCAACACGGTGGTGAATTTCGGCAAGGACGACGTGCGAGACGTGCTCGTGTTCAGAAATACAACCCCCAAAGATCCTGTGGTTCACATGCAACGCTTCAGGATTCGTAACTTTGGATCCAAGGATTTCCTCAGGCTTAGGAACTTAGGTCTGACTGTGCGTCAAAGGGATCTGCGGCGTATGGCTGACGGGCGCTACATGATCCCCGGCGTCGATCCGTCGAAAATGGTGGTCATGAACATCCTCGACTGATCGCTGCGCGAGCACGCCTGATCAAGCCACTGGCAGGGTGCTTGACGGTGGTTTCCATCCTGCCCCCAAGGTCCCCCCGCCCGGGTTTCACAGAACCGGCTGGCGCCGGATTCACCTGATCGGGGTGCAGAACGAGGACCATCAGGGAAATACTGCTCAAGATCCCCGGCGGCAGGTCAGCGTCTGTCTCTGGGGGATCTGGAAGCGACGCTGGCCCCCCCCCCTTGTTGGGCTTTTCACCCGGCAGGTCCATAACGACCCCTGAGGGCAGTTCTCCCGTCCCTCCAGCTTGTGGAGCCCGCCTTACGGGGAGTACGATAGGGCTGAAATCTAGATTTGGGGGCTTCAACGAGTGGTCACCTCTCTCGAGCGACGCAGCGGCAGCCTCCCCGAGTCAAGTGACGATGACGCGTCGTCGTCGCCCGATGACTTTTATGCCTTCAGTCTCAGTGGTCTGAATGTGCTGGCCTACTGGGAGCAGGAAGATACCGGCGCTTTTCTCCTTGAGGATCTCGACAGTGACAAGACCTTCCGCATCAGCCCAGATCTGCAGCAGATCGAGATCACTGAGCTGAAGTCCAACGGACGCACCAAGGTGGAGCGTCTGCAGTTGGTTCCGGGTCTCTCGCTGCCTGGCCAGCCCCCCGGAACGCTTCTCTATCAGGAGGTGTTCAAGAGTGTCACCTTTGGCTCAAGCATCGGTAGCGATGATGATGACAAACTTCGGGGCAAGCGAGGCCGGGCCGATGTGATGCTGGGGTTCGGTGGTTCCGATCGCTATGACGGCAAGGGTTGCTTCGGGCGAAAGGGTAAAAACTATGATCACCTCATCGACGACAGTGACTCATCCAGAGATGTCTTCGTGATTGGCAAGAAGAATCGCTCCTACTACGAGGATCGTGGCCTCGGCAAGGGCAAGGGGCTCAAGAAGGGCGCCAAGGACACCTTTGCTCTCATCGAGGGATTTGATGTTGGAACCGATCGACTTGCCTCTGGATTCGCCGGTCCGAAGCTGTACCGGATAGGCCGGTCGTCCGCTTTGCCTTCGGGGATGAGTGGCCTGCCGATCGTCAGCAAGCGCAACCCGAATGATTTGGTCGCTGTGCTTGACCAGGTCTCCGCTGCGAACATCAACAGCCTGTTCTGAGTTTCCCTGGGCCAGGCATTTCCTTCTTCCCACCCGCGACCTCCCCTCCAGGCAGGCTACGGGGTACGCGCTGCTCTGAGATGTTCAGGCGAGCCATCGCCATGCCCTTGCCTTCCCAGGCAGATGCGTTGGCAGCAGCACTTGCGCTTCTTCGCAACGTCGCTTGTCGGGCATGCCTGGTGTTGTGTGTTCGGAATTTCTGACCACTCCGTCTTCATGGCCGATCGTGCATCGGCGGGTTGACGTGCCTTGTTTGGTTGAAGATTCAGTTCCGTCTGAATCTGGCATGCGATAAGCACTACGTGATCGCACACCGCAGGTGAGCAAGCACTGACGCGTCAAGACTTTGCCCGGCTGAGCGGCTGAGTTCCGGAACGGGACCAAGCACCTGCGCGCGGGCAACACCCGCGGCTGGGCCGGACAGCCCGTGGTGGCCCGCGTCAAGATCCCCACGGTGGCAACCGCGACATCGTGATCTGCGGCAGCCAGGCAAGCGCCATCACCAAGAATGCGAAGTCTGACCAATTTCGGCCGGGAGGATGGGGTGCGCTTGCCCGATAACGGCAAAACCGCCTGTTTCAAGGACCTGCTCAACTACGTCAACGGCGTGTAAGGCTTCAACGGTGCGCCCCTCGAGAGGCTGTGCATCAGCCTGGCTCCGGGCCTGAGCTGAGCCCGCCTAGCCTGATGTCGCCCGGCTCCTCCCCACCGTGACCACCCGTCCCCGGCCATCCCATGGCTGGCGGTTCTGGATCGATCGCGGCGGCACCTTCACCGATGTGATCGGTCTTCCCCCCTGGGGCCCCATCCAGGTGAGGAAGGTGCTCTCGCTGCAGCCGGACTGTCCTGGTGATCCTGCCGCCAGGGCCATCCGGGCCATGGCCGGGGATCAGCCGATTGCAGAGCTGCGGCTGGGTACCACCGTGGCCACCAATGCCCTGCTGGAGCAGCGCGGGGCGGCGGTGGTGCTGCTGATCAACCGTGGCTTTCGCGATCTGCTGCGCATCGGCGACCAGCACCGCCCGGACATCTTTGCGCTGGCCATTCGCCGCCCCCAGCCCTTGCGGGTGCGGGTGATCGAGGTGGAGGGGCGCCTCGATGCCGCAGGCCAGGAGCTGTCAGCCCTGAGCCTCGATGATGCCCTTGCTGCCGAGCTGCGCGAGGCCAGAGCCGAGGGTTACACCAGCTGTGCCGTGGCTTTGCTGCACAGCCATCGCCAGGCCCGCCATGAGACTCAGCTGGCCGCCTGGCTGGAGCCGTTCGGCTTCGAGGCGGTGGCCCTGTCCCATCGGCTCAGTGCCCAGCCCCGGCTCGTGCCACGGGGCCACACGGCCCTGGTGGAGGCTGCGGTGGCCCCGGTGCTGCGCACCTACCTCCAGCAGCTGGAAGCGTCCCTCGGAACGGGCACCCGGCTGCGGGTGCTCTGCTCCAGCGGCGCCCTGGTGGCGTCCCCCTCCCTGCAGGCCAAGGACACGATCCTGTCCGGACCGGCCGGCGGCATGGTGGGCGCGGTGGCGGTGGCCCAGGAAGCCCTGCAAGCCGCTGGCCAGGCCCCCATCCCCGTGGTGGGCTTCGACATGGGGGGGACCTCCACGGACGTGTTCCACTGGGATCCGAGCCGCGGGCCCCTGGCCTGGGAGCGGCAGCCGGAAACGGAGATCGCCGGTCTGCGCCTGCGGGCCCCCATGCTGCCGATCCATACCGTGGCGGCAGGGGGCGGCTCGATCCTCCGCTTCGATGGCCAGCGGCTGATCGTAGGGCCGGAATCGGCGGGCGCCGATCCAGGCCCGGCGGCCTACCGCCGCGGTGGCCCCGCCACGATCACCGACGCCAATCTGCTGCTGGGGCGCTTGCCGGCATCGGCGCTGCCACCGGTGTTCGGCCCCGGCGCCGACCGGCCGGCCGATCTGGCGGCGGTGCACCACCGCTTCGCCGAGCTGGCCGCTGCGATGGCCCCCAGCTCCCCCGGCATCTCCCCCGAGCAGGTGGCCGCCGGTGCCCTGCGGATCGCGATCGAAACCATGGCGGCGGCGATCCGGCGCATCTCGATCGAGCGCGGCCACGATCTGCGCCAGGCTCTGCTGGTGAGCTACGGCGGTGCCGGAGGCCAGCACGCCTGCAGCCTGGCGCGCTGCCTCGGCATCCGGCAGGTGCTGTTCCATCCCCTGGCCGGCGTGTTGTCGGCCTATGGCATCGGCCAGGCCGAGCAGCGCTCCCTGCAGGAATGCGCCCCCGATCTGCCCCTGCAGCCGGCCTCCATGACCCGTCTGGAGCAGTTGGCGACCACCCTGCAGGGCCAGGGCAGGGAGTCCCTCCAGGCAGCAGGCGACCTGAACGACGCGCACCAGGAAGCCGTGCGCTGCTGGCGCTCCCTGGAGCTGCGCCTGCCCGGCCGGGAGGACGGACTGCAGGTGCCCTGGCCCCCTGACACCTCCACCGAAGCGCTGATCGAGGCCTTCCTGATCCAGCATCGGGAGCGCTTCGGCCATGCACCCACCCGGGATGGGCTGGAGCTGGTGGTGGAACGGCTGATGGTGGAGGTGGCTCCGCCGGACTCTGCGGCTGCCACGGCGCCGCGGGGGACCCTGAATGACGACGTGGGCGAGCGGGAGAGCGAGGCGGCCACGGCCCGGGTGTGGCTGGATGAGCAGCGGGGCTGGCAGGAGGTGCACCTCTGGCGCCGGGATCAGTTGCGTCCCGGTCAACGGCTGCAGGGCCCGGCCCTGCTGCTGGATCCCACCAGCACTGCGTTGCTGGAGCCCGGCTGGCAGGGGCGGATGCTGCCGGATCGGGCCCTGCTGCTGGAGGCGAGCGCCCTCGAGGCCACTCCACCCCTGGCCAGTGCCACAGCCAGCGCGGTGGATCCCGCCCTGCTGGAGCTCTACAACCACCGCTTTTCCGCCATCGCCGAGCAGATGGGCGTGCGGCTGCAGCAGAGCGCCCGCTCGGTGAACATCCGGGAGCGGCTCGACTTCTCCTGCGCCGTGTTCGATCGGGAGGGGGCGCTGGTGGCCAATGCGCCCCACATCCCCGTGCACCTCGGCTCGATGGGGCAGAGCGTGGCCAGCCTGCTGGCGGCGGTGGCCCGGGGCGAACGGCCGCCGCTGGCCGACGGCGATGTGGTGCTGGCCAACGATCCCTTCCATGGCGGCACCCATCTGCCGGACATCACGGCCATCACCCCGGTGTTCGCGCCCGCTCAGCCGGGCGGTGCACCGGCCTTCTACGTGGCCAGCCGGGGCCACCACGCCGATGTGGGCGGCATCTCCCCCGGTTCGATGCCCGCCTTCAGCCGCCGCATCGAGGAGGAGGGGCTGCTGCTCGACAACCAGCTGTTCCTGCATCGGGGACGGCTGGATGAGGCCGCCTGGCGGGCCTGCTTCGCCCGGGGCCCCCACCCGGTGCGCAATCCCGATCAGCTGCTGGCCGATCTGCAGGCCCAGGTGGCGGCGAACCGCCTCGGCGTGGAGGAGCTGGGGCGGCTGATCGAGGCGGCCGGGCTTGAGGAGGTGTGCGCCTACATGGGTCATGTGCAGACCAATGCGGCGGAGGCGGTGCGGCGGGTGATCGCACGCCTGCAGGATGGCGAGGCCCGGGTGAGCCTGGATGACGGCAGCGTCATCGCCGTGCAGGTGCGGATCGATCGCCTGCGCCGTCGCGCCCGGATCGACTTCAGCGGCAGCTCCGGCCAGCATCCCGGCAATCTCAACGCGCCCCTGGCGATCACCCGGGCGGTGGTGCTCTACGTGTTCCGCTGCCTGGTGGGGGAGTCCATCCCGCTCAATGCGGGCTGCTTCGAGCCCCTGGAACTGGTGGTGCCACCGGCCAGCCTGCTCGATCCCCGGCCTCCGGCCGCGGTGGTGGCCGGCAATGTGGAAACGTCCCAGGCCCTGGCCAATGCCCTGTTCGCGGCCCTCGGCGTCCAGGCCGCGGCCCAGGGCACGATGAACAACCTGAGTTTCGGCGACGGCCGGCTGCAGTACTACGAAACCATCTGCGGCGGCACCGGTGCGGGCAGGGATCTCGAGGGCCGCGGTTTCCACGGTGCCAGCGCCGTGCAGAGCCACATGACCAACTCCCGCCTCACCGATCCGGAGGTGATGGAGGAGCGGCTGCCGGTGCGGCTCGAGGCTTTCGGCCTGCGCCACGGCAGCGGCGGGGCGGGACTGTGGCGGGGCGGCGATGGCGTGGAGCGCCGGATCCGCTTCCTGGCGCCGATGACGGTGTCGTTACTCTCGGGTTCCCGCCGGGTGCGGCCCTTCGGCCTGGCCGGTGGCGGGGCGGGTCAGGCCGGGCGGAACTGGCTGGAGCGCGGGAACGGTGCGGTGGTGGAGCTGCCGGGGTCCACCGAGGTGACGGTCGCTGCAGGAGACCTGCTCGTGATCGAGACACCGGGCGGAGGGGGCTACGGCCCTGCCCCGGAACCGGATCGGGGTGTGAAGGACCACCAGGGCACCTGACCGATCCGGTTCCGCTGCCTAGGTTGACGGCACTGGAGTGAATGGACGCCAGCACGGCACCGGCCTGCACAGTCGATTCCGCTCGATCACGGCCGTGCCCCGATGACCGCGCTGATCAGTTACTCGAGGATTCTTGAGATCGTCGGTGACATCATCCGGGTGGAGGTGCCCACCGGAGTGGAGGGTGGCGAGGCTGCGCCGCGTTTCAACGATCTGGCGGTGCTGCAGAACGCCGATGGCAGCTCTTCACTGGCCCAGGTGATCGACCTCAAGCAGGGGTCGGTGGCCCTGCAGGTGTTCCGGGGCACCAAGGGGGTGTCGACCAATTCCGAGGTGCGTTTCCTCGGCCATCCGATGACCGCCACCTATTCCGGCAACATCCTCGGCCGGGTGTTTCGGGGCACGGGGGAGCCGATCGATGGAGGGCCCGATCTCTCCCAGGATCCGCGGGTGGCGATCGGTGGGCCTTCGGTGAACCCGATGTGCCGCATCCTGGCCTCCAAGATGATCCGCACGAACGTGCCGATGATCGACATCTTCAACTGCCTGGTGGAGAGTCAGAAGATCCCGATCTTCTCCGTATCCGGTGAACCCTTCAATCCCTTCCTGGCCCGTATCGGCATTCAGGCCGATGCCGATGTGGTGGTGTTCGGAGGTCTGGGCCTCATCTTTGATGATTACTACGCATTCCGTCAGACGTTTGAGGAGGCGGGTGTGTTTCCCCGCACGGTGATGTTCGTGAATCTGGCTTCCGACCCGATCGTGGAGCGGATCCTGATTCCCGACATGGCCCTGGCCGTTGCCGAGAAGTTTGCCGTGGAGGAAGGCAAGCGGGTGCTCGTGTTGCTCAGCGACATGACCTCCTTCGCCGATGGGCTCAAGGAGATCAGCATCGCCATGGATCAGGTTCCAGCCAACCGCGGCTACCCCGGCGATCTCTATTCCCAGCTGGCACGCCGTTATGAAAAGGCCGCCGATTATGCCAAGGGAGGTTCCGTGACCCTGCTCACCGTGACCACCATGCCCGGCGATGATGTGACCCATCCGGTGCCGGATAACACCGGCTACATCACCGAGGGCCAGTTCTATCTTCACGACGGCATGATCGATCCCTTCGGTTCCCTGTCGCGGCTCAAGCAGAACGTGATCGGCAAGGTGACCCGCGAGGATCACAATCAGATCATGAACACCACGATCCGCCTGTATGCCGGTGCCCGCGATGCGCAGCAGAAGCAGGCGATGGCGTTCGAGCTCTCCGAGTACGACGGCAAGCTGATCCGCTTCGGTGAGCTGTTCCGCCAGCGCTTCATGGACCTCAACGTGGATCTGCCCCTGGAGGCGGCCCTGGATCTGGCCTGGCAGACCCTCGCCGAGTGCTTCGAACCCCAGGAGCTGCTGATGAAGCAGGAGCTGATTGACAAGTACTTCCCCCAGCGCGATGACCCAACCGTTGCGGGGGCCGCGGAGGTGCGATGAGCAGGCTCTCGCTCACCAAGGCGTCCCTGAGTCACCAGAAGGGGCTGCTCAAGACCTACAACGACGTGCTGCCATCGCTGGACCTCAAACGCCGCCAGCTGGCGGCGGAACGGAAAACGGCCCGGCGTCAGCTGGAGGAGGCCCGCGCCCGCGGGGCGGCCATCGCGGCCGAGGTGGGAAACACCTGCCCGATGCTGGCCCATGCCCGCATTGACCTGTCCGATCTGGTGACGATCGCGGCCGTGCAACAGGTGGAGGAGAACCTGATGGGCACCAGGCTGCCGAAGCTGGATCGCGTCGACTTCAACGTGGCCGCGTATGGCCTGCTCACCCGGCCATTCTGGGTGGATGCCGTGGTGGGCTGGCTGCAGGCGGCCCTGCGCAATCAGCTGGAGCTGCGGGCGGCCGAACAGCGGCTGGAGCTGCTGCAGCTGGCCGAACGCAAGGTGACCCAGCGCTTCAATCTCTTCGACAAGGTGCTGATTCCTGGCACCCGCCGCAACATCCGCAGGATCTCCATCTACCTGGCGGATGCGGAGCGTGCCGCGGTGGTGAACTCCAAGATCGCCAAGCGCAAGAAGGAGCGTGACCAGGTGGCCGCCCCATGACGATCATTCCGCTGGCCAAGGTCACGGTGCTGGGGCTCTCCGCCGACCGGGAGCGCCTGCTGGACGGTCTGCAGAGCCTCGGCTGTCTGCATCTGATCCCCCTGGCTGACGCGGGCGAGGACGAGGGCTTCGTGCTGGATCGCCCCAGCGAGGATGCCCGCCAGGCCCTGCGCTATCTGATGGATGTGCGCCGGCGGCGCCATCAGACGCGCGTGGATGCCGACTTCGCGTTCGAGCGGATCGTGGCGGAGGCTCTCGCCAACCGCCGCCGGAAACAGCAGGCCGAAGACCGTCTGCTTGCCCTCGGCAAACGGCTGGAGGAGCTGAGGCCCTGGGGGGATTTCACCCTGCCGGCGCTCGATGCCCTGGGGGGGTGCCGTCTGTGGTTCTACCGGGTGCCCCATCCCAAGGCCGCCGCCTTCCGCCAGGCGCTGCAGGGTCTGGGTGTGCCCTGGCAGCGGCTGCACGAAACCGCCCGCCATGCCTATGTCGTGCTGATTGCCGAGGAGGAGCCCGATCCGGCCCTGCTGCCGGTTCCCCGCTCCCATGTCGGTTCGCAGTCCTACCGGGAGGTGCAGCGGGAGTGCGATCTGGCCCGCACCGCCCTCGAGGATGTGGAGGCCGAGCATGAATCGCTCAGCTGCTGGTTGTTTCTGCTCTCCAAACATCTCACCCGGGCCGAGGATGCCCAGGCGCGCCATCAGGCCAGCGCCATGGCGCGCGACGACAGCACCCTGGTGCAGCTGCAGGGCTGGATTCCCCGGCCGCTGCTGCCGCGGCTGCAGACCTTCGCGGCGCGGCAGGGTCTGGCCTACCTGGCAGACGTGCCCGAGCCCAGGGACAGTCCGCCGACCCTGCTGCGCAATCCCGCTTCGCTCAGCGGCGGCCAGGATCTGGTGACCTTCTACGAGACACCGGCCTACCGCGACTGGGATCCCTCGATCGTGGTGTTCTTCTCGTTCGCGTTCTTCTTCGCCATGATCATGGCGGACGCGGGTTACGCGCTGGTGCTCGGCGTCGTGCTGGCGCTGAAGTGGAAGTCGATGGGCCGTTCAGCGGGCGGCCGCCATTTCCGCATCCTGGCGGCCTTTGGCCTGGTGATGGCCCTGGTGTACGGAATGCTGGCGGGCAGCTATTTCGGCATCGAGCCACCGCAGGGCTCGCCCCTGGCGGCCATCAAGCTGCTGGATCTCAACGATTTCCCGGCGATGATGCAACTCTCGCTGCTGGTGGGCTGTGCCCATCTGCTGCTCGCCAACGGGGTGGTGGCGGTGCGGGGCCGCTCCCTGGCCCAGACGGCGCCACCGATCGGCTGGATGGCGGTGATCGTGGGTGGGCTGACGCTCTATCTCGGCAATGCCGCGCCACCCGTTCTGCATGTGGGCCTGGGTCTGATTGCCGGGGGACTGCTCACCGTTCTGCTGCTCAGCAGTGAGCGGCAGGTTCACCATCCGATGGACCTGCTGCTGCGGCTGCTGGATGGGGCTGGATCGCTCACGGCCATCTCGAAGCTGTTCGGTGATGTGATGAGTTACCTCCGGCTGTTTGCCCTGGGGCTGGCCAGTGCGTCGCTGGCGATCACCTTCAACCAGCTGGCCGGCCAGGTGTCGCGCTCGGACATCGCCCTGGGGGTGCCGATCGCCCTGCTGATCCTGGTGCTGGGCCATGGCATCAACCTGCTGCTGGCCATCATCAGCGGCTTCGTGCATGGCCTCCGGTTGAACTTCATCGAGTTCTTCAACTGGGGACTCTCCGGCGAAGGTGTTCCCTTCAGGCCTTTCATCAAAAAGGAGCTTGCCTCGTGAACGACCATTTCGCTCTCCTCGGACTCGGCTGGATCGGCATCTATGCCCCGGTGGCCCTCGGTGCCATCGGGGCGGCGATCGGTTGCACCATTGCCGGGCAGGCGGCCATCGGCGCGATGATGGAGGTCAACAGCGGCTATGGCCGATTCGTTGGTCTCTCGGCGCTTCCTTCCTCGATGTCGATCTACGGCATCGTGGTGATGTTCATCCTCAACCGGCCGGTGCTGCCGGTGAATGCCGGCGCCCTGTTCGGACTGGGCGTGCTCTCCGGGCTCACCTTCCTGCTGGCCGCCATCTACCAGGGGCTCTGCTGCGCCTCGGCCATTTCCGGGTCGAAGTCGAAGCCGGAGATCTTCGGCCTGGCCCTGGCGCCGGCGGCGATCGTGGAGGGCTTCGCGGTGTTCGCCTTCGTGTTCGCCCTGGTGGCTGCCGGCGGCATTCCCAGCCAGTGATCCCCTGCGCCTGATCCCCTTCCCTCCAGCCTTCGATGCCCAGGTCCCGAACCCACCGCGATGACGACCCGGCCCGCGTGGCCTCCGGCGTGGAGGAACTGATCGCCCGCCTGCGGGATGAGGGGGTGGCCGCCGGCCGTGACCAGGCGGACAGGCTTCTGGCCGATGCCAGGACCCAGGCCCAGCACATGCTCGATCAGGCCCGGCAGCAGGCCGACCAGATCGTCAAGGACGCCCGACTTGAGGCCGAGACGCTCGAGCGCTCCGGCAAACAGGCCCTGGACCTGGCTCTGCGGGATGCCGTGCTGGCCCTGAAATCCCAGCTGATGGAGCGGTTCCGGGGTGAGGTGCGCCAGCTGGTGGGGGAGGAGCAGCAGAAGCAGGAGATCCTCGAGCGGATGATTCAGGAGGTGGTGGGCCGGGTGCGCGAGGAGGCCGACCGTTCCGCCCACAGCGAGGTGATCCTGCCCCGCCACATCGCCGGGCTGGAGGAACTGAGCCAGAACCCCGAGGAGCTCGAACACGGCGTGCTCACCCATTTCGTGCAGCTGGTGTCCCGGGGCATGCTGCGGGAAGGCGTGAGCTTCGGCGTCGCCACCGATCAGCAGAAGGGGCTGCGGTTGCGCCTGGTGGATCGCGACGTGGTGCTCGACCTCACCGATGAGGCCGTGTCGGAAGCGATCCTGCAGCACCTGCAGCCGCGCTTTCGCGCCCTGCTGGAGGGCGTCGTGAAATGACCGTGTGACATGACCGTCTCCCTCTGCGCCCCCCGCTACACGTTGCTGATGGGCAGCCTGCCCCCGCTGGGCGGCCTGTTCGAGGCGCGCACGCCTGCCATCTCGCTGCTGAAGCTGGAGAGCCGGCTGAGCCTGCTCCATCCCGACGACCGGCACACCCTGGAGCTGATGACGGGGTTTCTGTCCCAGTCGATGCGGGATGACGACAGCCTGGCGGGACCGATCGATGAGCGCCTGCTGGAATCGGCCCGGCAGTTCTTCGCCGCGGTGTCCAATCCCACCCTGCGGCAGCTGGTGGCGCACCGGCTCGATCTGCGCACGATCCTGGCGGCCCTGCGGCGGCGCCATCGGGGCGAGAGCGAACCACCCACGGGCCAGGCCTGGGGGTTCGGGCCCTGGGTGGCCACCATCGCGCGCCGCTGGAGCGAGCCCGCCTTCGGGCTGGAGGCGGTGTTCCCCTGGATCCCGGAGGTGAGCGGGCTGCTGGAGAGCGGGGATCTGGTGGCGCTGGAACGCACCCTGTTCGGGGTGATCTGGAGGGATCTGGATCGCCTCGTCTTCGGCCACCACTTCGACTTCGAGGCCGTGGTGGTGTACGTCGCGCGCTGGGCGCTGGTGGATCGGTGGTCCCACTACGACGCCGAGGCGGCCCAGGCCCGCTTCACCGGGCTCGTGGAGGCGGCGCTGGCTCACCACGATGCGGCTTGCGCCCGTCCACCCGCCGTTCCCCGCCGATGACGCCCGCCGCCTTCAATCCCGCCCGCGTGGTGGCCGTTCAGGACGATCTGGTGACCATCGCCATGGCCGACACCGATCCGCGGCCGATCCTCAAGAACGAGGTGATCTACATCCTGCCGAGCCGTCTGGATGGGGAGCGGCAGGAGCGGCTGAAGGCCGAGGTGCTGCGGGTGAACGGCACCACCGCCGATGCCCAGGTGTACGAGAGCACCAGGGGCGTGGGGGTGGGGGATCCGGTGGAGCAGACCGGTGAACTGCTGTCGGTGACCCTCGGGCCGGGCCTGCTCAGCCAGGTGTACGACGGTCTCCAGAACCCTCTGGCCGGCCTGGCAGCGGGCTATGGCACCTTTCTGCCCCGGGGGGCCACGGTTTCCCCGCTGGACACCGAGCGCAAGTGGTCATTCCAGTCCACGGCCCGCATGGGCGATCGTCTCAGGGCCGGCGACGTGATCGGCACCGTTCAGGAGGGGCGTTTCACCCACAAGATCATGATCCCCTTCGCGGAGCCCGGGGAGGTGACCCTGGAGTGGATTCAGCAGGGCAGCTTCACCGTGACCACCGCGGTGGCGCGGATCCGGGATGCCCGGGGCGAGACCCGCTCCCTCACCCTCACGCAGGAGTGGCCGGTGCGGCGTCCCCTGCCCCAGGGCCTGCTGGAGCGGCGCCTGTGCGAGCGGCTCTATCCCCAGGAGCCGATGATCACCACCCAGCGGATCGTGGACACCTTCCTGCCCATTGCCCGCGGCGGCACCGGCTGCATCCCGGGGCCGTTCGGGGCGGGCAAGACCGTGCTGCAGAACATGATCTCCCGCCACTCGGACGTGGACGTGGTGATCGTGGTGGCCTGCGGTGAACGGGCCGGTGAGGTGGTGGAAACCATCACCGAATTCCCCAAGCTCTCCGATCCGAAGACCGGCGGATCGCTGATGGATCGCACGATCATCATCTGCAACACCTCCTCGATGCCCGTGGCGGCCCGGGAGGCCTCGATCTACACCGGCCTCACCCTCGGTGAGTACTACCGCCAGATGGGGGTGAACGTGCTGCTGATCGCCGATTCCACCTCCCGCTGGGCCCAGGCGATGCGCGAAACCTCCGGGCGTCTGGAGGAGATTCCCGGTGAGGAGGCCTTTCCCGCCTATCTCGACTCCTCGATCAAGAGCGTGTATGAGCGGGCCGGGATCCTGCGCACCAACGATGGCAGTGTGGGCAGCCTCACGATGATCGGCACAGTGTCGCCCGCCGGCGGCAACTTCGAGGAGCCGGTCACCCAGTCGACCCTGAGCACGGTGAAGGCCTTTCTGGGGCTGAGCGCCGATCGGGCCTACAAGCGCTTCTATCCCGCCGTGGACATTCTGCTGTCATGGTCGCGTTACTTCGGCCAGCTGGAAGACTGGTTCGCCCGGCATGTCTCCCCGGACTGGGTGCAACGGGTGAAGGCGATGAACGCCCTGCTGCGCCGCGGCGACGCCGTGAACCAGATGATCCAGGTGACCGGCGAGGAAGGGGTGACTCTGGAGGATTTCATCCTGCATCAGAAGGCGCTCTTCCTCGACATGGTGTACCTGCAGCAGGATGCCTTCGATGCGGTGGATTCCAGCTGCCCGATCGAGCGCCAGAAATCATCCTTCGATCTGGTGTGCGATCTGGTGAACCGGCCCTACCAGTTTGCCGACAAGACGGAGGTGCGGGAGTTCTTCACCCGGCTCACCGGGTTGTTCAAGAACCTCAATTACGCCCCACTCGAATCGCCAACCTACGCCAGCTTTCTTGGGGAGATCCAGAACCTGGCCGAGGCCCAGGCCATCAGGATTCCGGCCCAGGCGGGCAGCTGAGCTGCGCGATGGCCTCCGGCACGCTCCCGAAGGTGCCCATGCTGTTCGGCCCGCGGCCGAGGCCGAACCGGTGCAGTTCCTCCACCATGGCCCGGGAATTGGTCACCAAGGCGGAGCGTACCCCGGAGCCCGCCAGGCGATCCCGCAGCTCCAGCAGGGCCTTGGCGGCCGAGTAGTCCACATCGTCAATGCCCGAGGCATCCACCACCAGTCCCTCCACGATCGCCCCGGGCTGGGTCACCAGGGCCAGCACCTCTTCGGTGAAGCGGTTGGCATTGGCGTAGAAGAGATTGGCCTCGAAGCGGTAGGCCAGGATCCCCGGCACGGCGAACACGCCCGGAGCCACCGGAACCGTGTGCAGGCCCGTGCCATCGGCGCGGGGAGCCCAGAGGCAGGTCCGCGGCCGGTAGGTGTGCCGCACCTGCTCGATCAGCGACAGCACCACGGCCAGCAGGATGCCCGGCATCACTCCCACCTGGGCCACGGTGATCACGGTGGCCAGGGCGATCAGAAATTCGTTGCGCTGCAGCCGCCACAGCTCCCGCAGCCCCGTCCAGTCGATCAGCTTGAGGCCGATCAGAAAGACGATCGTGGAGAGCACCGCTGCCGGGAGCAGCTCCAGGGGGCGGGTGAAGAACAGCAGCACCAGCAGCACCACGGCGGCGGCGGTGAGATGGGCCAGCTGGCTGCGGCCACCCGCCGCATCCACCATCTCGGTCTTGGTGGGGGAGCCATTCACCACGAAGGTGCCGCTCAGCCCGGCGGCCAGGTTGGCGCTGGCCAGCCCCACCAGGTCCACGTTCTCCAGGCTCCGCTCCCTGTAGCGCTGGGCGTAGGCGCGGGCCGTGGCCGAGCTCTGGGCCAGGACCACCACGAAGCAGGAGGCGGCGCTCACCAGCACGGCGTTCCACTGGGAAGGCGCCACCACGGGCAGCACCAGATGGGGCAGGCCGCCGGGCACGGCGCCCACCACATCCAGGCCCCGGCCGGGGAAATCGAGCAGGGCGCTGACCAGGATCGAGCCGCTCACCGCGATCAGGGCGCCCGGCAGCCGCCGGTCGAGGCGCCGGCAGACCGCGATCAGCCCCAGCACGCCCAGGGCCACCAGCAGGTGGTCGATCCGGCTCTGGGGCAGCCGGGCCAATGTGGCCAGCAGCTGTTGCACGGCGCCCTGGCCCTGCCGCGGCAGGCCGAACAGGCCCGCCAGCTCCGAGGCGGCCACCTGCACGCCGATGCCGGAGAGCAGGCCGATCAGGGCGCTGCGGGAGAGGAAGTCGGCCAGAAAGCCCAGGCGCAGCAGGGCCGCCAGCAGCAGGAACAGGGCCACGCCCACGGCCACCGCCATGGTGAGCCCCAGGTAGCTGGCGGAACCGGGCGGGGCCACGCCGCCCAGGGTGGCCACCAGGATCGCCGCGGTGGCCGAATCGGCCGCCACCACCAGATGGCGCGAGGCCCCCAGCACAGCGAAGGCCACCATGGGCAGCAGCATGGTGTAAAGGCCGGTGATCACTGGCGTCTGGGAGATGCGGGTGTAGCCCATCACCTCCGGAATGGCCAGGGCCGCCAGGGTGAGACCGGCCAGCACATCGGCGGCCACCTGATCCCGCCGCAGCGGCAACAGGCCAGTCGGTCGGGGCAGCCAGGCGCCCAGGTCCACGATGGTCCGCTGCAGTTCTGAACTGTGGCCGGGCGGGGCGGGTCGTGGCATGGATGTTGTCAGCGCGATCCGGGCGCCTGTTCAGTTTCCAGGCCCGACACCAGGAACAGGGTGGTGGAGCCGGCCACGGCATAGGGGGTCAAGGCATTGCCGGCGATCAATCCCGCACCACCGCCGATGAGGACGGCGCTGGCCAGGATCAGGATCACGTTGTGGAGGCCGGTGCCGAGGCTCACCACCACGAACAGCAACCCTGCCAGCGTTCCACCGGCCGCTCCGGTGGTGGTGAAGAAGGCGCTCCAACCGTCGAACATGGGGCGTCTCCTCAGTTCATCGTTCCCGTTCTCCATGACCGCAGCGCCTCGACGCCCCCAACCCCAGGGCTTTCGACCGGCCTGGAGGCGGCTGGGCCCGGTGCTGCTCGCCCCCGCCCTCCTGACCCTGCCGGGGCCCCTTCGCGCCGATGTGCTGCAGGAGCGGGAGCAGCGCTCCCATCCGGTGTGGTCGGCCGGGGGGATGGTGGCGGTGCAGGAGCCCCTGGCGGCGGCTGCCGGGGCGGAGCTGCTGCGCGAGGGGGGCAATGCGGTGGATGCGGCCATCGGCACCGCCTTCGCCCTGGCGGTGACCCATCCCCAGGCGGGAAATCTGGGCGGCGGCGGCTTTTTGGTGCTGTGGCTGCCCGGAGCCTCCCCGGCGCGGGCCCGTGGCTGCCTGCCGGACGACCAGGGCCCCGCCAGCGCTGTTGGCAACGCCGAGAACCCTGAGCTCCGCATCGGCCGGGGCACCGCCGTGGCGGTGAACTTCCGCGAGACCGCCCCCGCGGCCGCCCGCGCCGATCTGTTCGTGGGGCCGGAGGGAACGGTGGATCGGGCCCTGGCCACCGGCAGCCTGCTGAGCACGGCGGTGCCCGGCTCGGTGGCGGGACTGGTGCTGGCCCAGCGCTGCTACGGCCGTCTGCCGCTGCAGCAGGTGCTGCGCCCCGCCATCGCCCTGGCCGAGACGGGCTTTCCGGTGAGCCGGGTGCTGGCGGAGGATCTGCGCCGCGCCCGGCCCCGGCTGGAGGCCGACCCCACCGCCCGGGCCCTGTTCCTGGCGGCGGACCGCCCTGGTGCCCGGCTGCGCCAGGGCGCGCTGGCCCTCACCCTGCGAAGGATCGCCGAGCAGGGTGATCGGGGCTTCTACGCCGGCCCCACGGCGGAGGCCATCACCGGCCTGATGCGCCGCGGAGGCGGGCTGATCACCCTGCAGGATCTGGAGCGCTACCGGGCCCAGCTGGTGCGTCCGCTGGCGGGCCGCTTCCGCGGCAGCACCGTGCTGGTGCCGCCGCCCCCCAGCAGTGCGGTCACGATCCTGCAGCTGCTGGCGGTGCTGGAGCCGATGCCGCTGGCCAGCCTGGGGGCGAACGGGGCCGAGAGCCTGCACCGCATGGCCGAGGCCATGAACCTGGCCTACCGCGACCGCAATGCCCTGCTGGGCGATCCCGACCAGGTGGCGATCCCCCTGGCGCGGATGCTGGCCCCTGCGTATGTGGCGGCGATGCGCCGCAGCCTCGATCTGCAGCGGCACCGGCCCGCCGCCCAGGTGCAGCAGGGGCCGCCGCCCCTGCCCGAAAGCGAGGACACGATCCACCTCTCCACCGCCGATCGCCAGGGGGGCCTGGTGGCGCTCACCACCACCCTCAATTTCCCGTTCGGCAATGGCATTGCCGTGCCCGGGGCGGGGTTCCTGCTCAACAACGAGATGGACGACTTCACCGCCCAGCTGGGCAGTGCCAACGCCTTCGGACTGGTGCAGGGGGCCTCCAATGCGATCGCGCCGGGGCGGCGGCCGCTCAGCTCGATGAGCCCCACTCTGGTGTTCCATGCCGACGGCCGGCCCTGGTTCGCCACCGGCAGCCCCGGGGGAAGCCGCATCCTCACCACGGTGCTGCAGGTGCTGCTCAACCGCATCGAGCACGGGCTGAATCTGGCCGGGGCCGTGGCGGCTCCGCGCATCCACGCCCAGCTGCTGCCGGATCGCCTGTTCTTCGAAGAGGGCCTCAGCCCGGACACCCGCCGGCTGCTGGAGGTCAAGGGGCACCAGCTGGTGCGCAGCTCCGCCATGGGGGCCGCCAACAGCGTGGAGATCACGGCCGATGGCAGCTTGGGAGTGGTGGATCCGCGCAAGGCCGAAGGGCTCGCTATCGGCGAATGAAGCCGGAAGGCTGAGCCCTCAGCCGGCCTGGGGGCCCGGGGTGGTGAGCATGTTCACGGCCGAGATGCCCAGGCCCACCCCCAGCAGGGTGCCGATCGCCCAGACGCTGTCGCTGGGCCACTCGGCGATCAGCATGCCGCCCAGCACGGTGGTGACGATGCCATCGAGGAGCACCAGGCCGCGGGCCGGGCCCTGGCCGGCGGCCGCCCCGGCCAGCTCCATCACCCCCTGGAAGGCGAGCAGGAATCCCACGAACAGGGTGAGGCTCACCTCGCTGGCGAGGGGGTAGAGCAGGATGTAGATGCCGCCGCCGGCATAGAGCAGGGCGGAGAGCAGGCGAAAGAGCTTGCCCTGCACATCGGGTTCGCCGGTGAGGCGCAGGCCCTGGGACACCCCCGCGGCGATCGCCACACCGCCGATGGCGATGGTGAGCAGGGTGGCCGACACGAACGGCAGGGCGATCGCCAGAGCCGCCGCAGCCAGCAGCAGGCCGGCGGTGAGCCAGCGCAGCACGGGGGAGGAGGGAGCGGCCAAGGGTGTGGGAGCAGCTGGCGACACCCTAGGCAGGGTGTGCTGGCCTGTTCATCGGGGAATGCCCACAGGGCTGTGGCAATCCATCACAGCCAGCGCAGGCCGCGGCTGAAAGTCCCCAGGTTGGGTTCCGTTCAGTGGTCTGTGGAGGTGTCCAAGGTGGAGGGCTCTCTGCCGTGGATCCACTCCGGCCACCGCCAGTCCGGTGCTGAGCCTGTTTGCTGAGCTTGTTTGTTTTCAAGGGAACGCGTGTGCCCATGAGAGTGTTTCGACAACGGTGTCCTCCACGGCAGCGATGGTCTCGACGGCTTCTTCCCCGCCTGTTCCTGTCTGTTCTGCTCGCCGCTGTGCTGCTGGCCGGTCTGAGCCAGCCAGGCGCCGCCCAGCTGGCCCTGCCGGACTTTGGCCAGGCGAACCGGCGTAACCCACCCCCCGAGGTCACACGTCTGGGAAGCATTGAGGTGGCCCCTGTGCGTTCTCCGATTACCGGCGAGGACTTGTTCGTCGTGGCGTCCCCAACCATCACGGATCGCAACCTGGAGCGGGCCGACCTGACTGCCGCCGTTGAAGAACGCGCCGCCGAGGTAAGTGCCCGTCTGCGCCGCGCCGTCCTCGATCGGCTGACACCGCCGATGAATCCGGAAACCCTGGCTGTCGATGTCGGCGTGCTCAACGGCGTCACGGTGATCACGGCCAAGGATGATCACTACACCCAGCCCCTGATTCTGGTTTCCGTCACCCGGGTTGACAGCAACTACCACGGCCTTCCGATTGCACAGCTGGCTGGCCAGTGGCGGGGCATCCTCACCACAGAAATCAGGACAGGGCTCAAGGAACTCTCCAGCGAGGTTGTTCTCCAGGATCTGGTCTCCGTGGGACGAATCCTGCTGCTCCTGGTGGCGCTCACGGTTGGGCTCTCCGTGGCGAAGCATCTTCTGGGCCGGCGGCAACAGCGCCTGCGCCGGCTCCGCGATGAACTCCAGGCCGCTGCCGAGTCAGCCGGGCCGCAGGCTGCCCTGGATCCCCAGGAAGGCCGCGAGGCTCTAGAGCGCGATGAGCGCAGGGCACAGCAGCGCGAGGCGTTGATCCAAGGACTGGATCAGGTGGCCAGCCTGGATCGTCGCTTGAGTGTGCTGAGTTTTCTGCAATGGTTGCTGTTCTGGTCGCTGGTTCTGGTCTGGTACTTCGGGTTGTACCAGCTGTCCAAGCAGTTTCCTGTGCTCGAGAAGTACAGCGAGGAGGTGCTGGCAATCCCGATCAGGCTGCTGCTCATCTGGTTCTTCACCGGATTTGCCATCCGTCTGTGTCGCCGGTTGATTGACCGTTTCACCAATGTTCAGGATGGGGGCAGCCTGGTGGGTGTGCTGGCTGCAGGGGATGCCAAGCGTCTTCAGCTGCGGGCTTCCACGATCGCGGGCGCAGCCAAAGGATTTGCGACCATTCTGCTGATTGGCTTCGGCCTCCTGCTGGCACTTGGTGTTCTGGGCCTGCCCACGGGCTCAGTGCTGGCCATCGGGGGAATCTTCGGCTTGGCACTCTCCTTCGGGTCTCAGAGTCTGGTGAAGGATCTGGTGAATGGGGTGCTCATTCTGGCCGAGGATCAATACGCCATCGGAGATGTCGTTGACACGGGTGCCGCGGCTGGCCTGGTGGAAAACCTCAACCTGCGTGTCACCCAGTTACGCAGTGTGGATGGCGAGCTGATCACCATCCCCAACAGCACGATTACCCAGATCAAGAACCTCACCCGAAGCTGGTCCAGGGTGGCCTTCAGCATCAGTGTGGCGTACGAGACCGATCCGGATAAGGCCCTGCGTGTGCTGAACGACGTTGCCCGTCAGCTGTATGAAGATCCGAACTGGCATGACAAAATCGTGTCTGAACCCACGGTGTTGGGCATCGATAGCGTCACTTCCACCGGAATCGCCATCACCACCTGGATTCAGACGGAGCCGGCCCAGCAATGGGCCGTGGGTCGTGAGTTCCGGCTGCGGGTGAGACGCGCCTTTTCCGAGCACAGGATCGACATCGGCACTCCCCGTCAGACCTACCGGCTGGAGCCGCCACTGCCGGAGCTGCCGGATTCGGAGCCTGCTCACGGCTTGAAGGTGTAGGTGAGGCCGGTGACGTACTGGAGGTTCAGATTGGGATTGTCTCTCACCGGTCTGGTCGTGTACCGCCACACGACCCTGCTGCTCCAGGCCCAGCGCTTGCTGATCGGCACGTTCAGATTCACGTCGGAGTACATCACCAGTTGATCCAGCTGATCGGAGCCGGCCCCCACCGCCAGGGTGGGGGAGAGGGTGGCACGACCGATGGGGATCCCGCGGCCGAACAGGATCAACACGACGGAGGGCGTGAGTTCATTCCTTTCCAGCTTGAAGTTCAGATCTTCGTACTCATAACGAGCGCCGAGGATGCCGAACTGAAGATCAAGGAAGTGTTCGGTGCTCCGCCCCCTCCAGAGGTTGATTCCCGGGCCGACATAGGAGGCCACCAACGCGGAGGTGTCTTCGTCATCGCTTCCGCTGGCGAACACACCGGAATTGACATTGGTGAAGTTGCTCACGAACAGGTGCCAGTCGTCATTGAGGTGATAGCGGTACATCAAACTCGAGGCGATGTTGGGCTTGATGCGGTTGTTGTCCCTGCCGCTGTCGTAGTCGATCACGAACAGGCCATCGGCGCTCAGATCCTGCCGTGACCAGGGTTTGAACAGGCTGAAGCTGAGGCTGCCGAGCATGGTCGTTTCGTCGAACGACGTTCCCGTCACGCCTAAGCCCGCTTTCAATCGGCCGGGTCCTTCCGGGAAGGGATAGGCCACGGTCTGCTCGCTGGCATCGCCTTGGGCCAGGGCGTCCTGCTGCAGAGCGCGGCTGGTGTCTACATCCCCAAGGGCTGCGTATCCCAGCGCCAGCCTGCTCTGCCACACCCGGCGTGACGTCGCTGGGGTGATGGCCTCCACGGTCTTGCGGGCTTCCTGCAACGCAGCCTTGGCGGCCTCGGCCTCGCCCAGCTGTGCCCGCAGGCGAGCAATCGTCAGCCAGTCGTCCACCTGGGACTCCGAGGCGGGCTGGCCGCGCACGATCTCCTCCGCAGCCGCCAGCCAGGGCCCCGGATCCTCCGCACAGGTGGTGGCCAGACACCAGGCCACCTGGTCGAGCAGCACCCGCGCCTGGGCGGAGAGCTCCTGCTCGCTGCCGGACGCCGCAGGCGGTTCCGCGGCCACGGGTTCTGCCACCGGGGGGTCATCCGCGAGAGCCGCGCCCGGGGCCAGGGACAGCGCACTCACCAGGCCAACGAGGGCGGTGCCGGGGAGCGTCTCTCTCCAGCTGCCGCCTCGGATCGCCAATCCACCATCGCGCCGTCGCGCGAACCTTAAACCGGTACTTCACCGCCTGTTGGAGGTCTCCAAATCCCCACAGGGCCGTTGCATTCCGTCACAACCCGACGCGCTGCGGCCGTGGTCTGCCGATCGTGGATGGTGCGTGCCGCTCGGCGTCCACCTCCGTCCAGGTTTCAGCAGGCAAAGCCTCAGCGCCCGGATCTCCGGCCGGGCCTTCTGCCTCCGGGCCCTCGGCCTGAGTACCCGCCCCACCAGCCAACCTCTGCGCTCACCCCGCCCCGATGCTGGAGCTGCTCCCCGCGCTCAACGACCGCAACCTGCCGTGGATGGACACGATCCATCCGATCGTGGTGCACTTCGTGATCGCCATGGCCCTGATCAGCGTGGTGTTCGATCTGATCGGCCGCTTCGGCCGTCGGCCGGCCCTCTACGAGGTGAGCTTCTGGAACCTGCTGGTGGCCACCGTGGCCATCTTCGTGGCGATCATCTTCGGCCAGATCGAGGCGGGCCTGGCCAATCCCTACGGCGCAGCCAGCACGATCCTCAACCTGCACAGCACCCTGGGCTGGTCGCTTGCGGGGGTGCTGGCCCTGCTCTCGGGCTGGCGCTACGTGATCCGCAGCCGTGATCCCCTGCGCCTGCCGCCGGCCTTCCTGGGTGCCGGCGCCCTGCTGAGCGTGCTGGTGGTGGTGCAGGTGCTGCTGGGCAACCAGCTGGTGTGGGTGTATGGGCTCCACACGGTGCCCGTGGTGGAAGCGGTGCGCGCGGGGCTGGTGTGATGGCTTTTGTTGCCGGGAAGACAGCCTTTGCTGCGCTCCGTGCCTTCACGCCGGTGGCCGATCAGCTGGGCCCCAACCAGCTGCCCTACGGCATGCCCGTGCACCCCAACCTGGTGCACTTCACGATCGGGCTGTTCGTGATCGCGATCGTGTTCGACATCGCCGGCGCCCTGTTTCCGCTGGAGAAGCGCCTGTTCCGCTTCCTGGCCCTGCCGGTGACGCGGGCCGGCTTCCACGACGTGGGCTGGTACAACCTGCTGGCCTGTGCGGCCGTGAGCTTCCTCACGGTGGCGGCGGGGTTCTACGAGATGCTGCTGGCGGTGCCGATCCCGGGCGGCCGCAGCGACTTCGGCCTCGGCAGCGCCTCGACCATGCTCTGGCATGGCGTGGGCGGCGTGGTGGTGCTGCTGCTGATCGTGGCGATGACGGTGTGGCGCGGTCTGCAGCGCTTCCGCTGGCGTCGGGATCTGGGCCGGCAGGTGCAGTGGAGCTACCTGGTGGCGGGCCTGGGCCTGTTCGTGCTGATCGGCGTGCACGGCACCCTCGGCGCCCAGCTGGCCGGTGAGTTCGGCGTGCATGTCACCGCCGATCAACTGGTGGCGGCGGGTCTGAACCTGCGGGAGGCCCTGCCATGACCACCGCCACCCCATCGGGCTCCCCAAGGCTCTGGGCCGTCGCGTTGCTGCTGGCCGCGGTGCTGGCCGATCTGGCCGCCAGCTTCTGGATGGCTGCCCAGTCGCACCGCTGGCTGCCGGTGCCGGCCTCCGCGGCTGCCGGCCCGGTGGACGATCTGTTCGCCCTGGAGGTGGGCATCGGCAGCTTCATCTTCTTCGGCTGCAGCGGCGTGATGCTGTGGACGCTGCTGTTCAACCGCGCCCCCAAGTACGACCTGGACAACGGCGATCCGATCGAGGGCAACCTCAAGCTGGAGATCGTGTGGACCCTGATCCCGCTGGTGATCGTGATGCTGATCGCCTGGAAGGCGATCGACGTGAGCGACACCCTCGCCACCCTGGGCGGCAAGGTGCGGGTGAGCGGCGGCCATGCCGCCATGCACGGCGCCGAGGGGCCCATGGCTGCGGAGCTCGCGGCGGAGGATCCGGCCGCCGAGGCCCCGATCCAGGTGATCGGCCGCCAGTGGAGCTGGGAGTTCATCTACCCCAACGGCGTGCACAGCAGCGAGCTGCACCTGCCGGAAGGCCAGCGCAGCTTCCTGCGGCTGAGCGCCACCGATGTGATCCACGGCTTCTACGTGCCGGCCTTCCGCCTCAAGCAGGACCTGATCCCCGGCAGCGTGATCGATTACAGCCTCATCCCCACCCGCGCCGGCCGCTACCGGCTGCGGGATTCGATGTTCAGCGGCGGCTACTTCGCCTCCAACCAGACCGATGTGGTGGTGGAGCCGCCCGAGGTGCATGCGGCCTGGCTCAAGCAGGCCCTGCGCCAGCCGCTGCGGCCGGCCGCCAATGCCGCCACCGATCTCTATGCCCAGCGCCTGGCCCGGGGTGACCGGGGCTGGGCCACCGTGCCGCCGGCGCCGCCGCCGCTGGTGCACGTGAGCGCCGATCCCACCGCCAGTCACGAGGGCTGACCATGACCAGCACCACCCCGGCACCCGCCCCCGCTCCCTCCTTCGATCCCCGTGTGCTCAAGGCACCCCATCCGGTGCCCGGCGCGCCCAACAACTGGCGGCGCTTCCTGAGCTTCAACACCGACGCCAAGGTGATCGGTCTGCAGTACATGATCACCGCACTGTTCTTTCTGCTGGTGGGCGGCCTGCTGTCGATGATCATGCGCGGCGAGCTGATCACACCGGCTGCGGATCTGGTGGATCCCAGCGTGTACAACGGGCTCTACACGATGCACGGAACGGTGATGCTGTTCCTGTTTCTGTTCCCCATCCTCAACGGCTTCAACAACCTGCTGATCCCACCGATGATCGGCGCGCCGGACATGGCCTTTCCGCGCCTGAACGCGGCCGCCTTCTGGATGGTGCCGGTGTTCGGGGTGATCCTGATGGCCAGCTTCCTGGTGCCGGGGGGCCCCTCGGGAGCGGGCTGGTGGGCCTATCCGCCCCAGAGCATCCAGAACCCGCTGGGGCACTTCCTCAACGGCCAGTTCCTGTGGATCCTGGCGGTGGCGCTCTCGGGCATCTCCTCGATCATGGGGGCGGTGAACTTCATCACCACGATCATCCGCATGCGGGCGCCCGGCATGGGCTGGTTCCGGATGCCGATCTTCTGCTGGACGGCGGTGGCCGCCCAGGCGATCCAGCTGATCGGCCTGCCGGTGCTCACCGCCGGGGCGGTGCTGCTGCTGTTCGACCTGAGCTTCGGCACCAGCTTCTACCGGCCCGAGGGCGGCGGTGATCCGATGCTGTATCAGCACTTCTTCTGGTTCTATTCCCATCCGGCGGTGTACGTGATGGTGCTGCCGGTGTTCGGCATCTTCTCGGAACTGTTTCCGGTGTATGCCCGCAAGCCCCTGTTCGGCTACCACGTGGTGGCGATCGCCTCGTTCGCGATCACCTTCCTCAGCCTGATCGTGTGGGTGCACCACATGTTCTACAGCGGCACGCCGCAGTGGATGCGCAACCTGTTCATGGTCACCACGATGCTGATCGCGGTGCCCACCGGTATCAAGGTGTTCGCCTGGATCGGCACCCTCTGGGGCGGCAAGCTGCGCCTCACCACGGCGATGCTGTTCTGCCTGGGCGGGGTGTTCAACTTCATCTTCGCCGGCATCACCGGCATCATGCTGGCCACGGTGCCGGTGGACATCCACGTGGGCAACACCTACTTCGTGGTGGGCCACTTCCACACGGTGATCTTCTCCACCATCACCTACGGCGTGTTCGCGGGCATCTACCACTGGTTCCCGAAGTTCACCGGCCGGATGATGTATGAGGGCCTGGGCAAGCTGCACTTCCTGCTCACCTTCATCGGCAGCCAGCTCACCTTCCTGCCGATGCATGCGGCCGGGCTGCTGGGCATGCCGCGGCGGGTGGCGTCGTACGACCCGGAGTTCGCCTTCGCCAACGTGCTCGCCAGCCTCGGCGCCTTCCTGCTGGGGGTGGCCACGATCCCGTTCCTGCTCAACCTGGTGAGCTCCTGGGTGCGGGGCGAGAAGGCGCCGCCGAATCCCTGGCACGCCATCGGCCTGGAGTGGCTGCTGCCCTCGCCGCCGCCGGCGGAGAACTTCGAGCACGACGTGCCCACCGTGGTGAGCGGCCCCTACGGCTACGGCCTGGGGCGGCCGCTGGTGGAACACGAGGAGCGCTACGTGGCCAAGGCCGCCAAGGCCGGAGCAACCCCATGACCAGCCTCAACCCAGCACCGACGGAGGTCCCCGTGCACGGCGAGCACGCTGGCCACGGCGATCACACCCTCACCGGCTTCGTGATCTTCCTGCTCTCTGAGAGCGTGATCTTCCTGGCGCTGTTCGCCGGCTATGCCATCTATAAAACGTCTTCCCCTCTGTGGCTGCCGCCGGGGGTGGAGGGGCTGGAGGTGGCGATGCCCCTGCGCTTCACCGTGGTGCTGGTGAGCAGCAGCGGCGTGATCTACCTCGCCGAGCGGGCCCTGCACCGGGGCCGGCTGCGACAGTTCCGCGCCTGGTGGCTGCTCACGATGGCCATGGGCGCCGTGTTCCTGGTGGGGCAGGGGCTGGAGTGGGCGGCGCTGCCCTTCGGTCTGGGGGATGGCGTGTATGGCGCCAGCTTCTACCTGCTCACCGGCTTCCACGGCCTGCACGTGCTCACCGGCGTGCTGCTGATGGGGCTGATGCTGGCCCGCTCGTTCCGCCCCGGCAACTACGACGCCGGCTCGGTGGGGGTGACGGCCGTGTCGCTGTTCTGGCACTTCGTGGATGTGATCTGGGTGGTGCTGTTCGCCCTGATCTACGTGTGGCAGCGCTGAGGAGGCCCCCGCGATGATCATCGACGACACCCTCTACGACGTGGTGGTGATCGGCAGCGGCGCGGCCGGCGGCACGCTGGCGGCTGAACTCGCCGAGGCGGGGAGGAAGGTGCTGCTGCTGGAGCGGGGCGAGCGGCTGCCGCTGGTGGATCAGAACGTGGTGGATGTGGACCTGTTCCGCAAGCAGCGCTACCACCCCGAGCAGCCCTGGTTCGGCAGCGACGGCGATCCCTTCAATCCCCAGATGGTGTATGCGCTGGGGGGCAACACCAAGATCTGGGCGGCGGTGCTGGAGCGGCTGCGGGAGGCGGAGTTCGAGGGGGTTGCGATGCAGGACGGCCGCTCGCCGGCCTGGGGCCTGCACTACGGCGATCTGGAGCCCTGGTATGACCGGGCCGAGGCGCTCTACCGGGTGCACGGCCAGGCCGGCGAAGACCCCACGGCGCCGCCCCGCTCAGGCGCCTATCCCTTTGAGCCGCGGCCGATGGAGCCGGTGCTGGAGCAGCTGCATGCCGACCTGGCGCGCCAGGGGCTGCGGCCGTATCACCTGCCGCTGAGCTGGAGCGAGAACGCGGCGGATCCCACCGGCGATGCGGAGCAGTTCGGCGTGGAGCGGGCCCTGGCGGCCGCCACGCCGGCGGCGGTTCGCAGCGGCGCGGAGGTGGAGGCGCTGCATGTGGACCCCTCCGGCCGCCAGGTGAAGGGGGTGGAGGCGCGGATCGGGGAGGACCGTTGGCTGTTCCAGGGACAGCAGGTGGTGCTGGCGGCGGGGGCGGTGAACACGGCGGCGATCCTGCTGCGCTCGGCCGGGGAGCGGCATCCAAGCGGGTTGGCCAACGGCTCGGATCAGGTGGGCCGCAACCTGATGAAGCCCCAGCTCACGGCCCTGCTGCAGCGGGCCAGCAGCCCCAACTCGGGGCGCTACTCACCTGCTCTGGGTCTCACCGACTACTACTGGGGCGACAAGAACGTGAGCTACGCGCTGGGCTCGATCCGCAACGGCGGTGGCGTGCTGCAGGATCCGCTGTTCGCCGAGTCGCCGCCGCTGCTGTCGCTGGTGAGCCGGCTGCTGCCGGATCCGGCGCTGGAGTGGCTGGCCGACCGCTCGATCACCTGGTGGGCGATGACGGCGGTGCTGCCCGACCCGGAGAACCGGGTGACGGTGCGGGGCGAGCGCATCGATGTGGCCTACATCGCCAACAACCGCGAAGCCCACGACCGGCTGGTGTACCGCTGGCTGGACACGATCCAGAAAACCGAGGCCGACCCCGCCACCACGGTGGTGCAGCGGGCCCCGATCTACCCCCGCGGCGAGGCCCCGCTGAGCGTGATGGGCCTGGCCTGCGGCACCTGCCGCATGGGCCCCGATCCGGCTACGTCCGTGGTGAACCTGCAGGGCCGCTGCCACGAACTGGAGAACCTGTGGATCGCCGATGCCAGCGTGTTCCCCAGCTGCCCGGCGGTGGGGCCTGGGCTGACGGTGATCGCCAATGCGTTGCGGGTGGCGGAGGAAGTGCGGTGGGTGTTGGGGTGAGGTTTGTTCCCCTTCTTGAAAGATCCTGCACAGCTGTTCTGTAGCTGGCTGAACCAGTGGTTCTTGGGTCCGATAACCACGCCTACCCTGTGGAGTGTCGAAGCTAGAAGCAATGCCGCACCTGGGTTTTGCGTCTCACCAGCTATTGCTCCAGTGTGGTTATCGGAAAGGGCGCATCGCTCTGCCTTGGTTCACGGAACCGACCAATGACTAGTTAGATTTACTACGCTGCTGGACAGTACGACAACTCGTAGGCAAAGTCGTGTTCAACGTTAGCCCGCGAAGTCGCTGGCCGAAACGCACGAACTTCACGTGGCCTTATAGAGGAGGTCACCCCCTCGTGAACCGGCTGAACACTTCGACCGTGATCACTTTCGGCGGCATCGCGCAAGCTCTGAGTTACCCCACGAAAAAGATCATCTTTGGTAAGTTTTGCCCCTCCAATCCGAACTACGATAACAGCATGATCGCTTAGCAAAGGAATCACACCTGCCCACGCTTCACACAGGAACTGCCAGTATCGATCGATTCGGGTGTGTCTGTCATCAGGGTTCTTGCGCAGCTCAGGAAATGGTGCACCACCTAGAAACCATAATCTTAGCCATTGGTCTTCGGCATAATCGGTAGTGTCCAGGTATGGAGGTGACGTCACAACCAGGCGCACCTTCCCGCATATTTCCGGGAACGAAGCTGCTGAGTCTCTCGCATCTGCTTGGCGGACCATCCCCCTTATCTCGGCTGAGGGGGCTCTGAATCGAAACGTCGCGGTGTTACGGAGAACATCAAACACCCTCCGTCGTGGCGGTTGGAGCCCACGCTCAGCCCACCAACGTATGGAGTAATCTGGTTTAGTGCTTATTGTGCGGGGCATGCGGTTGCTCAAGCAATAATCAGAACGGTGCGACTCTCCGTGGAGTACGCCCAAGGTTAGGGCAGCGATAAACCGATCCACTTGATCGTGACGCCACTGGAGATGTTCACGAAGAAATAGAATCTCTGCCAAAGTATTGCGTTCATAACACGCCTCAAAAAATGGACTAGGCGCTACTGATAAAATCGGGTCGCTGGTGAAGCTCTCCTCCAATTCATTTATTCTTCTGAAGATCGATTGTAGTGATGGAGCTTCCGCTTTGGCACCTGCAATGCAAGCGGCTACGGGGTTGATGTCCACCCCGTACGAAGGACGGCCATGAAGCAAACTCTCGAAGACTGTTGTCCCACGTCCACAAAAGGGATCAAATACAACGTCTCCCGGGGTTGTATATGTAAGAACTTGATGTTCCACAAATTCCTCTGGGAACATGGCGAAGTAGGGACAAAGCGAATGAAAAGGATGTCTATTGCTCATGCGGCAGATTTTGCTTCGTTGAGTGCACTGTCAATCCACTCCCTTACAGAGGTAAGCGTATTACCACCTGATTGCGATGCCGAGCTCGTCAAGCGCCTTGCAGCTGCACCGACAATTCGCAGTCGGTCGATCACGAGACCAAACTCCTGTTCGCGGAGCCAGGCTTGGGCTGATGCGACGTCTTCGAAGGCGGCTTCACTGCTCCCAGCACATTCATGATGCTGTGGGAAAGGAATGAATATTGCTGGGATGTAGTGGTGGGTAGGCTGTTGTGAGAACCAGCTCAAGAACCTAGGTGTATCTGCTTTTACTGACTTTTTGGTCCAGTCGTTGCCAGAGGCGACTTGCCCGAATAACACCAGCTTACCCGGCCGTTTGTCGTCAAACTCACGCCAAGCCACAACATCAATTCCGGAATCCTTTTCTCTGCCATTCGACCAAATGGGAACGCTGTCGTGAACCGTACCAAGCCGAAGCTGCCGGTTCAAGTCCTGCAAAGCAGGGCGGAAAGCAGTCCCTTCCTTCCTTGGCCACCCAAAGGAAACCGAAACACCGCCAATCACATCAGCTGCAGCCTCGGAGGCAATCTCCTGAAAGTGACGAGCCATCGCACGTTCCAAATCCGGAATGCCTTGGCCCTGAATACGCCGATCACGGATGGCGCTTGTCAGAAGGCAGAAGATATAGCATTCCTGGCCCGTAGATGATTCATTGGATTGCCTGTCACGGGTCGAAACGCATCGAATGCTCCAGTTGGCGCCTCGGCTCCTGATCTGAAACGGGTAATAACTTCCGACAACAGCGCTGCGATGCTCCAGCTCGTCGAGTACAACATCTGCTGCCTCGTGCCGGTCGTCCTCCAATATTTCACTTTCTAAACTGTCCCCGTTCGATGGGTCATATCGGACATCATGTCCGTCGTCGGCCAAACGATCATACAGACGAACAACATCCGCTCGCGTTGCTACTCCACGACTTGCTGTAAGAGCCATAACCTCGAGCCAATCTGCCAGCCGGCTTCGCGTGTCCTGTGGCAGAGGACCTCTAATTGGCATTGTCATCCTCTCCCTGTTCAAGTCGCTCCGTGGTGGTTTTCATAGCCCCATGCAGGGATTGCACAGTCCTCCTAAGGTTGTCACCCGCCGTCATCAAGTCAGGGCGTCCATCGAAATTGCCAACCAATCGCAGAGTATCCTCCGCCTGCTTGATAGTCAGCATTAGAGAGCGGCTGAATTGCAAGCTCTTGTCCTCTACTTGATCGTACGCGATATGCAGGTCACGAGTCGCCTCCAGCATTGTTGTCGCATTGTCGTTACCAAGCACCTCCACCAAACGGTTCAGATCCGGATTCTGACTCGCTACAACTGCGGGCTCGTTCCTCTGCCCATATAACCAAGACATTAGCTGACGAAGCTCATCGCTTCGCTCTGTTGGTACTGGCTGCACTGGCAACACCTCAGACAAATTGTCATCTGACAAGCCAAGGTATGACCTTACATTTGGCCTTGCGACAGCTGTATAAAGGTGCGAAAAGGGGAACGACTTTTTAGTGGTATCCTCACGGTTGAAGCCCTCTGCAAGTGCCTGTTGAAGGACATTCCATCCGTTTACAAGTCGCCGGATTGTGTTATGATTGTCTCCTAGGCGCCGGCTAACGTGATCGATAGTTGCACCGTCACTTAGCCACTCCGCAGCATACTTTGCTTTGGCCAACGCATCCCACTTAAATGGGCCATTGATGTGCTTGAATCCAATGAAGTCACGAGCGTCGCTTCGCGAATTCACGCGGCGCACGCGCACCATCTGAGGCTGTGACTTAGGCCCAGGTTCTTCTGGAAGCTCAATGCCAAAGCGCTCACGAGTTGCCTCGTCCGCCAAGATTCGAAGTGCGGCGAGACGACGATTGCCCTCAAGAACGACGTTGTCTTGCTCAAGGACAATCAGTGGTTCGTAATCCAGCCAGCCAGAGGTCAAAATCGATTGAATAAGCTCCTGAATATCCGCGTGGTCGAGCAGATACTCTAGAACCTCTTCTTCGGATTCGAATGACTCGTCAGGAATCCGCGGATTCTGGAGATCAAGGCGCAGATTATCGGGCGCCTCGAATTCGTCACTGATGATTGGATTGCTTTGGGACACGTTGGTTACGCCTCGTGAAATCGAGTTTTCAGTCAAAGCTCTGTTCATTCTACTAGAAGAGTGCCGTTTACTGCTCGGAGTTGTTTTTCGCCATAGACAATAGAGTTACTTAACGCGTATCGAACGGCTCGGCTGTTGACTAGTGCGTCGATAAGCCGGACCACACAGCCGGCTGGATCTTATCTTCGTTCCATACGGTGATGGTGCTGCGGCTGCAGCTGCAGCAATGGCATAGAGAGTTGGAAAACTGGCCATCTCCATCGCTTACGTGCGAGTAGCCCGTAGGTTTGTTCTAGCCACTCTAAGGCCTTGAGCGTGCGGGTTTGCACCTAAAGCTCGACGTCAGAACCAGCCCAAAGAGCGGCCCACGAGATTGACGGCCTGGATTGTCGTCGCTAAGTACAATCGTGCGTCGACTCAGCCCCAGAAATGGACGCGATCAATCTCAGCATATATGGAGCTTCCTTGGCTGTAGGTGCTCAGCTGGATTGAGGTGCTCCACCGGCATGAAATGATGATCGGGCTGTTCACGGAGAGCTGAGCATTATAGCGTTGGTTCGGATTTGGCCTAAGCTTTTCTTTGTTGTATTCGTTGATCGAAATGTAGCTAGGTGAATCGAAAGTCTGCGGAGAGCTAGGCGCCGTCAGGTCAGGCAATAGGCTAGAGCGAGCCAAATACGCCTCCATTTCCTGACCGACAGTTGAGGAGCATTAGGAGATAGCGTATCCGGCCAATGGTGATCCCGATGCGATCCTACTTGTAAATGAGCTGATAGATCACATAGTTCCTTTACTGACTTTTCGAGGACATCCAGACTCGCCAAGAAGAAGCATTTTGATTCGATCCGATACGCTCCTGATTTGCTCGAGTGCGTCAGACCATTCGGAGCTGCCTGGCATTTACGGATGCATGCTGTCTTGCTCGAACATGAGGAATCACACTCTATCTCGGATGTATACGGGGCCTAACACGGCCATGCACCTGAGCCGCCACCTGAGAGTTATTCAACAGATTTGCCTCTCTCTGCGGCCAGGTGATGGCAAGCGTTAGATAAACAGTGACTACTTTCTGAATTGCCTGCCTAAGTGGTTGCCGGCTTATCCCGATCAGCCTGTCAAGGATCACCATGCCCTGCTGGAAGCGGCCGAGCCAGGACGCTTCGAGGCCCTGGTGGAGGCGGATCTACAGGGCCTAGCCCAGCAACGAGCGCTGCTCCACCCATCGAACCCACCCTCCCTCAGACCGAAGCGAGCGTGGGGTAATCGGTGTACCCCGCCGGCCCGGGGCTGTAGAAGGTGGCCGGATCGGGTTCGTTGAGCGGAGCGCCGCGGCGGATGCGCGCGGGCAGATCGGGATTGGCCAGGAAGGCCGTGCCGAAGGCCACCGCATCCACGGCGCCGGCGGCGATGGCCGCCTCGGCCTCGGTGGCGTCGTAGCCCATGTTGCTCACCAGCACGCCGCGGTAGTGCTCGCGGGCCGGGCTGAGCACATCACCCTGCTGGCGGCCGAGGAAATCGCCGCGCATCAGATGCAGATAGGCCAGGGGCAGATCGTTGAGGCGCCGGGCCAGCCAGGTGATCAGGCCGATCGGATCGCTGTCGGCCATGGCGTTGTAGCTGTTGAGGGGCGACAGGCGCAGGCCCATCAGCGGCGTCTCGCCGGCCACCGCCTCCAGAACCTCCAGCAGCAGCCGGGCCCGCTGCGCGATCGGCCCGCCGTAGGGGCCGCTGCGGTGGTTGCTGCCGTCGCGCAGGAATTCATCGAGCAGGTAGCCGTTGGCGCCATGCACCTCCACCCCGTCGAAGCCGGCGGCCATGGCGTTGCGCGCCGCCAGGCGGAAGCCCTCCACGATCGCCGGAATCTCGTCGTCGTCCAGTTCGCGCGGCACCACATAGGGCTGCTTGCCCTCGGGCGTGCGCACCGTATCGCCGGTGATGGCGATCGGGCTGGGCGCCACCGGCACCCGGCCGCCGTTGAGCAGCGGATGGCAGGCGCGGCCGCCGTGCCAGATCTGCAGCACGATGCGCCCGCCGGCGCGGTGCACCGCATCGGTGGTGAGCCGCCAGCCATCCACCTGGGCCTGGCTGTGGATGCCGGGCTCATGCCAGAAAGCCGAATGGCCCTCCATCGCCATGGTGGCCTCGGCGATGATCAGTCCGGCGCTGGCCCGCTGCGCGTAGTACTCGGCCATCAGCGCCCCGGGCACATGTCCGTCCTCAGCCCGGCAGCGGGTGAGCGGCGCCATCCAGATCCGGTTCGGGAGCTCCAGCGCACCCAGGACCATCGGCGAGAAGAGACTGGGCATCGGGGAGGGTGAGGGCGGCAGGGCCATGGGCATTGTGCTGAGGCTGGTTTGCCAGCCGGCCAGCGGACCCTGACCTAGGCTGTTCTACGAAACGTTTCACAGGTGTCGCCATGGTGATCGGCGTGCGCGTGGAACCGGAGTTGGAGCGGCAGCTCGATCAGCTGGCGCGGCAGCTCGGCAAGAGCCGCAGTGCCTGCATCCGCGAGGCCATTCGTCAGTACCTCCTCCGTCACGGCGATGCCGAGGAGGCACGCCGGCAGTCCGAACACCTGGCCCGGTTGGAGCAGCCCCACTGGACAGAACAGGTGCCCGACTGGAGCGACTGGACGGCATGACGCCGGCCGCTCTACGCCGCGGCACGTTGGTGACCGTGGCCAGCCCCGGTGCCTATTCCGGCAAACCACGGCCGGCAGTGGTGGTTCAGGCGGACCGCTGGCTCCAGGCCCATCCCAGCGTCACCCTCTGTCCTCTCACCAGCACCCTGGTGCAGGCTCCCCTGGTGCGGCTTGCCGTGGAGCCCTCGCCGCGCAATGGCCTGCGCAAACCGTCCCAGCTGATGGTGGACAAGCTGTTCACCGTTCCGATCCAGGCGGTGGGTGAGGTGGTAGGGCAGCTGGAGCCCCAGGTGCTGGTGGACCTGGATCTGGCCCTGCGGGGCTGGCTGGAGCTGCCCTGAACGGGTAGGTGCCCGCTCCGGAAGCCGTCCCTAGCGTGAATCCATCCGCGCCCGAGGCCCGCCATGGCCAGCAACCCCGTCACCTGGTTCGAGATCGCCGTGACCGACCTGGAGCGTGCCAAGCGCTTCTATGAGGCCGTGTTCGCGCTCACCCTCACCAACATGCCCACGCCCGAGGGCGAGGACTACTGGACCTTCCCCATGAGCGACACCCTCATGGGAGCCGGCGGTGCTCTCACCACCATGGAGGGCATGAAGCCCGGCCCGGGCGGCACCCTGATCTATTTCGCCTGCGACGACTGCGCCGTGGAACAGGCCCGGGTGGAACCCGCCGGCGGCAAGGTGCTGCAGCCGAAGATGAAGATCGGCGCGTACGGCTTCATCGCCGTCTGCATGGACACCGAAGGCAACCCCATCGGCCTCTATTCCCAGAGCTGAGGACGCCTTCGCGTCAGCCACCCTCAGACCGCCATCGTGGAGGCGATCGCCTCGGTGATCACCTCCAGCCTCACCAGACGGTGCTCACCGAAGGACCGCAGGAACGGAACATCGCCGGCATCACGACCCTGGGCGATCAGCACCCGGCCGCAGCGGGGCATGTTGTGCCGGGCATCGAAGGTGTACCAGCGGTCGCCCAGAAACACATCGAACCAGGCTGAGAAGTCCACCGGCGCCTCCGTCACCGGAATGCCCGTGTAGCCCAGGTAGCCGGTGCAGTAGCGGGCGGGGATGTTGAGGCAGCGGCACAGGCTGATCGCCAGGTGGGCGAAGTCGCGGCACACACCGGCTCCATCGGCGAGGGTCTGGCTGGCCGTCTTCTCAGGCGTCACCGCGTCGTAGTCGAAGCGGATCTGGGCGTGAATCCAATCGCAGATGGCCTGCACCCGAGCCCAGCCTGCGGGCACCTGGGAGAAGGTGGCCCAGGCCAGACCCATCAGCGCCGCGGTGTCGCAGTAGGTGCTGGCGTTCAGGAAGGGGTAGGTGTCGATCGGCAGAAACTGAACCGGGCACAGTGCCGCCGCCGGCACCACGAGATCCCCTGCATCCGGCCGCTCGATGCTGGCGTCGTAGCCGAAGCGGGTGCTGCCGGAGGCGGCGATGAAGCGGCACCAGCGGTTCCCCTTGCCGTCGGTGAGCACCTCCACCGGGCGATCCGGCTGCAGGAACACCTGCTCCGGGTCCAGCAGGTTGGCCCTCAGGCTGGTGTGGGGGTGCACGAGGGCGAGCATCGGCGTGGGCGCCTCGCAGGCGATCTCCAGTCGGCAGCCGATGCGTAGATCCACTGCGGTGACTGAGAGCGTGCCGATCGGGCCCATGCTGGCCGCTGCGCCCCTGGCCGGTGGGCGGGGTGCGGGAGCTCTGACACGCTCAGGCGCTCGGCTCAGGCGCTCGGCAAGGGAAGGGCCGTCGCGGTCCCGCCCGCCTGCGATCGCTTCCCACTCCAGCGGATTGCCCGGCGGCGGGAGGATCGGGACATCCGTTGTGAACCCCTACCCCGGCCTCCCTGGGCGTTGAGGACACCCCAGACTGTGGCGACACCAGCGCGGAACGTGCTGCCATGACGGCCAGTTCCCCCATGCCGGCGCCTCAGGACTGGCAGGTGGCTCACCACCCCGCCGACCACACCGGCCCGGGTTACGCGGTGTACCAGCGGGGCAGCCACGCCGACGGCACCTACATCCGGGTGTACGTGCCCGAACAGGCCCGCAGCCCCAGGCCCGAGCCCCTGCGCGCCATCACCTACCTGCATGGCTTTGCCCTCTGCATGCCCAGCTTCTACGAGGCCCACCTGGTGGAGCTGGTGCGCCAGGGGAACCTGGTGTTCTTCCCGGATTTCCAGCGCAGCCTCTACCCGGACACCCCGCCCGGCGCCCCAGCGGCGGTGCGGCAGGAGCGCCGGGATGCCGCCCTCTGGCGCGGCGTGCTTCAGCAGACCGCGGACATCGACGCCGAGGAGGAGGTGTTCCCCGCCACCCTGCGGAAGGCTCTCGGCGTTGAGTCCGACGACTCCGGTGGCGCCGGCATTCCGGCCGCTGCCCTGCGGCGCACCCTCTGGCCCCTGCTGGTGGTGCTGGCCCTGCTGGAGGCGCTCAGCTGGTTCCGCCGCCGCTACGGCCGCAACCTGATCCACTTGCTGTCCACCGTGGCCCTGAGCCTGGCCGTTGCCCCGCGTCAGTGGCTCGAGATGGCGATCGATCGGGTGGATGGGGCCTGGGCCGATCTCAGCGGCCTGGACGACTTCCGCCACTGGGCTGGGCAGTGCGTGCAGCCCGTGGCCTTCGGCCATTCCCTGGGCGGACTGCTGGCCCTGAGCCTGCCCAGTGCCTACCGCCACCGCGCCGATCAGCGCTTTGCGCCCAGCCAGGTGCTGGTGGCGGATCCGGCCGCCAGCTCCGAGATGGGCATCCCCCGCCTGGCGATCTGGCTGCTGAAGCTGTTCGGGGCTCCCTTCACCGCCGATCCGCTGCGGATCACCAGCACCGGAGCCGCTCTCAGCGTGCCGGTGGCGATCCTGCATGGCGCCGCCGACCGGCTCGTGCCACCGGACCAGTGGGCCACGGCCCGTGGCGGCCCGGGGCCCAACTTCACCGCCATCGCCAGCACCAGCAAGGCGTTGCTGTTCTCCTGCTCCAATCCGGAGGCCGCGCCACCGCTGGTGGCCTTCCACAACCAGGCCGTGACCTCCACGGCCTATTACGACGATGCCCTGTTCCGCTCCTTCGGCGGGGTGAAGCATGGCGCCAACGCCTACAACACCCAGTTCATCTGGCCGGCGCTCCGGCTGCTGCTCTGTGGAGAGGCCACCCCTCGGCAGCTGATCGAACGGCTCTGCCCCTGTGCGTTCCGGGTGGAGCCGCTGCCGCCCCCATAGGAGAGGGTCAGGTCTCCACGTCGTGGATGCTGCTGATCCGCCACTCCTCCCAGCCTTCGAGGGCCTGGCTGATCTCCTCGGCCGTGATCGTGTAGCCGGCCTCAGCGGCGATCGCCACCGTGTCAGCGCCGGGGGCGGTGAGGCGGGCTTCCAGGGCGGGATCGTTGAAGGCGGCTTTGAGAAGGCCCTTGAGGCCAGCGGCGGTCATGGCAGCGTGTGGCTTCCAGGCGCCTGTCTAGCTCACCTCAGCGGGAGGTGGGAACCACCTCCATGCCGATCGGGGCCAGGGCGATCAGCGCCAGCTTGATGTGCTGGATCCCGAAGGGGATGCCCACGATCGTGACGAAACAGGCCAGGGCCGAGCTCAGGTGGCCGATCGCCAGCCACCAGCCGGCCACCAGGAACCACACGATGTTGCCCACCAGACCCAGCGGGCCGGTGCCGAGATCCATGGACCCGGTGAGCTCCCGCCGGCTCACGGCCTCGTAGCCGAAGGGCCAGAAGGAGAAGTTGCCGATCACGAAGCAGGCCTTGGCCCAGGGGATGCCCACGATCGTGATGGCGGCCACCAGCCCGGCCAGCCACCAGCCCAGGCCCATCACGAAGCCGCCCAGAACAAACCAGAGAACGTTGAGCAGGAAGCGCAGCATGGGGGCTTCAGCCGGCCGGTGCGGCGAGCGAGGGGAGGAAGGTGACCATCTGGGGCACCATCACCACCAGTAGCAGCACGGCCAGCTGGATTCCCACGAATGGCCAGGCCCCCCGGTAGATGGCGCCGGTGGCCAGATCCGGCGGGGCCACGCCACGCAGGTAGAAGAGGGCGAAGCCGAACGGCGGGGTGAGGAAGGAAGTCTGCAGGTTGGTGCCGATCACCACCCCGAACCAGAGCAGCTCGGCGGGCCCCAGCAGCTCCCGGGCCGTGGGCAGCAGCAGCGGCACCACGATGAAGGCGATCTCGAAGAAGTCGATGAAGAAGCCCAGGGCGAAGATCACCAGCATCGCGATCGCCAGGAACCCCACCCGGCCGCCGGGCAGGTTGAGCAGCAGCCCGGAGATCAGCTGATCGCCCCCCAGCCCGCGGAACACCAGGCTGAAGGCGGTGGAGCCGAGCAGGATCGCCATCACCATCGCCGTGGTGCGCAGGGTTTCATCGCTCACCTCGGCCAAGCCCTGGCGGTTGAGACCGCCCTGCAGCGCTGCCAGCACCACCGCCCCGAGGGCGCCCAGGGCACCGGCCTCGGTGGGGGTGGCGACGCCGAAGAAGATGCTGCCCAGCACCAGCAGGATCAGCCCCAGGGGCTGCAGCACCACCTGCAACAAGGTGGCTGCCGGCATGGCCCGCTCCTCGGCGGTGCTGCGCCGCGGGGCCAGCTCGGGCCGCAGCGTCGTGATCACCAGCACGTAGAGGGCAAAGGCGCCGGCCATCACCAGCCCCGGAATGAGCGAGCCCAGGAAGAGATCGCCGATCGACACTCCGAGCTGGTCGCCCAGCACCACCAGCACGATGCTGGGGGGAATGATCTGCCCCAGAGTTCCGGAGGCGGTGATCACGCCGCAGGCCAGGGAGCGGTCGTAGCCGGCCCGCAGCATCGCCGGCAGTGAGATCAGCCCCATGGTGGTCACGGTGGCGGCCACCACGCCGGTGGTGGCCGCCAGCAGCGCCCCCACCAGCACCACCGCCAGGGCCAGGCCGCCGCGCAGTCGACCCAGCAGGTGCCCCATCGCCACCAGCAGCCGCTCGGCGATGCCCGATTTCTCGAGCATCGCCCCCATGAACACGAAGGCCGGAATCGCCAGCAGGGTGAAGTTGCCCATGATCCCGAAGATCCGCTGCGGCAGCGCCGAGAGGAACGAGGGATCGATCAGCCCCAGGGCCATGCCCAGCAGGCCGTACAGCACCGAGACCCCGCCCAGGGCGAAGGCCACGGGGTAGCCGCTGAGCAGGGCCAGCACGAGCGTGGCGAACATGCCCGCCCCGAGCCAGGCGCCGGCATCGAAGCCGATCACGTAGCCGAGCAGCTCGATCTCCATGCCGTTCAGCGCCGCCGCCTCAGCGCACGCCCCTGCAGGCGCAGGCGGATCGCCTCGGCGATGCCCTGCAGGCCCAGCAGCAGGAAGCCAAGCGGGATCAGGGCCTTCACCCAGAACCGCGGCAGTCCGCCCGGATCGGGAGAGGCCTCGGCGATGCGCCAGCTCTCGATCGTCGGCGCCGCCGACACGATCAGCACCAGGGCCACGAACGGCAGCAGCAGCCCCAGGGTGCCGGCCAGCTCCACCGTGCGTCGCCGTTGTTCGGGCCAGCGGGACTGCAGCACATCCACCCGCACATGGCCCTGGCGCTGCAGGGTCCAGCCCAGACCCAGCAGGAAGGCGAGCGCGAACAGGTACCACTGCGCCTCGATCAGGCCGTTGGAGCTGAGGTTGCGGCCCAGCAGCAGACCGGCGTAGCGGCCGATCACGTTCCAGCAGCCGAGGATCAGCATCAGCACCAGGGCCCATCCCGCCAGCCGTCCCGCCCAGCAGTTCAGCCGGTCGATGGCGGCCACCAGGCGGGCGGCGGGTTGGCGCTCAGGCGGTGCCGGCATCGTCAGCTGTCGCCTCCGCCGGCCTTGCCGCGGTAGGTGAAGCGGGAGAGGGAATACTCATTCACCTCGTTCCAGTCCTGCACCTGGCGGCGGAAGGTGCGCCACTGGTCGTGGATCTCCCGGAAGCCGCGGTCGCCGGCCGCCATCTCGGCCAGCAGCTGTTCCGACGCTTCGGCGGCAGCCGTGAGGATGGCCTCGCCGTAGTTCACCAGCTGCGTGCCGCTCTGGAGCAGCCGTTTCAGGGCCACGGCGTTGAGGGCCTCGTAGCGGCTCAGCATCCCCAGGTTGGCCTCCTGGCAGGCGACGCTGAACATCGTCTGATAGGCCTTCGGCAGCCGCCGCCAGGCCTGGCGGTTCACCAGGGCGGTGAGGGTGGGCCCTGGCTCCCACCAGCCGGGGTAGTAGTAGTAGCGGGCAGCCCGGGCCAGCCCCAGCTTCTCGTCGTCATAGGGGCCGGTCCACTCGGCGGCGTCGATGGCGCCGCGATCCAGGGCCAGGTAGATCTCGCCGCCCGGCAGCACCTGCACGTTCACCCCCAGGGCGGCCATCACCTTGCCCCCCAGGCCCGGGATGCGCATCTTCAGGCCCCGCAGCGAGGCCGGGCCGTCCAGCCGGCGCTTGAACCAGCCGCCCATCTGGGCGCCGGTGTTGCCGGCGGGAAAGCTGATCACGCCGAAGTCGGCGTACACCCCGTTGATCGCCTCCAGGCCGCCGGCCTCATAGAGCCAGGCGTTCTGCTGCTGGGCCGTGAGGCCGAACGGCACCGCCGTGCCGAAGGCCAGGGCAGGGTTCTTGCCCACGTAGTAGTAGCTGGCGGTGTGGCCGCACTCCACCGAGCCGCTCTGCACCGCCTCCAGCACCTCCAGCCCCGGTACCAGCTCTCCGGCCGCGAAGGGCTGGATCTGGAAGCGGCCCTCGCTCATTTCGGCCACCCGGCGGCTCACCGTTTCGGCGCCGCCGTAGATCGTGTCCAGCGCATGGGGCCAGCTGGTGGCCATCCGCCAGCGCACGGACGGCAGGGCTGCGCCGGTGGTGGTGCCGGCCCGGCGGATGGTGCAGGCGCCCAGCAGGGCGGCCGAGCTGCCTGCAGCGGCCGCCTGGAGGAGTTGGCGGCGGGGGAGCGTCAACCGGGGTCAGGCCACCGCGGCGAAACTCTCCTTGAAGGCCGCGATCGTGGCGTCGATGTCGCTGTCGCTGTGGGCCAGGGAGGTGAAGCCGGCTTCGAAGGCGCTGGGGGCCAGGTACACGCCGCGCTCCAGCATGGCGCGGTGCAGCTTGCCGAAACGGGCCGCGTCGGCCGCCTTGGCCTCCTCGAAGTTGCGCACCGGCCCCTCGCAGAGGAAGAAGCCGAACATGGCGCTGATCGAGCCGCCGCAGATGGGCAGGCCGGCGTCCCGGGCCGCGTCGAGGATGCCGGTGATCAGCCGCTTGGTGGTGGCCTCCAGCTTCTCGTAGGTGCCGGGTTGCTTGAGCAGATCCAGGGTCTTGATGCCGGCCGTCATGGCCAGGGGGTTTCCGCTGAGGGTGCCGGCCTGGTACATCGGGCCCGCCGGGGCCACCATCGCCATGATGTCGGCGCGGCCGCCGTAGGCCCCCACCGGCAGACCGCCGCCGATCACCTTGCCCAGGGTGGTGAGGTCCGGCGTCACGCCGAAGCGGGCCTGGGCGCCGCCGTAGCTGATGCGGAAGCCGGTCATCACCTCGTCGAACACCAGCAGGGCGCCGTTCTCCTTGGTGAGTTCGCGAATCCCCTCCAGGAAGCCCGGCACGGGCGGGATGAAGCCCGCGTTGCCCACCACCGGCTCCAGGATCACGCCGGCGATCTCGCCGGGGTTCTCGGCAAACAGGGCCTTCACCGCCTCCAGGTCGTTGTAGGGAGCCGTGAGGGTGCAGGCAGTGGTGCTGCGCGGCACGCCGGGGGAATCGGGCAGCCCCAGGGTGGCCACCCCCGAGCCCGCCTTCACCAGGAACATGTCGGCGTGGCCGTGGTAGCAGCCTTCGAACTTGATGATCTTCTCGCGGCCGGTGAAGGCGCGGATCAGCCGCAGCACCGACATGCAGGCCTCGGTGCCGCTGTTCACGAAGCGCACCATCTCCACCGACGGCACCGCTTCGATCACCCGCTCCGCCAGCTGGTTCTCCAGTTCACAGGGGGCGCCGAAGCTGGTGCCCTTGTCGAGGGCGGCATGCAGGGCACTGATCACCTCGGGGTGGGCATGGCCGCAGATGGCGGGGCCCCAACTGCCGATGTAGTCGATGTAGCGGTTGCCATCCACATCCCAGGCGTAGGCGCCCTTCACCCGGTCGAACACGATCGGGTTGCCCCCCACGGAGCGGAACGCCCGCACCGGCGAACTCACGCCGCCTGGCATCAGCGCCTGGGCGGCACTGAAGAGCTCCTGGGAGCGGGTGGTGTTCAGGGCGGGGGCCGAAACGGGAGCCGAGGTCAAGGCGGATTCCGCGGTGGGGTTGTCGGGAGGTTGGTCGGCGTTCGCAACGGCTGGGCGCAGCGCCGTAACGGCAGAGCGTTACGGAAGGACCGCTTCCCATCCTGGCCCAAGACCCTCCCCAACGGTTTGTCAGTAGTTTCGGATCACAACTGACCGGCCCTGTGCGTATCGACTGGCCAGCACTGGAGCGCGAGCTGCGCCGGCTTCTGCCCCCCAGGGCCGTGGTGGCGGCCCGGCAGGAGCTGCTGGCCTACGACTGCGACGGCCTCACCCTGCACCGCCATCAGCCGCCGCTGGTGGTGCTGCCGGAAACCACCCGCCAGGTGTCGGACGTGCTGGCCCTCTGCCACCGCCAGGGGGTGCCGTTCGTGGCCCGGGGCAGCGGCACCGGCCTCTCCGGCGGAGCCGTGGCGGACACGGAGGCCCTGGTGGTGGCCACCAGCCGCATGCGCCGGGTGCTGGACCTCGATCTGCCCAACCGGCGTGTGGTGGTGCAGCCCGGCGTGATCAACAGCTGGGTCACCCGGGCCGTGGCGGGCGACGGCTTCTATTACGCCCCGGATCCCTCCAGCCAGGTGGCCTGCAGCATCGGCGGCAACGTGGCCGAAAACTCCGGCGGCGTGCACTGCCTCAAGTACGGCGTCACCAGCAACCACGTGCTGGGCCTTGAGGTGGTGCTGCCCGATGGCACGGTCACCACCCTGGGGAGCGACCTGGACGAAACCCCCGAACTCGACCTGCGCGGCACCTTCATCGGCAGCGAGGGCACCCTGGGCATCGCCACCGCCATCACCCTGCGGCTGCTGCAGGCCCCCCAGAGCGTGGCGGTGCTGCTGGCCGATTTCACCGCCATGGAGGCCGCCGGCGAAGCGGTGCGGCTGGTGACGGCGGCCGGGGTGATGCCGGCGGGGATGGAAATGATGGACCGCCTCACGATCGAGGCGGTGGACGACTACTTCGGCTACGACGAGTACCCCCGCGACGCGGCGGCGGTGCTGCTGATCGAGCTGGACGGCCAGCAGCGGGAGGTGGCCGCGGCGGTGGAGCTGGCCACCGCCCTGTGCCGGCAGGCCGGCGCCCGCCAGGTGCGCCAGGCCTGGGATGCGGACGAGCGGGCCCAGCTGTGGAAGGGCCGCAAGTCGGCGATCTCGGCCCTGGGCCGCCGCTTCCCCAGCTACTACCTCCAGGACGGCGTGGTGCCCCGCAGTGCCCTGCCCCGGGTGCTGGCGGCGATCGAGCGGCTCAGCGAGCGCTTCGGACTGCCGGTGGCCAACGTGTTCCACGCCGGCGACGGCAATCTCCATCCCCTGATCCTCTACCGGGCCGGCGAGCCGGGCATCGGCGAGCGGGTGCAGGAGCTGGGGGCCGAGATCCTGCGCCTCTGCGTGGAGGCGGGCGGCAGCATCACCGGCGAGCACGGCGTGGGCAGCGACAAGCGCTGCTACCTCGACTGGATGTTCAGTCCCGACGACCTGGCCACCATGCAGCTGGTGCGGCGGGCCTTCGATCCGGAGGCCAGGGCCAACCCCGGCAAGATCTTCCCCACCCCCCGCACCTGCGCCGAGTCGGCCCGGCGGGTGGCCGTGCTCGAAGCCCAGGGGTTGAAGCTCCCGGCCGAGGTGGTGGTGGTCTGACCGGTGGTTCAGGGGTTCTGTTGGCGGAACGCCTCGATGTCGTCGGCCACCGCCTGGGAGGAGGCCCCGCTGACCATGAACAGCTTGAAGCGCTGGTCCTTGGCCAGGTACTCGGCGTAGGACGAGCGCAGAAAGGGGCGGAAGGCGGGGTCCTGGCGGAGGTGGACCCCGAAGAACGGCACCGTGATCGCCTGCATGTAGCTGCCGATCAGCCCCTGGTTGGGGAGGGTGAGATCGGTGATCGATTTGATCGCCTTGCCGATGCCCGGATCGATCTGGGTGAAGTTCACGTGGGCCTGCCCCTCCACGATCAGCCAGTACTTCTCCGGCGCCCTGAGCCAGGTGAAGGAGGCCGCCTGCTCCAGGGCCGGCGGGGTGGCCGGGTCGTAGCTGCCCGAGGCCAGCACCACCGGGATCTTGATCTGCTCCAGTCCCTTGCGGCCGAAGATGGCGCGGTTCACCGGGTTGGCGGCGAACACGGCCACGGCACGGGGATCCTGCAGCCCCTGAAGCTGCTCGGCAGGGAGCCGGAGGGCCTGGCACTGCAGCAGCAGCGCGATGTCCAGGGCGGCGTAGGGGCGCTCGCACTCCTCCTTCAGATAGGCGGGATCCACCCGGGCGCCGGCGACGGCCAGGGCCGTGTAGCCCCCGAAGGAGTGGCCGGCGATGCCCACCGACTCCAGCTGCAGCCTGCCCTGGAACGAGCCGGCATTGCGGCGCTCGAGCTCATCGAGCACGAAGCTGATGTCCTTGGGGCGGTTGACGAAATCGTTGACGTCGAACAGATCGGCGTGGAGGCCCCGCAGCATCTCCTTCAGCCAGATCGTGTCGCTGCCGGGATGCTGGGGAGCCGCCACCAGATAGCCGTGGGAGGCCATCTGCCGCAGGGCGATGGTGAAGTCCTCCGGCCGGGAGGCCAGGCCATGGGAGAACACGATCACCGGGATCGGACCTGAACCGGCGATCGCCGGCCTGTACACGTCCACGTAGAGGCTGCGGTTGCGCTGGGGATCGTTCAGCGTCCACACCTGCTCGCTCACCGTGTGGGGCCCGGGCCGGCGCGGATCCACGAGGGTGGCGTAGTCCACCGGGGGCTGGGCTTCGGCCTCTTGCGCCGTGAGCTGGCGCATCGCGGTGTTGAGCTGCTCCGTGGCGGCGATCACGCGCTTGGTGGCCTTCTCGGCGCCGAGCACCTTTTCGCCATGGATCTGGATGTCGGACGGCAACTCCCTGAGGGTGGAGAGGAGGGTCAGTCCGTCCTCGGAGAAGGCGGCGTTCACCAGGGCGGACCGCAGGGCCAGCTGGCCGTTGCCGCCCCGCAGCAGGGTGATGGCCTTGCCGAGCCGCTTCAGCACATCCGCTCCCATGCTGCTGTTGAAGAAGCGGGACACGATCAGCGGATCGACCTCCGCCTTGGTGGTGAGGGCCTTGCGCAGCATCGGAAGCTGCTCCGGCGGCACGGCCTGCAGGAAGAAGGCGAGATCGTCCTCGATGGCGCCGCTGTCAGCGAAGGTTTCGAGGGAGCTCACCTTGAGGGAGCGGATCAGCGGCCCGTAGGAGAAGGAGATCGATTCCCCCGCCCGTGCAGCGCCGCCGCCCAGCCACAGGCTGGCGGCCAGGGCGGCGAGCCCGAGTGCCCGGCCGAAGCCCGGTGCACCGAGGCGCGCTGACGTGCGTTCTGCCGTGCGGTCTGAAGGTGCTGGCCGGATGGAGGAGAACGAAGGATCCCGAGGCTGGACAAGACCCTCGGCCATGCTGGCTCAGCGGATGAGTGGCCTCACGCTAGGCGTGCGGCATCAGCCGGGCTCGTCCTCCATCGCATCCTCCGGGTCCTCCTCGGGCCAGGCCAGGTTCACCACCACCGGGGCGTGATCGCTGGGCTGCACGTTGCCGCGGGTGTGCTTGTGGATCCGGCACCCCGTGGCACAGGCCGCCAGCGTGTCGCAGAGGTAGATGTGATCGATGCGCCAGCCGCGGTCACGGTCCCAGGCGCCGGTGCGGTAGTCCCACCAGCTCCAGTGGCCGGCCTCCGGCTCGAACAGGCGGAAGGCATCGGTGAGGCGATCGCCGAGGGCCTCGCGCAGGGCCTGGCGTTCCGCCTCGCTGGCCATGATCCCGCCGGTGAGACGGTCCGGATCGTGGAGGTCGCGGTCTTCCGGACCGATGTTGAAGTCGCCCAGCATGCAGAGGGGATCCCCCTGTTCCTCCTGCACCGCCAGGTAGCGGCGCAGGCAGGCGAGCCACTGGAGTTTGTAGGCGTACTTCTCGCTCCGGAGGGCGCTGCCGTTGGGCACATACAGGTTCAGCACCCGCACCCCATCCACCAGGGCGCTGATCACCCTTTTCTGCGTGCTGAGCTCCTGGGCTTCGGCGTCGCCCGGCAGCAGCGCCTCGAAGCCGATCCGCACATCCTCCAGCGGCAGCAGGCTCAGGATGGCCACGCCGTTGTAGGCCTTCTGGCCGCTGATCGCGGTGGCATACCCCAGCTCCTGGAAGGCGTCGTGGGGAAAGAGCTCGTCGGCCACCTTGGTTTCCTGCAGGCAGAGCACCTCCGGGCGCTCCTGCTCCAGCCAGGTCGTCACCTGCTCCAGGCGGGTGCGCACCGAGTTCACGTTCCAGCTGGCCAGGCGCATGGGCAGGGAGGCTCCGCCGCGCCATGTTGGGCCACCGGGGCCGGCACAGCCCCTGCCACGCCCTTAGCATCAACTCGATGGCCTGAAGATCCGCCGCATGGCCCCCACCAGCCCAGCGATCCATCAACCCCTGCTGAGCGGGCCCGCCGCCCGCCGCCGCCCGCTCAGCCGCCCCAAGCTGTTTCAGGGCGGCCTGGTCGCCCTTGGTGCCGCCCTGCTGCCACTGGCTGGCGTGGCTCCCCATGCCGAAGCCCAGCAGGCCGGCTACGGCCAGACCCTCGGCGGACCGATCGAGGACAACGGCCGTGATGTGGGCACCGGGGCCCCCCGCACCAACAGCAACGTGCTCGACGCCACCAATCCGATCGACCTGATGAACCGGCTGCGGCGGGCCACCGCCCTCGACGACGCCACCCCTCCGGGCGATGCGGTGGACGCCGCCCTCAGGGACTTTGACTCCCAGACGGCGTCGCCGGGGGCGGCTCCCCTGCGTTCTCCCTGACCGGAGTCTTGGGCGGCTTCGGCCGGATCGCCGCCAGTCCCCAGGCTGCCGCCACCTCATCCAGGCGGGCATCGCCCTTGTCCCCAGCCAGCGCCTTGGCCTGGGCCAGGGTGCCCTGCGCCGCCTTGGTGTCGCCCCGCTCCTGCTGGATCAGGGCGCGGGCCAGCAGGGGCCTGGGATCCTTGGGGAAGCGGGTGTTGAGCTTGATCAGCTCGGCCTCGGCCTTGCCGGGCTGGCCGTTGCGCTGGTGCACGTTCGCCAGCAGCAGGCCGATCGGCACGGCGTTCGGCTTCGGCGTGGGCGTGGTGGCGCGCTTGAGGGCGGCCTCCAGCTGGCTCAGCGCCAAGGCGGTGCGCCCGGTTTCCACCTGGATCAGCGCCATCAGCTGCAGGGCCTCCACCTGGTCGGGGCGCTGGTTGAGCAACTGGCGCAGTTCCCGCTCGGCGCCGCTGCGGTCACCCTGATCGCGGCGCAGTTCCGCCAGCAGCAGCCGCAGCGACCAGCGCTCCGGCTGCTGGTCGGCCAGCCGTTCCAGCAGCGGCGTGGCTTCCGCCTTGCGGTCGAGAGCCACCAGCAGCTCCAGCAGCCGTTGCTGCTCCGCCACGCTGGCTTCACCGCTGTCCAGCCGCCGCCGCAGATCGGCCGCTTGCCGCTCCAGACGGGGACGGGAGGCGCTGCGTTCCGGGATCCCACCACCCTGCAGCTGGCCCAGCCACCAGCCTGCGGCCAGGCAGGCACCCGCCAGGCCAGTCGCCGCCAGGCCCAACCAGAGACCTTGACGGCGCGGGGCTGGGGGCATGGGCGCAGGCACTCGAACCGCTGGGCTCAGTCTGCCTCCCTACCCTCAGTCATTGGCACGACCCCTACATTGGGCGCCATGCGCCAACACCCCATCCCACCGGTCACGGAGCCGCTGCAGTACCGGGCCATCGGCGTGGTGAGGGGCACCTATGTGCCCACCGACGCGGACCAGCCCACCCGGGGCGCCATCCACACCGCCGATGGCAGCACCATCGAGGCGGTGGTGCTGGGCCGCCTGCTCACTCTGATGCGCCGCCATCTCGACCTCGAGCAGCCCCACCTGTGGGTGGTGTACCCCCGCTCCCGCGAGCCCGAGGGTCTGCACCTCCAGATGGTGGGGGTGTGGGAGCCCAGCACCCTGGCCGAAGGGGATGGGGATGGGGCCGATGCCGGAACCGATGCCGAGACCGAGGCGGAAGCCGCCGCAGCCCCTGCCGATGCGCTGCCCGAGGGCGACGACTATTTCTCCATCCGCGGCGAGCTGATCTACACCCGCCCCGAATCGGGTGATCTGGTGGTGAAGGTGCGCCAGATGCCCCGCGCCGATGGCAGCAGGCCGATCCCGTTCAAGTTGCAGCTGAAGGGGGAGATCCCCCTGGACCATCTGCGCCATTTCGTGGCGCTCGACATGCGGCGCCAAGGCGAAGCGCTGCAGCTCGAGGGTTTCGAGGTGCTGGCGCCCGTGGCCCAGCGCGGCAGCCGTGGCGGCAAGGGCCGCCGCGATGGCGGTGGCGACAAGGGCGACAGCAAGGGTGGCGGCAGCAAGGGTGGCGGCAGAGGAGGGGATGGCGCCGCACGGCCAGCGGCGGCCCGTCGCGGTCCGGGCCGCACGGCCGTGATCCGTCCATCCCGCTGACATGGCCTTCTGGGCCGCCACCAGTGGCACCTGGATCAACCTCCTCACCGTGCTGCTGGGCGGAGGGCTGGGCGCCGCCCTCGGTCGTCGCCTGAAGCCGCAACTCACGCGGCAGTGGCAGCAGTGGCTAGGGGTGGTGACCCTGCTGTTGGCGATCGAGATGGTGCAGCCCCTCTGGCAGCTGCGGCTTGGCCCCTTCCCCGCGGTGCTCGCCGCTCTGCTGGTGGTGATGCTGGGGGGAGCCCTCGGCCATGGCCTGGCGCTGGAGCGGCGCCTCGACGGCTGGCTGCGCCGCCTGGGCCAGGCCCATCGGGAGGGCGATGGACAGCTGCAGGAGAGTTCCCGGCCCCAGCGCCATGCCGCCGAGGTGGTGAGCGGGGCCTTCGTGCTCTTCTGTATCGGCCCGATGACCCTGCTGGGCTGTCTGCGCAACGGAGCCCTGGGGGATCCGGATCTGCTGCTGGTGAAGGCCGGGCTGGATGGCCTCAGTGCCGCCGTGTTCGCCGCGGCGGTGGGGCTGGTGCTGCTCTGGGTGCTGCTCCCCCTCGGGGTTCTGCAGTTCGCCCTCTCGGGCGCCGGAGCCCTGGCGGCCAGCGGCTTCAGTGATCCCTCCGGCTCTCCGGTGGTGCTGTTCACCGCCGCCGTGGGCGGCATCCTCGTGCTCGCCCTGGCCCTGGATCTGCTCGAGCTGCCCCACCCCTCGGTGGTGAACGGCCTGGTGGCCCTCGGCCTGGCCCCGGCCCTCGGCTGGGCGATGCAGCCATGACCTCGCCCCTCGCCGCCGGTGTGGCCGTGGCCCTGGTGAGCCTGCTGGCCGTGCTGGGCCCGCTGCTGGGCCTCTCGCCCTGGTGGATCGCCCTCACAGCGGGCGTGTCCATCGGCGGGCTCACCGTGGATGCCGCCCGCTTCGGCGGCCGGGGCGGCCATCTGCTGGCCGAAGCCCTGCCCGGAGGGGAGCGGCGGCTGCGGCGCATCGCCGTCCACGAGGCAGGCCATGTGGTGGTGGCCCGCGCCGAAGCGATGCCCGTGCGCCAGGTGCTGATCGGCAGCCTGGCCTGCCTGCAGGCAGGTCTCAGCGCCGGGGGCACCACCGAACTCGATCCCCCCGCCAGCGCCAAGCTGCCGCTGGAGGACCTGCGCCGCTGGAGCCGCGTGCTCCAGGCCGGCATGGCGGCTGAGGAGCTGATCTACGGCGAGAGCCAGGGCGGCGCCGATGACCGCGCCCTGCTCGGCCGGCTCTGGGGCCTCTCCGGCCACGACGTGGCCACGGCCCAGCGGGAACAGCGCCGGGCCCGGCGGGAGGTGGATCAGGCCCTGCGGCAGAACCGCAGCGATCTGGAGGGCGAGGCCCAGACGCTGCTGGAGGCTGCGCCGCGCCTGGGTCGGCGGCGGCCGGAGGCCGGCTGATGCCCCTGGCGCTGCTGGATTGCCCCACCGGCCTGGCCGGCAACATGCTGCTGGCGGCCCTGCTCGATCTGGGGGTGCCCGAGGCGGTGATCCACGCGCCGCTGGCGGCGCTGGGGCTGGCGGAGTCGTACCGGCTGGAGATCAGCGAACGCCGCAGTGGCGGCCTGCGGGGCCTGCACCTGGAGGTGGTGACCCTGGAGCCCGATCCACCCCATCGCCTCTGGTCCAGCCTCCGCCGCACCCTGGAGCAGGCCCCCTGGCCCAGCTCCCTTCGGGAGCGCGTGCTGGCGGTGTTCGTCCTGCTGGCCGAGGCCGAGGCCGCCGTGCACGGCCACTCCGCCGAGGCCGTGCACTTCCACGAGGTGGGCGCCCTCGATGCCCTGGTGGATGTGGTGGGGGTGTGCGCCGCCCTGCTCCATCTGGGGGTGGAGCAGCTGCAGTGCACGCCACCCCCCGCCGGCCATGGCAGCGTGACCACGGCCCATGGCGTGCTGCCGGTGCCGGCGCCGGCGGTGCTGGAGATCGCCCGGCTCCGGGGTGTGCCCCTGGCCTCCTCGGCCGGCTTTCCGGCGGGCGAACTCACCACCCCCACCGGACTCGCCCTGGCGGCGGTGTGGTGCGAGCGCTTCGGGCTGCCCCCGGCCCACCGCCCCGAGCGGGTGGGGGTGGGCCTGGGCACGCGCGGGCTCGACCGCCCCAACCTGCTGCGTCTGGTGCTGGCCACCGGCCTGGCGCCGGCCGGCGCCGGCCAGCCCCACTGCGAAACGGTGCTGGAGCAGCAGGCTCAGATCGACGACCTCACCCCGGAGGATCTGGCGGCCTTCCAGGAGGCCCTGCGCCGGGCTGGAGCCCTGGAGGTGTTCTGCCAGGCGATCCTGATGAAGAAGGGCCGCCCAGGCTGGCTGGTCACCGCCCTGGCCCAGCCCCACACCGCCGAGGTCCTGCGCGCCGTGTGGTGGCAGCACAGCAGCACCCTGGGCCTGCGGGAGCGTCACCAGCCACGCTGGGTGCTGCCGCGCCGCAGCCGCGACCTCTCCACCCCCCTGGGTGCGGTGCGGATCAAGGAGGCGCGGCTGCCCGATGGCCGCTGGCGCAGCAAGCCCGAGCACGACGACCTGCTGGCCCTGGCCGCCCGCCACGCCCTGCCCCTGGATCAGGTGCGGGCGGTGGTGCAGGGCTGCCTGCGGCAGGAGCCCGCCGGGGAAGCCGGCCCCGCGGAGCTGCCATGACGCTGCTCGACGCCTGGCAATCCGCTCTGCGCCAGCGGCTGCAGGGGCTGAGGCTGCCGACGCCGCCGGGGGGCCTGGGGCTGTGGTTCACCCTGCTCAGCTTCGGGTTTCTGCTGGCGGCCCTGGCCAACCACGGCCGCCAGATGCTGCAGCTCAGCCTCGATCTGCAGGGCTGGCTGTGGCTGGTGCTGGGCCTGGGGCTCAGCCTGCTCAGCCTGGTGGTCAATGGCCTGGGCTTCGCGGTGCTGCTGGCCTGGCTCGGGCTGCGGCCCCGCTGGGCGGCGATCGTGCGGATGTACCTCGACACGAACCTGCGCAAGTTCCTGCCGGGCGGCATCTGGCACCTCACCACCCGCCTGAGCCAGTTGCGGGACCCGGCCGGCCCCCTGCGCGGGGGTGCTTCCTGGCCCCAGGCCCTGGCGGCGGTGCTGCTCGATCCGCTGCTGGCCGCGGCCGCGGCCCTGGCGCTGGTGGCTCTCGATGGCTGGCAGGACGGCCTCGCCCTGCTGGGCCTCCTCCCCCTGGCGTTGCTGCTGCCCCGCTGGCTGCGGCCGTTGCTCGTCGCCCTGGAGCGCCGCCAGGCCCGCCGCCTGGCCGCTTCAGCGGAGGAGGCCACGCCCGGCCCCAGCCCTCCGCTGCCCGGCGGCTATCCCTGGCGCCCCCTGCTGGCCCTGCTGGCTTTCGTGCTGCTGCGCTTCAGCGGTTTCGCCTGTTGTGTGGTGGCCTTCGATCTGCAGGGCTCCCTGGGCTGGACGGGATGGCTGGCGGGGTTCGCCCTGGCCTGGACCGCCGGCCTGCTGGTGCCGGGAGCTCCCGGCGGCCTCGGGGTGTTCGAGGCGGTGCTGCTGCTGCGGCTGGGCAGCCAGATTCCCGAGGCCCCCCTGCTGGCGATCGCCATCGCCTACCGGGTGGTGGTGACCCTGGCCGATCTGCTGGCCGCCCTCACGGCCCGCGCCGATCAGCGCCTGGATCGGCGACTCGACCAGCCCTTGGATCAGCAGCCCTGACGGAAGGCGGCGAGGTGGGCCGCAAGGGTGGCCACCAGCCGCTGCCGCGCCTGCCGTGAGGCCCAGCCGATGTGGGGCGTGAGGATCAGGTTGGGCACACCCTTGAGCGGCTCCAGTTCCGGGCCGGGAGGCTCCCGCTCCAGCACATCGAGGGCGGCGCCGGCCAGCGCTCCCTCCTGCAGGGCCCGCACCAGGGCCGGGGTGTCGATCAGGCCGCCGCGGCCCATGTTCACCAGCACCGCCGAGGCCTTCATCCAGGCCAGCCGTTCGGCGTTGATCAGGTGGCGGCTGGCGGCGGTGAGGGGGGCATGCAGGCTCACCACGTCGGCCTGGCGCAGGGCCACCTCCAGCTCCTGGGCCGGAGTGCGGCTGGTGATCGGGTGCACGGTCATGCCGAAGGCGTCACCCACCGCGGCCACGCCCCGGCCGATGTCACCGGCCCCCACCACGGTGAGGTGGCGGCCGGCCAGTTCATCGAAGGCCGGCTCCACCAGGGCGAACACGGGGCTGCGCTGCCAATCGCCGGCGAGCACCTGCCGGCGGCGCAGCTGCAGCTGGCAGGTGAGCTCCAGGATCAGGGCCCAGGTGATCTGCACCACCGAAGGGCGGCTGTAGCGGCCGGCGTGGCGCACCGTGATGCCCCGGGCTTCGCAGGCCTCCAGATCCACCTGGTCGGTGCCGGTGCTGGCGGTGCAGATCAGCCGCAGCTGGGGCAGCTGGGCCAGCAGGGGGGCATCAAGGCACACCTTGTTGGTGATCGCCACCGCGGCGCCCTGGAGCCGCGAAAGCCGTTGCTCAGGACCGGTGCTCGGCCAGCAGGTGAGCTGGGCTTCGGCGGTGATCGGTGCCAGATCCACCGGGCCGAGGCTGAGGGCATCGAGGAACACCGCCCGGGGGGCGTCGGCGCCTGCGGCAGGGGAGAGGCTGGGCGCCATGGCGAGCCTTCGCAACTGAGCCTATTATTGAGAAGCCGGGGCTGTTTGCGGTGCCTTCCCCATCCAACCTTGGTTCCAACCTCGGGTCGAACCTGGGTTCCAACCTGGGTTCCAAAGCGGGCCCCGCTGCCGGGGACACCACCAGCGAGGGGCTGCGCACCAGCCTGCACGACCGCGGCCAGCGGCTCACACCCCAGCGCCAGCGGGTGCTGGCCCTGTTCGAGCGCATCGGCGAAGGCACCCACCTCAGCGCCGAGGAGGTGCACCAGCGGCTGTTGAAGGCCCAGGAGCGGGTGTCGCTGGCCACGGTGTACCGCACCCTGCGCCTGCTGAGCTCCATGGGCCTGCTGCAGGAGCTGGAGCTGCCGGAAGGGGGCCGCCGCTTCGAGCTGGCCGGCGACACCCACCGGGATCACCACCACCTGGTGTGCGTGCGCTGCGGCCGCACCGAGGAATTCGAGAACACGGCCGTGCTGGCGGCCGGCGAGGACGCGGCCGCGGCCCATGCCTTCCGCCTGCTCGACTGCGTGCTCACCGTGCGGGCCCTCTGTCCCAGCTGCGCCGAGAGTGCCTGAACCCGCTGCCGTGCCGTTGCCCGCCCTCGCCCAGCGCCTGTTGCCCTCCTGGCTGGCGGCGTACCAGCGCCCCTGGCTGAAGCCGGATCTGCTGGCCGGACTCACCACCGCCGCCGTGGTGATCCCGAAGGCGCTTGCCTTCGCCACCATCGCCGGCCTGCCGGTGCAGGTGGGCCTCACCACGGCCCTGGTGCCGATGCTGGTGTACGCCCTGCTCGGCACCTCCAGGCCCCTGAGCGTGAGCACCACCACCACCCTGGCGATCCTGGTGGGCAGCGAGCTGGCTGTGGGCTCCGGTGGGGAGGCCAGCGGTGCTGCCCTGGCCACCAGTGCCCAGCTCGCCCTGCTGGTGGGGGCGATGCTGATCGGGGCCGGCGTGCTGCGGCTCGGGTTTCTGGCCAGCTTCATCTCCGAGTCGGTGCTGGTGGGCTTCAAGACCGGCATCGGGCTGGTGATCGTGGTGGATCAACTGCCCAAACTCCTGGGGGTGTCGATCGAGAAGGCGGGGTTCTTCCGGGATCTGGCGGCCGTGGCGGCCCAGGTTCCAGCCGCGTCCCTGGTCACGGTGGCCCTCTCCGGCCTGCTCGTGCTGCTGCTGATCGTGCTGCAGCGCCGCTGGCCCCAGCTGCCGGCACCGCTGCTGGTGGTGGCCGCGGCGGTGGTGCTGAGTGCCGCCCTGGGCCTGCAGCAGCGCGGCATCGCCGTGATCGGTGCCGTGGCCGGAGGGCTGCCCGCCTTCTCCCTGCCGCCGCTGGGCCAGAGCGCCCAGCTGTGGCCCGCTGCCGTGGGCATCGCGGTGATGAGCTTCACGGAAAGCGCCGCCGCCGCCCGGGCCTTCCGGGGCCCGGAGGAGCCTCCCCCCAATGCCAACCGGGAGCTGCTGGCCCTGGGGGCCGCCAATGCCCTGGGGGCCTGCTTCGGCGCCATGGCGGCCGGTGGCGGTACGTCCCAGACGGCCGTGAACCGGCAGGCGGGGGCCCGCACCCAGCTGGCCGCCCTGGTCACGGCCGCCGCCGCGCTGGCCACCCTGCTGGTGCTGGCGCCGCTGATTGCCGTGATGCCCCAGGCCGCCCTGGCTGTGGTGGTGGTGGTCTACGCCCTGCCGATGATCGCGCCGGCCGAGTTCCTGGCGATCCGCCGGGTGCGGCATGCGGAGTTCCGCTGGGCCCTGGTGGCCTTCCTGGGGGTGGTGCTGCTGGGCACCCTCAAGGGAATCCTGGTGGCGGTGATTCTCTCCCTGGTGGCCCTGGTGCAGCAGGAGATCAACCCGCCCGTGTATGCCATCGGCCGCAAGCCCGGCACTGACGTGTTCCGCCCCCTCTCGCTCCGCCACAGCAGCGATGAGGCCTGGCCCGGCCTGCTGTTGGTGCGGGCTGAGGGGCGCCTCTTCTTCGCCAATGCCGACGGTGTTGCCGCCCGGATCCGCCGCCTGATCGACCAGCACCGCCCCCGGGTGGTGGTGCTCGATGGCAGCGCCCTGATCGACCTGGAGTACACCGCCCTCAAGGCCCTCACCCAGGCGGAGCGGCAGCTGCAGCAGAAGGGCATCGAGCTGTGGCTGGCGGGCCTGAACCCGGCCGTGCTGGCGGTGGTGCGGCGCTCGGAGCTGGGGCAACGCCTGGGGCGGCCGAGGATGCGCCGCAATGTGGAACGGGCGGTGGAGCACTATCTGCGCACGGCCGGAGCCGGAGAGACGGCCGCTGGCGCCTGATCGGGTTGTGATGCTCCGTAGCCTGATCCCCACCCTGCTGCTCTCCCCGCTGATCTGGATGGCCCCGTTCACCGCCGCGCTCGCCGGCCAGCCCCTTCCCTCCTGGCGTGCTGGCGATGCGCGGCAGCGGATCCTGGCCTTCGTGGCCGCTGTCACCACGCCGGGCGCCCCGGGCTACGTGCCCCCGGCGGAGCGGATCGCCGTGTTCGACAACGACGGCACGCTCTGGTCGGAGCAGCCGATGTACATCCAGCTCGCCTTCGCCATCGACCGGGCCCGGGAGCTGGCCGCCGCCGATCCGAAGCTGCTGGAGAGCCCCGCCATCGCCAGGGCCGTGGCCCCCGGCCATGACACCGATCTCCGCAGCCTCGGCATGGCCGGGATCCTGGAACTGGTGGGCGTGACCCATGCCGGCCTCACCACCGAGGCCTTCAGCGCGGTGGTGCGCGACTGGTTCGCCACGGCGCGTCACCCCCGCACGAACCTCCCGTACCGGGCGATGGTCTATCTGCCGATGCAGGAGCTGCTCGCCTACCTGCGCAGCCAGGGCTTCCGCACCATCATCGTGTCGGCCGGAGGCACCGCCTTCATGCGCGTGGTGGCCGAGGAGCTCTACGGCGTGCCGCCCGAGCAGGTGATCGGCTCCCTGATCAAAACCGAGTATGTGATGAAGAACGGTGCCGTGTCGATCGTGCGCCTGCCCGAACCCCAGCTGATCAATGACGGGGCCGCCAAACCGCAGGCCATCGAGGCCCTGATCGGCCGCCGGCCGCAGGCGGCCTTCGGCAACTCCGATGGGGATTTCGAGATGCTGGAGTGGACCACCGCCGGTGATGGTCCGCGCCTCGGCGTGCTGGTGCACCACGATGATGCCGAGCGGGAAGTGGCCTACGACCGGGCCAGCGCCACCGGAAGGCTGGACCGCGGCCTCAGCGAGGCGTCGCAGCGGGGCTGGACCGTGGTGAGCATGCGACGAGACTGGCAGCAGGTATTCCCGGATTCCTAAGAGGATTGAGCCGGCCAGAGGGCGTTCGCGGGGTCTGCTGCAGTCCACCAGGGTGTCGGAGGCCGCTCCCGAACAGCTCGGCGTACTGCCCGGGCGAGTGGCCCGGGTGAGAAAGCCCCAGTCGCGCGAGCGCGCTGATCGTAGTCCGACTGGGTCGGCTCCAGCAGTGCCCGGCGGATGCCGTGCAGCCGCTGCAGCCGCAGGTAGCTGATCGGGCCCATCCCCAGGTGCTCCCGGAATCCCTGGATCAGGCTGCGCCGGCTCGTGTGCACCTCCCGGCAGAGGCCCTCCAGGTGAATGGGCTGGCCGGGGTGGGCCTCCATCCACCGCTGGGCCGCCTTCACCAGCTCGATCCGTGAGGGCGGCCGGCACAGCCCGGCGCTGGCCTCTCCGCCGTGCACGAGGGCTTCCAGCACCAGGGCGATCAGATCGCCGCTCACCAGCCGCGCGAACCCGGCCGGCTGCTCAAGGGTGGGGTCGGCCTGCAGCGCCGTGAACAGCTGGCACAGCCGGCGCCGTAACCGCGTGAACCGCAGGGGATCCACGCTGAGCCAGTTGCGGGCCAGCGCTTCCTCCAGCACCGGACAGCCGAGCAGCTCGGCCCGGCGCAGGAATTCCTCCCGCTCGAGCATCACCAGGGCCAGGTCGCACGGGCCGAAGGTGGTGAGGTGGATCTCACCGGCGGTGGAGAGGCCGAACAGGGCCGTGGGCAGCAGGGGTTGGCCGTGGCTGCGGATGCTGGGCACCGATGGCGCGCCCCCATCCAGGTGCCCGTTCAGATCGAGCGTGATCAGCTGCCGGTCGCCGGGCTTGGGGCCGGCGGCGTGGATCGCCCGGTCGAGGTGGAGGCGCAGCAGCTTCAGCGGGCCCAGCCGCAGGGGAAGCAGCTCGCCACGCAGCCTGCCCGTGGTGAGTTGGGTGATCGTGAGCGGCAGGTCTGCGCCGAGCAGCAGGCCCTGCAGGTCCTCGATGCCGTCGATGCTGCGGGAGCGAGCCATCCCAAAAATTTCGCACTTTCCGAGTGTTCGCCCGGGCCATCCCTGGCCACAGTTCGGGAGTCCCCACGGCATCCCTCCCCGCCATGCCCAACGGCAAGCCCAACATCCTCATCCTCTGGGGCGACGACATCGGCCAGAGCAACCTGAGCTGCTACAGCGACGGCCTGATGGGGTACCAGACCCCCAACATCGACCGGGTGGCCAAGGAGGGGGGGCGCTTCATCCACTACTACGCCGAGCAGAGCTGCACCGCTGGCCGGGCCGCCTTCATCTCCGGCCAGAGCGTGTTCCGCACCGGCCTCTCCAAGGTGGGCCTGCCCGGCGCCCCCCTCGGCTTCCGCCCGGAGGATCCCACCATCGCCGGCCTGCTCAAGCCGCTGGGCTACCGCACCGGCCAGTTCGGCAAGAACCACTTCGGCGACCGCGACGAGCATCTGCCGACGATGCACGGCTTCGACGAGTTCTTCGGCAATCTGTACCACCTCAATGCCGAGGAGGAGCCGGAACTGCGCGACTATCCGCAGCCGGAGGATTTCCCCAACTTCAAGAAGAACTACGGTCCCCGCGGCGTGCTGCACTGCTGGGCCAACGGCGACGGCACCCAGCGGATCGAGAACACCGGCCCGCTCACCAAGAAGCGGATGGAGACGGCCGACGAGGAGTTCATGAAGGAGGCCAAGCGGTTCATCCGTGACGCGGTGGCCTCCGGCGAGCCCTTCTTCGTGTGGTTCAACACCACCCACATGCACTTCCGTACCCATGCCCGGCCCCAGGATCTCGGGCAGTCGGGCCGCTGGCAGTCGGAATACCACGACGTGATGATCTATCACGACAACTGCATCGGCGAGATGCTCAACCTGGTCGACGAGCTGGGCATCGCCGACGACACGATCGTGATGTACAGCACCGACAACGGGCCGCACATGAACAGCTGGCCCGATGCCGGCATGACCCCCTTCCGCAACGAGAAGAACTCCAACTGGGAGGGCGCCTACCGGGTGCCGGCCCTGGTGCGCTGGCCCGGCAAGATCGCGCCCGGCACGCTCTACACCGAGATCGTGAGCCACCTTGACTGGCTGCCCACCCTGCTGGCCGCCGCCGGAGAGCCTGAGATCAAGGAGAAGCTCAAGGCCGGCCATCAGGCCGGCAGTCAGCACTACCACGTGCATCTGGACGGCTACAACATGCTCGACTACTGGACGGGCCAGACGGACAAGAGCCCGCGGGTGGAGTTCTTCTACTTCTCCGACGACGGTGACCTCACCGCCCTGCGCTACGACAACTGGAAGATGGTGTTCATGGAGCAGCGCGCCACCGGCACGCTGCAGATCTGGGCGGAACCCTTCGTGGCTCTGCGGGTGCCGAAGATCTTCAACCTCAAGACCGACCCCTACGAGCGGGCCGACATCACCTCCAACACCTACTGGGACTGGATTCTCGACCACGTGTTCCTGTTGGTGCCGGCCCAGGCCTACGTGGCCCAGTTCCTCGCCACCTTCCAGGAGTTCCCGCCACGCCAGAAGGCCGCCAGCTTCTCGCTGCAGGAGGTGATGGAGAAGATGACCAGCACCACCGGCCACTCCTGACGGGATCACGGTGGTGGCTCCCCTGCGACATGGTCACGCTGAGAACCGTGATGGTCACGCTGTGAATCCTGTCCGGTGGGGCCACCGCCAGCTTCTCCACACCGCCCCCGCCGTGGGTGTTCGACGGCATGGGCTACCGGGAGCGGGAACGCACCCCGGCTGACGCCGGCCCACCCGCGGGGATCACCCTGCTCTCCGGCAACCCCAGCCTCGAGGACGGCGTGCCGCTGCCGACCACCCCATAGGGGCCGATGGCACGGAAGGTGAGGTTGATGCGCGCGGCCACCGGGCGCGCGGTTTTCGGCAGACAGTGCTGCCAGTGCTCCTGCGTGGACCCCGCCATCCAGAGCAGCGAGCCATGGCTCAGCTGGAACGCGCGCCGATGGCGGTGATCGGCCTTGCGGCGCATCAGAAACCGCCGCGTGGCGCCGAGGCTCAGGCTGGCGATCACCGGATGGGCCCCGAGTTCGGGTTCGTCATCGGAATGCCAGGCCACCGAATCGCGGCCATCGCGGTAGAGGTTGGCCAGGGCCGTGTTGAACGGCACGCCACTGGCCTCCCGCAGGCGCTGCAGCACCGGTTACAGAGCATCCGGAAACGGCTCGGGCCGCATCACCAGCCCCGACCAGCGATAGGTCTGGCTGGAGAGGGCGAACCAGCGGTGCAGCCTGGGCAAGGGATGCGTCCGGCCGTACAGCTGGATCGTGTCCTGCCGCCAGCCCGGCAGCGCCAGCAGGGTGCGAAAGAGGGCCGCGGCTTCGGCTGCCTCCAACCCATGGGGCTCCAGATGCACCTCCCACGACTCGGACCCGTGGGGGGGCGGGTCGGCCCGGAACAGGGGGCGGGTCGGCATGGTGGCGATGGGTACATCGACCGATTGCAGCAGGCTCTCACGCCCTCTTAAAACCTTAAGAGAATCTATAAAGCGTTCATGGCTGCCATCTGGACCAAGGACCTCCATCTCGTGTATCTGGATCACCGCCCGTTCGCCAGCTGCGTGGACCGGCATGAGGCCGTGATGCTGCAACAGGCGCTGCTGCGCACCCATCACTCCCGCCGGGTGCACCTGTTGAGGGGCTGAGGCACTGCTGGCGGAGGAGGATCCTCAGTCACGGGACCCCCTGCATTGGTCCCGTTCCAGAGCCACCCTCGACCCCAGCCCATGTGCGACTTATGTCAGTGTTGCCATACGGCTGCACCGCTACCGCCGTTCGCTCAGGCCTCTAGCGATGGCGGCGTGTTCTTCGGCACGGTGCTGGGATTGCCGTTGCGCACGGCGTGATAGCCGGGGGAGAGGATTTCCACGCCGGCTTCGGCGAACTTGTCCTGCAGGGCCCCATGCAACTGGGAGAGGCTCAGGCGGTAGGTGTTGGCGTCCCGCAGAAACGCGGTGAGCTCGTAACTGATGTGGAAGTCGTTCAGGGCGGTCTGCAGTACGAACGGCTCCATCTCATCCGTCACCCCCTCCACGCTGCGCGCAGCGGCCAGCATCAGTTCCTCCACTTGGCGCCAGGGCACGTCGTAGCCGATGGTGATCGTGCAGGCCAGCGCCACGGGTTGGCGGATCTCGCGGCGGGAGAAGCTGTAGTTCGCCACCGCATTGCTGATCACGGTGGCATTGGGAATGCTCACCAGCTGGTTGTGGGGGGTCTGCACCCGCGTCACCAGCAGGGTGCGGTCCTGCACCGTGCCCAGCACCCCGTTCAGTTCCACGAAATCCCCTTCCCGGAAGGCCCGCGTGTAAATCAGCAGCAGACCGCTGATGATGTTGGCGGCCACGGCACTGGAGCCCAGCGCCGCGAACACCCCCACGAACAGTCCGGCACCCTGGAACGCCCTGCTGCTGGATCCGGGGATGTAGGGAAAGGCGATCACCAGGGTGGCCACAGCGATCAGCATCGCCACCAGTCGCGCCGTTGGCCGCGCCCATTCGCGGTAGAAGCCCGGGATGCGCAGGCGGCCGAGCCGCAGGGCCTCGAACACACTGTTGCTCGCACGGGCCACCAGCACTCCCAGGCCGATGATCACCACGATCGAGAGCAGATTCGGAATGGCGGCCACCACCCCGTCCAGCAGGCCCAGGGTGAGCTGGCGCAGCTGCAGCCTCAGCCCACTGGCGATGCCCTGGGTGGGCGGAAAGAACCCCAGCAGCAATGGCAGCAGCAGGTAGCTGATCAGCAGCAGCAGGCCCCAGTGAACGGCGCTGCGCAGGCCCTGCAGCAGCCGCCGCACCTGGGCCGGCTCCAGCAGGGCGGAAAGCCCGAGTCGGGCCAGCTGCTGCAGCAGGAACCGGTCGCGGCTGGCGATCAGCTGCCGGATCCGTGCGTTGAGGCGGAACTGCAGCCGCAGCCACACCACATACACCGCCAGCACCAGGGCGGCCAGGGCGCTGCCCCGCAGCCACGAGTCCAGGGAATGGGCCTGTCGGTAGCGCACCATCGCGGCGCGGATCTGATCGCGGGTGAGCTCTGCCAGCCGTTGCGGCTCCATGCCGTAGCAGCCGGCGATGCGCTGGTTCAGCATCCCCAGCCGCCGCACGGGTTGTCCTTTCTGCTGCAGCAGGATGAAGCTCTCGCCATCCAGGTGTTTCACCGCGATGTCGTCGGGGGCGATCGCGAGGTTCCGGGCCAGTTCCTGCAGGGTCTGGCTGCCCCGCTTCGCCGCGCTGGTGATGCTCTCGGCACCGGCGGTGCCGCGCACCTCCAGTACTGTCTGGCCGTCGAGGCTGATGGCGGCCGGCTCCGCCGCACAGCCCTCGGGCAGCGTCTTCTGGTCGGCCGAATCGAGCTGATCGAGCCGGAGGAAGCTCTGGGCCGGTGGTGCGAGGCCAATCAGGAGCACCGCGGTCAGCGTGGCGAACGCGAGGGCCAGCCGCCCGAACCTGGCCGGGGGCCGAGAACGATCACGCTGGCGCATGGAGGGAAAGCTGAGCGTGGGGCAGGGCCATGCAGGCTCCGGCCCTGGTGCTCCCAGCGTGGAGAAGCCGCCTCTCCCTGTCAGTGTCTGGCGTGGCGGGCGGTGCAGATTCGTGATGCTGGCGCCGATCCCTTCGGCCTCACACCGCTCGGATCAGGCCTGGAGCGAGAGGCGCTGGGGGATGCCGGGTTCGATGCCGGCCGCATCGAGGGCCGCCTTCAGCCGCCTTCGGTACTCGCGAGCCACGCTCCATTGCTTGAGGGGCTGGGTCTTGATCCAGAGCTTGAGGCGCACACCGCTCTGGTCGAGCTGCTCCACCCCCAGCAGCTGGGGCTCCTCCAGGATCAGGGCGTTCCACTCCGGATCGGCGGCCAGCTCCGTGGCCACCGCCTGCAGCAGCGCGGAGGCCCTGGCGAGATCGCTGCGCCAGGCGATGTCCACCTCGAAGTTCACCCGGGCCCAGTCCTTGCTGCGGTTCTCACACTCCCGGATGGCGCCGTTGGGCAGGCTGATCAGTTCACCGCCGCCACCACGCAGCTGGGTGTAGAGCAGGTTCATGCCCTCCACCAGGCCGGCATGGCCGTTGGCGGCGATGGAATCACCGACGGCATAGAGGTCGGCACTGAGGATCCGTACGCCGCCGATCAGATCCTCCACCAGCCCCCGGGCCAGGAAACCCACGGCCACCGCCACGATGCCGGCCCCGGCCAGGATCTGGGGGGTGATCCCGAACGCCAGCAGGGTGAGGTAGAGGCCCAGCAGCGTTGTGCCGGTGCCGATCGTGCCCTTGAGCACTCCGAGATTGGTGCCGAGCCGCAGCTGCGGCCGGCGCGAGTTCGGCTCCGCCAGCTGGGCCTGGTCGGCCCACTGGTTGAGCCGACGCGCCAGGGCCCAGCTCAGCACACCTTCCAGCAGGATCATCGTGCCCCAGATCAGCGGGATCGAGGCCGAGAGGCGCAGCAGGGCGAGGCCCAGCAGCCGGCTGCCGGGCACCACGAACAGCGCCAGGATCGCCGCCATCACCACCACGGTGATCCGCAGCATCCGGATCAGCTTGATCGCCAGGTTGCGGTGACGCTGGGCGCGCTCCAGCCGCTGCACCTGCTTCAGCTGCTGCTTGTCCGTGGCCTCCTCGCTGCCAGGGCTGGGGGCATGGCGGCCGTCTGAGCGGGTCTGCTGCAGGGCGACCAGCTGCCGGCCCAGCTCCATGGCCTGATCGCGTCGCCGCGCCACGGCGCGGCTGCACAGCAGCACCCCGCCGCCGCCCAGCACGACGGCCAGGGCCACCACCACCGGTCGGGCCCACGGGAAGACGCGATCGAAGCTGGCGCCCCAGAGCGCTTCGCTGAGGGTGCGCTCCAGGATGGTCTTCCAGCGCTGGGCCAGGGCCTCGGTGTCGAGGCCATTGGCGAGGCTGTCAGGCTCGGTGAGGGTGATCAGCGTCACCTGGGGTGTGCGGTTGCCGGCATCCGCCGGCAGGTAGATCACCGGGTTGTTGTTCTTGGTGCCGATCGCCAGCGTTGGGGTGCGTGGGTGGCGGGGTTTCAGCTGCCGGTTGAGCCACAGCCCGGAGCCGAGGGTGGGGGGAGGCTCCGGGGCGTTCTGCACGCTGGCCTCCAGCTGCCTGGCCAGATCCTTCAGGCTGGTGGCCACCGCCGTGGAGCGGGCCTCCACCCGGGCGGCGGTGTCCTGGGCGGTGCTCCCATCACCGCCCGCCACGGCCAGGCGGATGCGCGATTCGCCCGGGCCGAGCGGGATGTGGGGACTCACCACCAGGCTGCACCAGAAGCGGCCGCAGGGTCGGCCCCGATCGAGATCCCACCAGTTCCTGCGGGCCGCCAGCCCCGGCGCGGCACCGGAATCCGGGTCGCTGGCCCTCGCAGGCCCCAGGTTGCCGCCCAACACCACCAGAGCCAGGCCCAGAACAGCCAGGGCAAACCAGCGACGCCATGGTCGTGTCTCCAATCCCATGCCTGGTTCTTCCTGGTCTGTCCTGATGGTGGCGGCTGGCTGGCCATCACGCCGCGTCACCGCCGTTGCGGAGCTCTGGAGGGGTCATCACACTGCAGGCAGACCGAACTGGCTGCATGACCCTGAGCCCCGATCGCGCCAGTACCCATGGCTCCGGCACCGTTTTCGGCAAGGTGTCCGGCCGCCCCTGCCCCGGGCGGCCCCCAGCCCGGGACATGGTGTGGATCCCCGGTGGCAGCTTCACGATGGGCTCGAATCACCACTACCCAGAGGAGGCCCCGGCCCATCAGCGCCAGGTGGAGGGGTTCTGGATCGACCGGGCTCCGGTGACCAATGCCCAGTTCCGCAAGTTCGTCAAGGCCACCGGCCACGTGACCTTGGCGGAGCGGGCCGCGGATCCGGCCGATTACCCCGATGCGCTGCCCGAGCTGCTGGCACCCGCCTCGATCGTGTTCGTGCCGCCTTCCGGTCCCGTGGGCACGGGCGATCCCTACCGCTGGTGGCAGTACATCCCTGGCGCCAACTGGCGGCACCCCGAGGGGCCGGGCTCCTCGATCAAGGGCCGCGACCATCACCCCGTGGTGCATGTGGCCCACGAGGATGCCCTGGCCTATGCCGTGTGGGCGGGCAAGCAGCTGCCCACGGAGGCCGAGTGGGAGTTCGCCGCCTGGGGAGGTCTGGGTGGCACCGAATTCGCCTGGGGCCATGAACTCCACCCGGGAGGGCGCGCCATGGCGAACACCTTCCAGGGCGAGTTCCCGCACCACAACAGCCGCCTCGTCGGCTACGAGCGCACCTCCCCCGTGGGCGCCTTCGCGGCCAACGGCTATGGCCTCGTGGACATGATCGGCAACGTGTGGGAGTGGACCGACACCTGGTATGGCGAGCACGGTGCGGCGGGGCCAGGGGGTGAGGCCGCACCGGAGGGTGGCTGCTGTGCCAGTGCCGCCCGGGAGGCCAGCATCGATCGCAACTCCCAGCATGGCGCCATCCCCCGCAAGGTGGTGAAGGGAGGCTCGTTCCTCTGCGCGCCCAGCTACTGCCGCCGCTACCGTCCGGCCGCTCGCATGGCCCAGGGCATCGACACCTCCACCTGCCATATGGGGTTCCGTTGCGTGGTGAGGGTCTGAGCCATGGCCGCGCTTCCCCTGGAGAGCTGGTTGGAGGTGGGCGCGGGCTCCCTGCGCGTGGTGCTGGAGTTCATCTCCGTGGTGTGCGTGGGGATCGGCTTGCTGGTCACCCTGCGCCAGTCGCTGCGGCTGCGGCTGCGGCGCCGGGTGGGGGCGCGGCCCTTCAACAGAATCCGGCTCACCTTCGGCAGCTGGCTGTCGATGGCCCTGGAGTTTCAGCTGGCGGCTGACATCGTTTCGACCACCACGGCACCGTCCAATGAAAACCTGATCAAGCTCGCTGTGGTGGCCGTGATCCGAACCTTCCTCAACGTGTTCCTGGCCAGGGAAGTGGAAGCGGAGCAGAAGTTCGAGGACGAGCACCGGCAGAGCGCTGAGCGCCGTTCGGCCGACGGTGAGCTGCCTCCATCCAGGCCCTCCGGTTCCGGTGCCTCCTTGCCCTTTGAGGCCCAATGATCTGAAGTGCACCACCCATCCAGAGCAGGCCGTGCCACGTCAGCGGCTGCCTCCCAACCCCGGATCCTGATCACGGCCCATGCCCAATCTCACCAACGAACTGGCCAAGGAGCGCAACCGGGCCGCCGCGGAGCGCACGATGATGGCCTGGATCCGCACCTGCCTCTCGCTGATCAGCTTCGGCTTCGGTCTGGACAAGATCATCGGTGCCATCAACCGCAGCCGCTTCGACGGCAGTGCCCATGCCGGGCTGAGCGTGCGCCTGGTGGCGATGGGCTTCGTGCTCATCGGCATCCTGGCGATGGCGGCGGCCACCCGGCAGCACCTGCGTACGCTCAAGCTGATTCGCCGCGATGACTTCGTGTATGTGGATCAGAGGTCGATCACCGTGTTCACGGCCGTGGCCCTCACGCTCATCGGAACCGTGGCGTTTTTTCTGCTCGTGAACGGCACTTCAGGAGTCTGACGGCCATGCCCCCGATTGCCGCGTGGCTGGCCACGGCCACCATCACCCTGCTCATGTTCAGCCTTGGGCTGGGCCTGAAGGAGTACCCGTTCGTGCTGCTGCGGGATCGCCCGGCTTTCCTCTGGCGCGTGGTGCTGGCCACCTGCTTCCTGGTGCCCCTGGCTGGCTTGGTTCTGGTGCTGCTCCCCTTCCATGCCCTGCTCTCAAGGCCCGCCTGGGTGGCCATGGCCCTGATGCTGGGCTGCCCCAGCGCTCCGCTCATCCTGTTCCGGGTGCGCAGCAGTGGCGGCACCGCCGAGCTGGCGGCACGGCTGCAGATCAGCGCGGCGCTGCTGGCCATCCTCTCCATCCCCCTGATGGCGATCCTGTTCAAGGCCAGTGCCGGCATTCAGGGCTGGGAGGTGAGCGGCTGGGAGGTGAGCGGCTGGGAGATCAGGCCGATCGGCGTGGCGGTGCAGGTGCTGAAGGTGCAGGTGGTACCGGTGCTCGCCGGCGTTGCCCTGGGCCTGTGGCGACCGGGACTGGCTCGGCGCTGCAGCGGCGTGCTGGGCACGCTCGCCACCCTGATGCTGGCTGCTCTGATGCTGGCGCTGCTGGTGATGAGTGCTCGCCACCTCGGCCCTTTTCTTCAGCGGAACCTGGTCGGACTGGCTGGAATGGCCGCCCTCAGCCTGCTCAGCCTGGCGATGGGATACGGCCTGGCGGGCCCTGATCCCCTGGAGCGTCGCACCGTGGGGCTGGTGATCGGCATGCGCAACACCGGCCTGGCCGCCGACCTGGCCCTCACCTATGCCCCACCCTCGGTGCTGCCCGAACTGATTCCCGGCATCCTGTCCTACGTGCTGATCACCGTGATCGTGTCCACTGTGTTTCTGCGCTGGCAGCAGCGGGAACTGGCCAGCTGAGGCTGGCCAGGCAGGAGGCCTCTAGAAGAAGAACTTCACCCCCAGCTCGATGCCGTTCTGATAGCTGCGGATGCCGCTGGGGCGCTCATCCCCGTTGCTGTAGTTGATGCCCAGATAGCGCCACGACAGGTTGATGTCGGTGTTGTTGCCCACGGCGTAGCCCAGGCCGAGCTGGGCGTTGCCGCTGTAGTTCTTGGCGCCGGAGAAATCGAAGCCGCCGATGTCGGCCCTGGCGAAGGCCCGCAGCTTGGGGGAGAGAAAGTAGGTGGCCTGGAAGCCCAGGAGCGGCTGGGCCCAGGTGCGGCCGAAGGAGCGCTCCGCCTCAAGGCGGCGGGTGCCATCCACCTCGCGGATCTCCGCCTGCACATCCAGGCCCATGTCCAGCACCCGCACGCCCGCGTAGGGCATGAAGGTGAAGGCGCCGGGTTCCGCGATCGCCGTCTCCTCTGCCCCGGCGCGGTAGCGCAGGGCGAAGTCGTAGATCCCCTGCGTGGTGGATACCTTGGTGTTGCCGGTGAAGCGGCCGCGCGGCCCCGTCGTGCCGTCCTCGCCGGACAGCTTCACGTAGCTCAGGTCTGTGAGCAGGCCCCAGCGGCCCTTTTCCACGCTGGCCCGCACGAAGGTGGCCCAGTCGAGGGCGGAGAGGATGTCGCCGAGATCGGAGTCCACATCGCTCTCGAAGCCGCGGATCGTGACGCTGCCGGTGGCGCGCAGCGGCGCGAACCCATAGAGCTCCACCGTGCCGCGCCAGTCGGATTCCGGCACCGTTTCGCTCGCCTGCTCCACCGGCAGCTCGACCGGCTCCGACGGCATCGAAGGCTCCTCTGGGCCCTCGAAGCCATCACTGCCGCTGCCCTGAGCGGCGGCGGGGTTGGCCTCGGCGCGGGCTGGCGGGCTGCCCGCGAGCTGCGCCACCAGCGGCAGCGTTACGGCGGCAAGGGCCCACCGCGAGACACCGGCAACCTGGTTGAACATCGAAGCAGGAGGAGCGGAGCTCCGGACGGGCCGTCCGAAGCTACCCGCTCCCACAGGGGCTGACCACGGACCTCAGACCGAGCCGTAGGCCACCTGGCAGGCGGCATTGAGCAGTTCGGCCTCCGCAGCGGTGTTCGGCCGGCTGCCGTTGAGCGTGCCGTCGCTGCAGTCGGCTTCCATCGTGATCGTGGTGTCACCCGAGATGGCCTCGAACGACACCGACTCGGTGCCCACCGGCTCGACGGTGCCGTAGAGCAGCCCGTAGTCGCTGTTCGGCACCGTGATGTAGGTGGTGTGGTTGCTCACGGCATTGTCCACGGCCGAGTTGATCACGGCGGCTGTGGCCAGGCTGGAGACTCCCCAGGCGGCCGCGCTGGCGCCCCACCAGCCCCAACTTGGACTGGACCAGCCGCCGTACCAGCCGTAGTTCCACGGGCGTGCATAGCCCCAACCCGGGCGCGCCCAGCCGGGATAGCGATCCCAGCGGTCATCCCAGCGGTCCCAGCGCCGGTCGACCCGATCCCAGCGATCGTCGCGGCGATCGTCCCACCGATCCCAACGGTCATCACGGCGATCGTCCCGCCAGTCGCGGCGGTCCTCGGCTCGGTCCCGCCGGTCCTCACGATTGCGGTCCCTGTTGCGGTCGCTGTTGCGATCCCGGTTGCGGTTCGAAGCCGTGCGGTTGCGGTCCTCGTTGCGATTCCGGTTGCGGTTGGACGCCGTTCGGTTGCGGTCGTTGCTTCCGCTCTTGCGCTTGCCAGAACCCTTCGCGGATTTGCGGTTCAGCGAAGGGTTGCCGCTCTTGCGGGCGTTCTTCTTGTAGCCACCTTTGGGTTTCTTGGAGCCGCGGCTGAGACCGGAACTGCTGTTCTTGAAGCCGCTCTTGCTCCTGCTCTTGCCGCTCTTCTTGCGGCCTCCGCCCTTCCTGCCGCCCTTCTTGCCGCCTTTGCGGGCCAGCAGTTCGGGCTGGCTGGTGGTGGCGGTGGGATCTCCGCTCACCTCCAGAGCGGCCAGGGCAGGCACCCCCGGCAAGGCCAGCACGCCTGCCAGCAGCAGGCCGAACAGGGATCGTGAGCGCCGCATCACTTCACCTCCTCACAGCCTTCGTCCCAGCAGGTGATCACCACCCGCCCGTCAGCGCCGAACTTCACCCCCACCAGATCGCGCCCGGCAGAGGCGTCGGGGTTGTCCTCCCGCACGCTGTTGAGGTAGTTGGGGTTCACGACGCAGAGCTCCCCGCCGTTGAAGCAGATCGTGTTGGTGGAGAAGCGGGCGTGGGCCTGGCCCAGCTGCACCCAGCTGCTGCTTCCCGGCGCCATGGCGCTCATGGTGAGCGGGGCATCGTCGCTGACCCGGATCGAGAAGTCCGAGCCGCCAAGGCTGTGCAGGTAGGTGGTGACGCCCTCCTCCTCGTCGTCCATCGCCTTCACCACGCAGGGCTGGGGCTGCCCGCCCTTGACCGTGCAGGTGGTTTCGAGGGTGTAGAGCTCGGTGGTCTCGGCCTTGACCGGATCGGCAGGCAGGGCTGCGGCCAGGACTGTGGCGGAAGCCGCCAGCAGCAACAGCCTGCCAAGGGAGTCCTTGGTACTGGGTCGACAGATCGGGGTGTGGCTCGCCATGAAGGGTCTGTCCCCAACGGATTGTGGGATTTCCACTCATCCTGAGCAGGGGCGTGGCCGATGTCAGTCTGCTGTTGCGGAGTGCTGCACGACCCCGGCGGTGGCCAGGCCCGCAGCGGCCAGACTCGCAGCAGTCACTCGCTATTGAGAATCGCTTGCAAAAGTCGCAGTGATTGTTTAGCTTGCGAGTCATTCGCAATAGGCCCCGTTCCTGGCCATGTCCTTCCGCCTGCTTCCGGATGCCGCCCTGAGCGCCGTGCGCCTTCCCGCCGGCCATTCGGTGCTGCTGGATCCGTCCCGCCGCGGTGATGGTGGCTGCATCGAAGTGCTCGACGGCGTCGCCCGCGTGTACTGCCCCTGCGAGGAAACCGAGGGGATGACCCTGGCCTTTCTTCAGCCCGGGGATCAGCTGCAGACCAGCCGCCTCTGCAGCGATGGCGTCTGCGTCGAGGCGCTCACGCCGCTCTGCTTCAGCACCTCCGCCGAGGTGGAAGCGGCGCCGGGCCTCGACCCGGTGAACGAGTGGACCCTGCAGCTGCTGCGGATCCGCCATCTCGGCAGCGCCGAGCAGCGCCTCCATGCCCTGCTCGCCCTGCTGGTGCGGCGCATGGGGCGCCGCTGCGGCTCCTGGTGCGACCTGCCGTTCCGCCTCACCCACGAGCGCATCGGCGAACTGATCGGCACCACCCGCGTCACCACCACCCGGCTGATGTCGCGGATCCGCCAGGCCCAGCTGATCGAGGTGCCCGCCGGCGAGCCGGGCCTGCGCCTGGCGCCGGCCCTGGTGGAGTCGGCCCCGCTGGCCAGCGCCTGAGCCCGCCCTGCCGGACGCTCGCTTCGCTCCCATCCGGCTCTCCCCTCCACTTGTTCCCTTTTCCCTTTCCTTTCTCTCCCTTCGCCGCACCATGGCCCAGCCGATCGGTCCCGCCAACGACCAACCCGATGCCGCCGCCCGCCGTGGCCTCTCCCAGTCCAAGAAGAAGGGCTGCAAGAAAACCAAGTGCTCCAACTGGAAAGGCGGCAAGTGCCGCTGCGGCCGCGACTGAGCCTCAGCTGCTCGTCTCGTCCAGGCTCGGCACCAGGGCCAGGGAGGCGACCAGCCCCAGAGCGAGAATCAGCAGGGCCGGAATCAGCGCCGCCCCGACGCGTTCATCGCCGGCGTACTGGTAGACCCGCACCGCCAGGGTGTCGAAATCGAAGGGGCGCAGGGCAAAGGTGAGGGGAAGCTCCTTCACCGTGTCCACGAACACCAGCAGGGCCCCCACCAGCAGCGGGCCCCGCAGCAGGGGGAGGTGCACCCGGCCCAGCACCTGGATCCAGCTGCAGCCCAGTCCGGTGGCGGCCTCATCCACGCTCGGCGGGATGCGTTCCAGCCCGGCATCGAGGCCCCCCTTGCCCACGGCCAGGAACCGGTCGCTGTAGCCCCAGAGCAGCAGCAGCAGAGGGCTCAGGCCCAAGGGCCCCCCCAGCAGCATCAAGGCCAGGGCGAGCACGGTGCCCGGCACCGCGTAGCCCATGCCGGCCACGAACGTGAGCTGCTGGATCAGGGGCTGAGGAATCCAGCGCCGCGCGATGGCCAGCACCAGGCCCACGGCCATGGTCATCCCCGCCGCCACCAGCGCCAGCAGCAGCGTGCGCCCGCTGAGGCCCGCCAGTTCGGCCACCGATTCCCCCTGCAGCTGATCCCAGCTCATGGCGGTCCAGAGCAGGGGCAGCCCCAGGGTGGCCAGGGGGGGGAGGGCCGTGAGCAGCTGGGCCACCAGCGCCCGCCAGCCGTGCAGCGTCCAGGGGGCGAGCCGATCGCCCCGGCTGCCGAGCAGCCAGCGCCGGCTGCGGCGGCGCAGCAGCCGCTCGGCCCCCACCAGCAGGCTCACGATCACCAGGGCCACCAGGGCCAGGGCCACGGCACCCTGGGGATCCCCCTGGTTCTGCCAGCGCTGCAGGATGCCGCTGGAGAGGGTGGGGACCCCCAGCAGTTCCACCGCCCCCAGCTCGTTCACCACTTCCATGCCGCTGAGGGCGATGCCGGCGCCGATGGCAGGCAGGGCCATCGGCAGGGCCACGCGGCGGAAGCTGCCCCAGGGGCCGATGCCCAGGGAGCGGCAGGCCTCCAGCTGGCGCTTGCCGCTCACGGCGAAGCTCTCGGTGCTGAGCAGGAACACATAGCTGTAGGTGGCCAGGGTGAGCACGGCCACGGCCCAGCCCAGCCCATGCACCCGCCAGCTCAGGCGGCTGCCCAGGTCGATGGCGGTGGCGGCCAGCAGATAGGTGGGCGTGGCCAGGGGCAGCAGCTGGGCGATGCGCAGCCAGCGGCGCCCCGGGAACTGGCAGTTGGCCGTGAGCCAGCCCGTGGCGGTGCCGAGCGCGGCGCCGAGCACCCCCACGCTCGCCACCAGCAACAGGGTGTTGCGGATCTGGGCGGCGCCCTCGTGGCCGAGGGTGAGCCGATCGAGCCCCCCATCCACGGCTGCGAAGGCCACGAGGGCCAGCACCGGCAGCAGCGCCAGCCCACTGAGCACCAGCACCCCAGCGCTCAGCAGGGAGCGCTGGGGCAGGGTCTGGCCCGAGGGGCCCCAGGCGGCAGGCTCGGCGATCACTGCCAGCCGTTGGCTTGCATCAGTTCCACCGCCTCCTTGTTCTTGGCTCCCATCTGCTCGGCGGACACGTCATCGGCGCGGAAGGTGCCGAAATCCTTCAGCAGGGCATTGTCGCCGTAGCCGGTGAGGGGGTACTCGTTGTTGGCCTCGGCATACCCCTTGCCGCCGGTGGGAGAGGCGAGAAACTCCAGCAGCCGCAGGGCGCCAGCGGGGTTGCTGGCGTAGCGGGTCACGCCGGCGCCGCTGATGTTCACGTGGGCCGGATCGGGGAACACCACCTTGAGCCCGCTGGCCAGGGTCTTGTCCTCAGCGCCGTTGTCGCCGGAGAGCATGCGGGCCACGTAGTAGGTGTTCACCACGCCGACGCCGCAATCCCCCTTGGCCACCGCCCGGGCCAGGGGCGTGTCGGAGGTGAAGAAGGGCTGGCTGGTGTTGGCCACCATGCCCTTCACCCAGTCGCGGGTGGCGGCGTTGCCGCGCTGGATCAGCTGGTCAGCCACCAGCGACTGGTTGTAGACGCTCTTGCTGTTGCGCAGGCAGAGCTTGCCCTTGAGAGCCGGGTTGGCCAGATCGGCGTAGGTGCGGATCGTGCTCGGATCCACCTGGTCGGGGTTGACGATGGCGGCCCGCACCCGGCGGGTGAGGCCGAACCAGCGGCCCTGGGAGTCCCGCAGGTTGGCGGGCACATCCTTGTCGAGCTCGGCGGAGTCGGACGGCTGGAACAGGTTCATCCGGGTGGCCTTGTCGAGACGGGCCGCGTCCACCAGCACCAGCAGATCCGCCGGGGTGTTCTGGCCTTCGGTGCGCAGCCGCTCGATCAGGGCATCATCCTTGGCCTCCAGCAGGTTCACCTTGATGCCGGTGCGGCGGGTGAACTCCCTGTAGAGCTCCTTGTCGGTGTTGTAGTGACGGCCGGAGTAGACACCCACCTCGGTGCCCGCCAGATCACGGTTGCCGCCGTCGCCCTCCGTGGCCCTCGGCTGCTGGCCGCCGCAGCCGACGGCTGCGAACGCGGTGAGCAGCAGCGCCAGGCAGGAGCGCGCTGGCAGGCGAAGGCGTTGAAGGCTCATCATCCAGGAGGCGAAGCATCACGTGCACGCCCCAGAACCTAAAGATGGCCTCGGAACCATCTCCGACCAAAGGAGTCAGAGCGGTGTAGCAAATGTCACCACGTCAGGGTGATGCTGCCCCGGATCCCTTTGCTCAGCCCTGCTCAGTCGTAACGACGCACCCGCACGGGAATGAGCACGGGTTGCATCATGCCGCCGCCGCCGTTGTCGTCATCGGAATCGGTGGTGAGCCAGAAGGCCAGTCCGAGCATCCCGAGAACACCGATACACAACAGCGCTTCAGCCATGAAGTTCCCGGCAATGCTCGGATGCTAGCCAGAACGTCCGGGTGTGGTGTTGTGACGGCCACCGTTGCAGCAGAACAGGCCTCGGAAGCCTTCTGGCCTCCGACGCCTTGCTCCTCAGAAGGAGAAGGTGGTTTTCAGCATGCCGCCGAAGCTGTCATCCGCCCCGGTGTTCTCGATGTAGAAGAAGGCGGGTGTCACGGCGATGTTGTCGGTGACCTGCCAGTTGTACCAGAGCTCGTAGGCCAGGTTGTCGTCACCGTCCGCGCCGTCGACCCAGAGGCTGTTGCTGCAGGTTCCCACCGTGCCGCACTTGCCCCCGTCCACCACTCCGACACTGCCGAGGGCCATGCCGAGGCTGTTGCCCTTGATGAACACGTCATCCCAGGTGAGGCCCACCATCCAGCTCCAGGCCTCGTCGCTGGAGCGACGGTCGATGTCCGACCAGCCGAGCCCGGCGCTGATGGAGGGTGCCCAGCCGGCTTCCATCGGCTGCCAGTAGCCGCTGACGGCCACGTTGTTGCTGGAGCTGGTGGGGAAGACCTCGAACGGATCCGAGTCTGAGTAGGTGTAGGCGATGGCACCGCCCCAGTTCTCCCCGATGTAGCCGCCCTGTGCGGTCACGATGAAGTCGCGCCCGGCGCCGACGCTGGAGTCGGAGGCGGCACCGATGTCAGAGACGTAGGCCAGGGTGAAGGCCCAGCCTTCCCTCTGCCACTGCAGGCCGGCCCCAGCACCCTGGGTCTTGTTGTAGGTGGCCTGGGCGCCGGCGTAGTTGAAGATGTCGAGGCCCATGTCCACCGGATAGGCGGTGGGCCAGAGCACGATGTCGTCCTGGGCGACGTTGGCACCCACGGTGGCGATGACGTTCTCGCCAATGGGGAACTGATAGAAGAGGCGATCGATGAAGACGGAGTCGGCGGCGTCTTCCTCACCGAAGCTGATGCCCAGGGCGGAGTTGCCATTGCCGAACACCGAGCTGCCGAAGTTGCCGGCTCGTAGGGTGGTGCGCAGCAGGTCCTTGCCGCTGAAGCTGGTGTCGAAGCTCAGCTGCACGTCGTAGTTGGCGGTGACGTTGTCGCCGAAACCGGTGTTGCCGACGCCGCCGAGCACCATCGTGGCCTGGCCGCTGAGCTTGGTGGTGGTGGAGAACTGGCTGGCCTCCAGTTCACCCACCTTGGCCTCGAGGCCGTCGACGCGGCCCTTGAGGATGGCGAGCTCCTTCTCGAACTCGGCCATCAGGCGCTTGAGCTCATCGGTCACCTCGGTGACGCGATCGAGGCAGGCGTTGAGCAGGGCGGCCGCCTCGAAACGTGTCATGGCCCGCTGGCCCTTGTAGGTGCCGTCGGGATAGCCGGCGACGCAGCCGTAGCGCTCGATCAGGTTCGAGAGGGCCTGGTAGGCCCAGTCGGTGGGCTGAACGTCGGAAAACTGGGAGATGCTGGTGACCTGCTCCTGGGAGGCGTACTGGTTGACGCCGTCCATGTTGAGCTCGGTCCTGATCTCAGAAGCCGTGGCGGCCACGGGGGCCAGCAGGCCCAGAGCTGCGGGGGCCAGGAGCAGGCGGTGGAATCGGTTCATGGGAAGGGACCACCCGGGAAGCGCCCAGGGCGAATCACAGAATGATAATGGTTCTCAGTTGATGCGTCACCGGATCGGGTCCGGTGGCTCCTCCGGCCCAGCCACGGGGCACTCCAAGCTGGGGCCACTGCGCAGGCGGCGCCTGGGCCATGAGGCTGAAGCCGCCGTGACCAACGGGGATCGCCGCAGCGGTGAACCCTCAGCCGAAGCCCTTGCCGGCGTCCCTGGCCACACAGGCCTGGAGCTGGCGGCGCAGCTGGGCGTGGTCGAGATCCTTGCCGATCAGCACGATCTGGTTCTTGCGCGCGGCGCTGGGCCAGTCGGAATCGTCGATCGAGAAGCGCTTGCCGGCCAGGTGGAACACATGCCGCCGCTCGCTCTCGTTGAACCAGAGGATGCCCTTGGCCCGGAAGATGCCTGCGGGCAGCTGGTTGTCGAGAAAGTTCTGGAACTTGCGCAGGGCGAAGGGCCCTTCGCTCTCGAACGAGAGGGAGGTGAAACCCTCGATCGCGGCATGGTCGGCAGCGGACCCGTGCTGGTGGTCATCCCCATGGGCATGGTCGTGCTCACAGTGGCCATGGTCGTGATCGCAGCCGCTGTGATCGGCATGGTCGTGACTGTGGTCGTGCCCGTGGTCATGGCTGTGGTCATGGCCGTGGTCATGGGCTGTGGATGCGGTCTGCTGGGCCACCACCCGGTCGCTTTCGAACAGGCCCACGCTCAGCAGCAGCGGCAGGGGCACCTCCCCCTTCACCGACCGCAGGATGCGGGCGTCGGTCTTGATCTGGCGCAGCTCGTCCTCCAGAGCGTCCAGCCGCTGGTCATCGACCAGATCGCACTTGTTCAGCAGGATCATGTCGCTGTACACCACCTGGGCCCGGGCCACCTCCCCGTCGAGAATCTCCGGGCCGAAGTTCTCGGCATCCACCAGGGTGATGATCGAGTCGAGCCGGGTGGTGTCCCGCAGGTCGCTGCCCAGGAAGGTCATGGCCACCGGCAGCGGATCGGCCAGGCCGGTGGTTTCCACCACCAGATAGTCGACCGGGTCGGGGCGATCGAGGATCCGGTAGACGGCATCCAGCAGCTCGCCGTTGATCGAGCAGCAGATGCAGCCGTTGCTGAGCTCCACCATGTCGTCGCCGGTGGCCACGACCAGATCGTTGTCGATGCCGATCTCGCCGAACTCATTCACCAGCACGGCGGTCTTGAGCCCCTGCTGATTGCAGAGGATGTGGTTGAGGAGTGTGGTCTTGCCGGCCCCGAGAAAGCCCGTGAGGATCGTCACCGGCAGGGGACTCGGCGGGCTCTCGGCAACGGCGCCTGGGGCCGTGCCCGTTTGGGGGCTCTCCTGGGAGCTGGCGGTGGAAGAGGGCATGGATGGAGGGAAACTGCGGGGGCGTCTAGAGGCTGAATTCAGCGATGCCGCCACCGATCAGCACATCGCGGTAGGTGTTGTCGGAATTCTTCCAGCGCCCGAAGGCGTTGGGGTTGAAATAGAGATGGACGAACTTCTGGCTGGCTTCGAGGCTCGGCTCGGCCCGGCGGTATCCGGGTGTGCCGGCGGGCAGCCAGTTGCGGTATTTGGCCCGCTGACCGGAGGACCAACCGAAACGGCCGGTGCGGTTGTTGCGCTTGAGGCCGATCCAGAGTCCGCAGTCATCGGCGGCGATGGGCGAGAAGCGCTTGGTGAGGAAGCGGTTCTCCCTGCGGTTGTTCACCGTGGCGAGATCGCCCCCCAACCGACGGGCCCGCTTGCGGGCCTTCTTCCAGCTCAGGGGGCCTTCGAGCAGAACGTAAGCGCTGCGCTTGCGGGTGAACACCCGGAAGCCGCGACCGGTGAGCCGGTCAACAACCTCGCTCATGCTGCGACGCCCATGCTGCTGAGCCCGAAACCTACGACGACGCTCCCCTCAGGCTAGGAGCTGCGGGATGGAGAAAGCGGTGGAGAAGAGGCATAGCCCTGGCGCTGCTGGCAGGCCTGGCACAGACCGAAGAACTCCAGGGTGTGGAACAGGGGCAGGAATCCCCCGAGCTCGCCCTGGGGCAACGTCAGGCCGTGCACCGGGCAGCGGTCCAGGCGCTGGGTGTGGCCGCAGTCCACGCAGGTGAGGTGGTGATCGTCGCGCTCGGTGGGGGCGAACAGGGCCTCGCCGCTGGGCAGATGGCGGCAGCGCACCAGTCCCCACTGCTGCAGCTGGCGGTACACCGTGGCCAGCCCCATCGGCGTGGCGCCCGCCCGCAGCAGGGCGTGGAGATCCTGGCCCGACAGCTCCTCTCCGGCCTGGCGCAGCGCGTCCAGCAACCGGCTCTGCCTGGCATTGAGCTTCGGACCCACGGACCTGCGATCAGTGGAGCCGTTCTAGCCCGCAGGCAGCCATTGCACCTGACTCACCGGCCTGGGCAGCGGGCGCAGTTCCAGGCTGGCCGCGTCGATCAGCACGGGCTGGGCCGGGGCCGGTGGGGCGTCGATCCCCCCGAGCGGGCGCAGGGCCGCCAGCAGCTGCTCGCTGCTCGGGTCGTACTGCAGTCCGGTTCCGGGCTCCAGTTCCCAGCCCTCGAGCCGGCGGCGGGCCAGCTCCGTGCCGCGGCGGTCCAGCACCAGGATGGAGAGCTCGGGTTCGCCTCGGCCCTCCACCAGCAGGGCCCAGACCCGCTCGCCGCCACGGCTGCAGGCACTGGCCACCACCGCCTGGCTGCCGAGCCACAGCTGCTGCGGGGCCCGGCCCGGCTCCACCAGCTCGAGGGAGCGGCGGAAATCCGGCCAGTGCCGCAGCAGCACCGCCCGGCCCGCCTGCGGGCAGAAGCTGCTCAGATCGCGGCTGCCGGGCAGGGTCTGGCGGCGGGGCGGGCGCGGCGGCAGGGTTTCGAGATGGAGTCCGTCGGTGTCCGGCACCACCACGGCGCCACCCCCCGGCAGCAGCAGCATCGGCCCGCTTGCCTGCCACGGGAGCGGCCTGCTGCGCCCCTGGGGCCGCCCATCTCCCCTGGGGCGCAACAGCAGGGCCGTGCTGCCAGCCTCCTCGAGGCTGCCGCTCTGCACCAGGAGCTCGCCGCGGCGGTTGCTGCTCAGATGGGCGAACGTCACGGCCGGGTCGCCCAGGGGCTGGGGCGGCTCCACCTGCAGGGTCACCAGGCCCTGGTCCTGGCTGGCCAGATTCCGCTGCCGCAGGGCGATGGTCCACAGCCGCAGCTGCCCCGAGGGGTCGCGGCTGGCGGCGGCCACGCCGGATCCATCGCCCAGGGGCACGGCCACGGGGATGGCGGGCCACACCGGGCTGATCGGTGTCCAGCGGCCATCGTGATCCCGGACCTGAAGCTGCTCTCCGCCGGGTTGGCTCACCACCGCCAGCAGCCGCGGCCGTGGATCCCACAGCCAGCGGCTGGCGGGCAGGGCCAGGCCCCGGCGATCCCTGCCCGACAGGTCGAGCTGCAGCGGCTGGCGCAGGGTCTGCCCTTCGGCGAGGCTGAGCAGCAGGCTGTCGCCGCTGCCGAGCCAGCGGTGCGCGAGCGGCGGATCGAGGCGGCTGCCGCTCTGGAGGCTGGCCGGATCCATCGGCCGGCTGAAGCGCGCCTGCAGGGCGGCGGGCCCGGAACTGGCCGGCGCATTGCCGAGCCCCTCCAGCCTCGGTGGCAGCCGCAGCAGCAGTTGCTGCTGGATCACCGCCAGCACGGCCGGCACGGCCAGCGCCGCCAGCAGCGGCCGATGGGGTGGGGCGATCGGCATCAGGGCTCCAGCGGCCGTTCCGGCCGCGGAATCGGGCGGATCTCTTCCGGCACCACCACCAGGCGGCCGGAGTCCACCGCCATGGTGCCCTTGATCGCCAGCCACTGGTCCGCCTGGGGCAGGGGCTCGCCGGCAGGCCAGCGCACCGGCAGCCCCACCGGGGTGGCATCGGCCAGGCAGCAGCGCACCAGCAGGCGGGCCAGCTGGGGCGCCTCGCCGGGCACCGGCAGCACGAAGCCGCTGATCCGGGCGGGATCGCCGGCGAACAGGGCCGGATCGGGCTGGCTGCGCAGCAGCCGCACCCAGTCGGTGAGGCTGCGCTGGGCCGGCGGCAGCACGAAGCTGAGCTCCGCCTCGGCCGTTTCATCGCTCGGTCGCTGACTGGCCAGATCGGCGAAGGAGGGGTTGGGGGGGAGCAGCAGCAGCAATGCGGCCATGGCAGCGGTGAGCAGGTCGCGCCAGGCCGTGCCGCGTTCCGGCCGCTCGGTGGGGCCGGCCAACCGCAACAGGGCCAGGGCCAGCAGCAGCAGCCCCGCGCCCCACACCAGCGGATGGAAGGCTTCGCGCAGCAGGAGATCCAGGCGCCCGTCGGCGGCGCTGCGCAGCAGCACGGCGGCCCAGAGGGCCAGGGGCACGGCTTGCAGCAGTCGGCCCGCGAACCTCCCCATCACAGCCTCCAGAGGTTGATCCACTGCCCGATCAGCAGCACCAGCAGGCTGGCTCCGGCCGCCGTGAGCACCAGGCCCCGGGGCCGGAACAGCAGTCCGAGCAGGCCGACCAGCTTCAGGTCGATCACCGGACCCAGCAGCAGAAAGGCCAGCAGCGCGCCGGGGGTGACCTGGGCGGCGAAGCCCAGGGCGAGGAAGGCATCCACGCTGGAGCACACCGACACCACCAGGCTGAGCAGCATCAGCGCCAGGATCGACAGGGTGGGGGCGGCTCCCACCGCCAGCAGCCACTGGCGCGGCAGCAGGCTCTGCACCAGGGCGGCGATGGCGCAGCCCATCACCAGCAGCAGGGCCAGGTCGGTGAACTCCCGGCTGCCGTGCCGCAACACCGTGGCCCAGCTGGGCCGCTGCACGGGTTCCGGCGGCGCCATCGGGGCGGTGAGGCCCACCAGGCCGGTGCGCCGCTCCAGCAGGCTCACCTGGCTCAGGGGCTGGTTGATGCGCCGTTCCTCCAGCAGGTCGGCGCGGAACAGCTCCCCCTCCGGCAGCTGGCGCAGCACCAGGGCCAGTCCGAGGGCCAGCACCACTGCCCCGAGGGGGCGGGCCAGCAGCATCCAGGGCTGGTCGGGAAAGGCCGCCCAGGTGCTGGCCAGCACGATCGGGTTGAGCACCGGCGCGGCGAACAGAAATCCCAGGCCTGTGCCCACCGGTGCCCCCCCCACCAGCAAGCGCCGCGCCACCGGCACGTTGCCGCACTCGCAGGCCGGCAGGGCGAAGCCCAGGGCCGCTCCGGCCAGCGGGCCCCACACGGGGTGGGAGGGCAGTCGCCGCAGCCACCTCCCGCCGGGCGCGAAGCGCCGGGCCAGGGAGGCGATCGCCACCCCGATCAGCAGGAAGGGCAGCGCCTCCAGCAGCAACCCCTGGAACAGGGCCCAGGCGGTGGCCAGGCGGGTGAGGCTCACGGCTGGAACCAGGAGGGCACGGCCTCGTAGCAGGCGGCATTGCGGCTGTTCTCCCGCGCCTCGGTCCTCCAGCAGCAGGTGCGGCCGCCGTCCCGCTCCAGCAGCAGCGCATTTGCCCACTCCCACACCAGGGCGGCACTGGCTTCCATGCCCACGTTCTCCATCACCCGCAGATCCAGGGCCCCGGCCGCATGCAGAGCCTGCCATTGCTCCAGCAGGGGATCGTCGGCATTGGCCAGGAAGGTGTGGTCGAACTGGGCGGCCAGCTGCGCCTCCAGGGGCCTGAGGCTGGAGAAATCCACCACGAAGCCGCAGGCATCGAGGCGATTGGCGGCGAACCAGAAGGTGAAGCCGCGGCTGTAGCCGTGCACGAAGCGGCAGTGCCCGGGATGGCGCCACTGCCGGTGGCAGCAGGGGTAGCCCCGGAAGGTCTTGCTGCAGCTGTGGGCCGCGGGAGACGGCATGGAGGAGGATTGCCGCAAGCGGCAGAGCGGTGGCCTTGGCAGCACCATTTCAGCGTGACCCACGGTCTGCCGAGGGGTCGACGGGCCCCTGGCCATCGGCCGACGCCCTGGCGCAGGTGCTGCGCTTCAACGCCGACGGCCTGATCCCCGCCGTGGCCCAGGACTGGCTGGATGGGGCCGTGCTGATGGTGGCCTGGATGAACCGGGAGGCGCTGGAGCGCACCCTGGCCACCGGGGAGGTGCACTACTGGAGCCGCTCCCGTCAGGAGCTCTGGCACAAGGGCGCCACCAGCGGCCACATCCAGCGGCTGCGGGGGCTCCGCTACGACTGCGATGCCGACGTGCTGCTGCTCAGCATCGAGCAGGCCGGCCAGGTTGCCTGCCACACCGGCGCCCGCAGCTGCTTCTACGAGCAGGGCCCGCTGCCCACCGAGGGCGGTGCCGCCGCCCCGCCGCCGCCGGCGGATGTGTGCACCGAGCTGATGCGGGTGATCGAGGGTCGCCGCGACCGTCCCGAGCCCGGGAGCTACACCAACAAGCTGCTGGAGGGCGGCGCCAACCGCATCCTCAAGAAGATCGGCGAGGAGAGCGCCGAGTTCGTGATGGCCTGCAAGGACGACCAGGCCGACGCCATCGCCGGAGAGGCGGCCGACCTGGTGTTCCACCTGCAGGTGGCCCTGGCCCACCACGGCGTGAGCTGGCGCCAGGTGCAGCAGGTGCTGGCGGCGCGGCGTGGGGCCCCGCGAAGGCCCTGACCAGCAGGCGGCGGAGTGATCCCGATCACACGCCCGGGGCGCGACGATCACTGGCTCATCGGTCGGAGCCTGAGTCCATCCGCCAGGGGCGCCCCTCCCCGCCGCCGGGTCGTTTCTGCTCCTGCGCAGGCTCCGGCGGGCGTACCGCGCCTGAACCTGCGCCCAGAGCCGGTTGCTGCTGCAGCCACAGCAGGGTGGCGCGATCCCGGGCGCTGAGCACCAGCACGGGCTGGGCCCCGGGCACGGCGGCCATCGCGTCGGTGGCCACATCGCTGTGGCCCCACAGGCCAAAGGCATGGCCGAGTTCATGCAGTGCCGTGGCCTGGGTGGCTTCCAGCCGTTGGGCCGGACTGATGCTCACCAGAACCCGCGGCTCCAGGGCCCAGCGCTCGTCGCGCTGAACCTTCCACAGCTCCAGTTCGGCGCGGCCATGGCTGGCACGGCCACCCCGCAACGGCGGCCGGCGGCGCAGCACCTGCACCTGGGCGCGCTGCGGGTCGTCCACCACGACGATCGGCAGCAGGCTGCTCCATTCGTTCAGGGCCGCATCCACCGCCTGGCGCCAGCGTCTGTCCCAGCGGGCAGCTGGGCCGTCACTGGCGCCCGGTTCGATCCACACGCACCAGATGTCGCGGCGCGGCCAGCCGAGATGGGTCGGGCGGATCCGGTGGCGGTAGTCGCTGGCCTGGACGGCCGCTGGAGCCCCAGGGCGGGAACCCGGCTCGGGCGGAGGCACCGGCAGGCTCTGCTGCAACCGCGGGCAGGCTTGAGCGGCCCGGGCCTGCTGCGGGGCTGCGACAGCCGCAAGCAAGAAGGCCGGAAGCACCAAGCCCGTGAGGCCCAGCAGCGGAGACAGCCGGCGAAGCAGCATCGGCGGGGTGTCAGGAAGGTGAAGGGGAGCGAAACGCCCATCCCTGCATGCAGGACAAGCTCAGCCGGCGGCTGGCAGCCCCACCCCCCTCGCCATCAGGGTGGCCAGCAGCGGAATCAGGGCGAACCCGGCCAGCTCGATGTTCAGAATCCAGCCGAGGCGAACGGCCAGGGCCTCGCTCACCTGGGGCAGCTCGCCCTTGCGCAGGGGGATGGCCCAGAGGATGTAGGTGATCGTGGGGTACAGCGACAGGGCACCCACCGAGAGGTAGAGGCCCACCTTCCACCAGAACAGCGGATTTTCGGTGTAGAAGCTGCTTCCCTGGCCGTACACCAGCACCCGCAGGATGCCGCTGCCCAGCAGGGCAAGGGCGGCGAGGCCGTACACGATGTCCGTGATCACCATCAAGGTGGCGTTCTGCCGGCTGGGGTTGGGCGCGATCAGCCGGCGCTCGAGCACCAGGGCGCCGAAGCACACCATGAAGCTGAGGTAGTGCACATAGGCCACCCCGGCTCTGGGCAGGACACCGTCAGGCAGGTCGAAGGGAAGTGCGGCCAGCAGTGCCATCCCAGGGTTGTGAACAGCGTGGGATGTTAGCGGTTGCTTCCGATCTGCGTTGGTGCGCGTGGCCGTGTGATGCTGAAGTGTTGCTGAAATTCAGCACTAGATCGGAAAGTTGGAAGCTTTTCCGCTGGTTTCTTGTTTGGCCTGAAAAGTCCGTAGCTTCATTTCATTGGGTACGGAAACCATGGCTAGCTCGTTGAGCGCTTATCTGGGTGAGATCGGCAGGCATCAGCTGCTCACACCCGAACAGGAGCTCACCCTGGGCCGCAAGGTGCAGGCCATGGCCGTGCTGCAGGAGCGTTGCCGCGAAGCCGGCGGTCAGGGACCTGCCTGCGAGTACGACGACAGGGAGAAGCGCGTGCTGCGGTTGGGGGAGCGGGCCAAAAATCAGATGATCACGGCGAATCTCCGGCTCGTGGTGAACCTGGCCAAGCGCTACCAGAACAAAGGTCTGGACCTGCTGGATCTGATCCAGGAGGGCACCCTCGGCCTCACCCGCGCCGTGGAGAAGTACGACCCCACCCGCGGTCACCGTTTCAGCACCTACGCCTACTGGTGGATCCGCCAGGGACTCAACCGGGCGCTCTCCACCCAGAGCCGCACGATTCGGATTCCCGTCAATGTGAACGAAAAGCTCACCCGCCTTCGCGCCGCCAAGGCCCGTTACCTCCAGTCGCACGGGGTGTCGCCGAGCCCGAAGGCTCTGGCAGGGGAGATGCAGCTGCCGCTGGCGGAGGTGGAGGAACTGCTGGGCTGCGAACTGCGCAGCATCACCGTGAGCCTGCAGGGGGTGGTGAAGTCGAAGGCAGATCCCTCCGAACTGGTGGATGTGCTGCCCAGTCCGGAACTGGCTCCGATGGAGCGGGCCGAACTGGCCGAGCGCAGCGCCTCGGTGTGGAAGCTGCTGGAATCCTCCAACCTCACGCCGAAGGAGCGCACGGTGGTGATGCTGCGCTTCGGTCTGGATGGGAGCCACGAATGGCGCACGCTGGCTGAAGTGGCTCGCCAGCTCGACTGCAGCCGCGAATATTGCCGGCAGGTGGTGCAGCGGGCGCTGCGCAAACTGCGGAAAACCGGCATCGAGTGCGGCCTGGTGGAGGCCTGAGGGCCCCCCACAATGTGAAGGTCGGCCGCTGCTGCTGTCCGTGTCCCAGTCTGTTGAATCCGAGGTGCTCGAGGGCGAAGTTCTCGAGAGCACCGTGGTGGATGAAGCCCTGCTGCTGAAGCTGTTGCGCCGGGCAGGCCGCAGCCTGGCGCGGCCGGCCCTCGAGTGCCTCGAACTGCTGCTGGATGACGACACGCCCGCCCCGGCCAAGCTCACGGTGCTGGCGGCCCTCACCTATCTGCTGGTGCCGCTCGATCTGATTCCCGATTTCATTCCTGTGGCTGGATTCAGCGATGACCTCGTGGCCCTCACCGCCCTCCTGGGCATCTGCGGCCGCCATCGCACCGAGGCGATCCGGCTGCGGGCGCAGCGCAGACTGGATCGCTGGTTTCCCCTGGGCCGCTGATGCCGATGGCCAGCCTCAGTCCTGATCAGCTCGACGAGCTTCAGGCCTTCCTCAAGGACTGGTTGCGCCACACCGGCCGCACCCAGGCGGATCTGCGCCGGGCGCTGCAGGCCAGTTCGATCCGGATGCCGGTGCTGCTGGAGACGCTCCAGCGCACCTATGCCGGTGAGGGACTGGCGGGTCTGGCAGGCCGGTTGTGTGCGATCGAGGAGCGCTGGCAGCGTGAAGCCGCTGAAGGGGTGTCCGGATCATCGGCCCCAGGCCCCACCGGCGGGATCGAAGAAACCTCGCTGGGCCAGCTCGATCTGTTGTTGCAGGAAATCCGCGGGGAGCTGCACGACTGAACCGGTTTCGCCAGAGTGGGGCCATCGCGGTGTCTACCGGTCATGGTTGCCTTCAATGCCCTGCTGCTCGCCAGCCTGATGGTTGCCGGGGCTCTGCTGGCGCCCCGCCATGGTCTGGCCCAGACCGAGAGCTTCCTGCTGGGGCCTGGAAGCACGGTGGGCCCCTCCACCAAGGTGAAACCCACCAATTGCGTCACCGCGCCGGATGGTGCCATCACCTGTGACACCGAGCTGGAGAATCCGCCCGGCGACACCCAGGCCCGCCCCCAGTACGAGCTGTTCCAGAACTGAACGGCTGAGCCGGCAACCCCGGAGTGTTGATGCAAGATATGGGCGCCGTCGCCCCATGACCCCTGCCCCGGTTTCGTTCCCTGGTCAAACGGCTGTTTGACGACGTCAACTACCTCTATGTGATCGATCGCGCCGAACAGCAGCTCGCCAAGCTGCTGGGCCTGGTGCTGGTGGTGGTGATGGCGGCCGCCACCTGTCAGTTGATCTGGCAGGTGGTTCTGGCGCTGAGCGTTCCGGAGACGCCGTGGCTCGGCGACAAGCTCAACCGGGTGCTGGGTGATCTGCTCAACCTGCTCATTGCGGTGGAGGTGCTGCAGAACATCACCTCCTATCTGCGCCGTCATGTGGTGCAGATCGAGCTGGTGCTGCTCACGGCGATGACCGCCGTGGCCCGGAAGGTGATCGTGCTGCCGGCCGGTGCCGAGAGCAAGCCCCAGTTGCTGGCGGGCCTGGGCGTTGCGGTGCTGGCCCTGGCCGCGGCCTACTGGCTGGTGCGGTCCCTCACCCTGCGGAAGCCTCCTGAAAGAACAGGGCCAGCCATACGGATCCGGGGGCGGGGTCAGTAGCCACCACCCGGTGGCGCCGGTGCGGAGCGATCAGAACGCTGTCACCAGGGCCCAGGCTGCGGGGCACCTCCTCATCGGCGAACTGGAGCAGGGCCGATCCCTGCAGCAGGGTCACCCATTCGCTCTCCGGCTGGTCGTACCACTGACCGGGGGGTGTGGAGGCCGTGCAGGAATGGATCCGTTCCAGTCTCCAGCCCTCGCCCTGGACCAGCACCTCGGTGCATTCCTGGCCTTCGGGAGGGCAGGGACCACGCAGCAGGTTGGAGCCGGCGGGCAACGGAGCCCGCTGCTCCCCCCAGCGCCGACCGATCTCGAAGCCACAGTCGCGGGCCAGGGCCACCACCTCGTGGTGATGGGAGCAGTCCCTCAGAGCGTCACGCAGGGCCGGGTCCGCCTCGGTGAGCGCCACGAAGGCATTCAGCTGGCGCACTTTCTGGAGAAATTGCTGCAGTTGGGCTTCAGCCACGGCTGGGGTCACCGCCAGCAGGCAGGAGAGACAGGGGCTTGATCATCCGCCACCGGAGGAACTGTTCGCCCCCGAGTTCCACGTTTTCCTCCGCCTCCATGGTCCAGCCCCGCCGGAGCAGCAACGGCCTCGAGAGCTGGCTGGCTTCGGTGCGCAGTTGGGGAACGCCAGCAGCGCGGGCGTGGGCTTCCAGCCGCTCCAGAATGGCCGTGGCGTGCCCCTGCCGGCAGGCTGAACCCCGGCAGTAGAGCAGAGCGAGGCGATCGGAGGGATGGAGGATGCCGAATGCTTCCAGGCAGGACGGATTGCCCTCCCTGTGGATGCCCAGGCCGTAGCCCGCCGCCAGGCAGCGGGCGATCACATTGCTGCGCTGGGCATGGCCTGACCAGGCCGCAATCTGAAGGGGTGTGTAGAGGTCAACGGCCTGGGTCGACACCGCGTCCTGATACACCGCCAGCAATTGATTCAGATCCCTGGCTTCCAGGATGCGCAAGCGGTTCATCCACCCGGGGGGTGCTGGCCGTGTTCTATCACCTGGCGCACCCTCCTGCTTGTCGGGGGCCTACGCCGGGGTGAATTTCTGTTCCGCCAGCCATGCTCTCTCACGATCCTTGTCATGCGCATGCGGTGATGTACATTTGAGATGTCACAGAGGGAAGATTCCCCCTACTGCCACCCCGATCGATGCTCACCGGATCTGAACTGCTCGCCAAGGTCAAGGAACTTGGTGATGTGACCAAATCGGAGATCGTCCGCGCCTGCGGTTACGTCTCCACCAAGAAGGATGGGGGAGAGCGCCTCAACTTTACGGCGTTCTATGAAGCCCTGCTGGAGGCCAAGGGTGTTGAGCTCGGCGGTTCCGGCAAGGTCGGCAAGGGTGGACGCAAGCTCAGCTACGTGGCCACCGTTCAGGGCAACGGCAACCTGCTGATCGGCAAGGCCTACACCGCCCTGCTGGACCTGAAGCCCGGTGACGAGTTCGAGATCAAGCTGGGCCGCAAGCAGATCCGCCTCATCCCCGCCGGCTCCACCGACGAAGACGAGGATTGATCCGTCCCACTCCCTGACATCCGGCCGGGAGCCGGCGCCGCCTGCCAGTCGCCACCGGGCTTCTGGCAGGCTTTGTTGTGGTTCTGGAGCTTCGGCCCGTGATGCAGTCCTGGTTCAGACGCGCCGCCGTGGCGCTGCTCATCATCGGTCTGGTTGTGTCGCTTCCGGTGCAGGCCGCTTCAGCAGCGCTGCCTGCGGCCGATGGAGCCAGGCTGTTTGAGAATCATTGCGCCGGTTGTCACCTCAACGGCGGCAACATCATCCGCCGCCGCAAGACTCTCCGGCTGGCTGCCCTGGAGCGCCAGGGGGTGGCTTCGGAGCAGGCGATCGCGGCCATCGCCGCGGCCGGTGTGGGCCAGATGGGTGGCTACGGCGATGTGCTCGGAGACGACGGCGTTGTGGCCGTGGCCCGCTGGGTGTGGGAGCAGGCCCAGGCGGGCTGGCCGCGCAGCTGACAGCCGCGGCAGACCTCGCGGATTCAGAACGCCTGAATCCAGGGATGCACCTCCAGCCGGGTCCAGATCCCCTGGCGCCAGTACACATCGTTGTGCAGCAGCGCCTCCACCTGCTCGCGGGACTCCGCCTCGTAGATGCCGAACACATGGGTGCTGCCTTCCGTCGGCCCCAGGGTGATCAGGGTGCCGGCTTCCTGTTGCTGCTTCAGGCCGGCGAGGTGTTCCTCGCGGAAGGGAGCGCGTTTCTCCAGGGCATTGTCGCAGTAGGTGCCCCACAGGACGAAGCGGGCCATGGCAGCGTTGTGGCTCCGCTGACCCTATCGGGGCCGGTCTGGAAAGCGGAACGAGGTGGCGGCCCGCCGTTCGGTTCGCTGGCCTGGCAGTGATAGGACTGGTCTCACTGTTGTCCCGTCTGCGAACCGATGCCCAAGTCCAAGCACGTTGCCGCTCTGATCATTCTGGTCGCCGGCGTCTTGGCGTCCGGGTTGCCGGCCCGGGCCAACATGATGGACTTCATGATCCGCAAGTACTGCCTGGCAGCCGTGAATGATGAGGTGAAAGCCTCCGGCAAGCCTGCTCCAGCCGGCATGGCCGACTACACCTGCGACTGCGTGGTGCAGGAGATGAAGAACCGCAAGACCCAGGAACAGGCCAAGGCGATCTGCAAGGCCCGCACGGCCAAGAAGTACAACCTCTGATCGTCCTGAACGCCGGGGTTCCTCCGGCAGGGAACCGGCCATGCTGAGCGGGAATGGGGGGCTGCCCGGCGGCCCGGGGCCGGCAGCCCGGCTTGCCGGGGTGCTGAGTCCGGTGATTCCTGAGCTGGCCGCCCTGGTGTCCCGCACGCCAGGCACTCTCTCCCTGGCCCAGGGCATGGTGGGCTGGGGGCCCCCGAAGGCCGTGGCCGAAGCGGTGGTGCATGCGGTTGATCCCGCCATGGCCGAAGCCACACCCGGGGCCTCGGGCTCTGGAGCCAGCCTGGATCGCTACGGCGCGGTGGCGGGTGATCCGGAGCTGCTGGCCGCCATCGCCGCCAGTTTCACCACGCATCACGGCCTCGACCTTCAGGCCAGCACCCTGATGGTCACCGCCGGCAGCAACATGGCGTTCCACGCCATCGCCCAGGTGATCTGCGACAGCGGCTCGGAGGTGATCCTGCCGCTGCCCTACTACTTCAATCACGTGATGGCGATCCAGCTGGCGGGTGGTCGGCCCCTGACCGTGGACGCCGGCCTGATCCCCGACCCCGAGCGCCTGGCCGCCGCCATCACGCCGCGGACCCGGGCGATCGTGACCGTGTCACCCAACAACCCCAGCGGCGCGGTGATGCCCAGGCCGGTGATGGAGGCGATCAATGCCCTCTGCGCCCACCACGGCCTGCTGCACATCGCCGACGAGGCCTACGCCCTGTTCGTGCATGGCCGCGAACCCCATTGGAGTCCCGGCTCTCTTCCGGGCAGTGGGGCCCACACGGTGACCCTGCAGACCCTCTCCAAGGCGTATGGCATGGCCGGCTGGCGGCTGGGCTTCATGGCGGTGCCGCGTCAGCTGGCCGAGGCCCTGGCCAAGGTGCAGGACACCGTGCTGATCTGTCCGCCACGGCTAATGCAGCGGGCGGCGGTGGCGGCCCTGCGCGCCGGCCCGGCCTGGTGTGCCCCGCGCATCGGTGCACTGCAGCATCGGCGCCGTCAGCTGCTTGACGCCGTGGCCCGGGCCCGGCAGGAGGGGCTGCCCGTGCGGCTGCTGGGTGACCCGGACGGGGCGTTCTACGGGCTTCTGGCCGTGGAGCCGGGGCGCTCGGCGGGAGCATCCCGGGCGGCTGGAGCAACCGTGCCGGCCGGTCGCGGTCTGGCCCTGATGCGGCGGCTGGTGCTGGAGCACCGGGTGGCCACCATCGCGGGCGAGTGCTTCGGTCTCGAGGGCGGGGTCGCGGGGCTGCCGGTGGATGGCGCCGTTCTTCGGATCAGCTACGGGCTGTTGTCCGCCTCCGAGCTGGAGGAGGCCCTGCGGCGTCTGTTTTCCGGCGTGCGGGCACTGCTGCGGCAGCGGTCCGAGCAGTAGCGCACCTCCTCCCAGACGGCCTTCCACTTGCGGCGCCACTGGAAGGGGCGGCCGCAGAAGGCGCAGAGCTTGGTGGGGCGGTCCTGGTGGTGGGGCATGGAGGCCGAGGGCTTCATGCCGCCGGGGCGGCTGGGGGCAGCGTGCCCCACCGTCCCATGAACGGCCAGCGCAGAACGAGGGCCTCGCTGCCCTGGCCTGGCCACAGCGGCTCCAGGCTCTCCTGAAGGGGGCTGAGCAGGTCGAGGCCATCGCCGCGGCTGCGCTGCACCGCGGAGGTGGTGCCGAGATGGGCTATCAGCTCGGGGAGCGTCCAGTGGCGCTCGATCCAGAGGTCGGAGGGGAAGGGCTCTTCCCGGGCCGGGAAGGGCAGAGTGCGGTAGGCGGTGTCCACCCAGGCGCAGGACGGGGCCCACCAGGGGGCCAGGGTGACGGTGCGGAAGTGCTCGAGGGCCTGCTGCAGGTCCGGATGCGCCAGCGTGAGCGGTAGGTAGCCGATCCAGGCCAGCAGGGCTCCCGGTCTGGCCACGCGCCGCACCTCGACGTTGAAGCGCTCAGGTCAAACCAGTGCAGCGCCGCCGCCACAACCACCGCGTCGACGCTGGCCGGCGCGAGGCCGCTGGCCTCGGCCCTGGCCTGGCGATAGCGCACCAAGGGATGGGCGCGGGCGGCCGCGAGCTGATCGGCGCTGGCATCGGTGGCGATCACGGCGAGGTTCCCGGCGGCCAGATCAAGAGCGGCCTGGCCGCTGCCGCAGCCGCAGTCCCACACCACGGCCCCGGCGGGCAGGCGTGCGGCGAAAGCGTCTAAAAAGCGGGGGGGTAGCTGATGCGATAGCGCGCATAAGCCGCCGCCCCCGCCCCGAACACTGCGCTCGGATCGCTGGGCTGGCTCATCCGCGGCGCTCCCAGATCAGGATCCGGTTGTTGGCCGGCATCGCCACATCTGCCCGTGACTCCAATCCGTGCTCGCCTGCCAGGCCGTGCAGGTCCACCGTGTCGCGGACCCCCATGGCCGGATCCAGGCTGCGCAGATGGGCGTCGAAGGCCGCATTGCTCTCCGCCGTGTGCACGCCGTTGTCGCAGAAGGGGCCGTAGAGCAGCAGCAGGCCGCCCGGGCCCAGCACCCGGGCACTGCCGGCGATGAGGGCCGCCACGGCGGTTTCAGCCATGATGTGGGCGGTGTTGGCGCTGAACACCGCGTCGTAGGGGCCGGCCGGCCAGGCGTGGTCGTCGTCCACGCTGAGGGTCAGGGCCGGCAGCAGCCGGGACCCGGGGGCGGGCCGTAACGCCCCCTCCAGCGCGATCCGCTCCTGCAGGGGATCCAGGCCGGCGGCCTGGTCGCTCGGCTGCCAGGTGAGCCCAGGCAGCTGCTGGGTGAAGAACACGCCATGCTGACCGCTGCCGGAACCGACCTCCAGCACGGTGATCCCGGCTGGGGGGCTTCCGGCTGGCAACCACTGGCGCAGCACCGCCAGGATCGGTTCCCGGTTGCGTTCACAGGCCGGAGAGAACAGCATCGCCGTGGTTGAGAGGGGGGCGGCTTCAGCCGTCCAGTCCGCTCCGCAGCGTGGAGCAGAACCGGCCGGCGGCGGCGCCCACATCGTTCCCATCGGCATGGGCTGCGGCCATCACCTTCACCAGGGCGCTGCCCACGATGGCGCCGTCGGCGCCCCAGTCGCGCACCTGCCGTGCCTGCTCGGGTCCCGAGATTCCGAAGCCCACCGCCACCGGCGTATCCCCCTGGGCCTTGAGCTGCTGCACCAGGGGCCCCACGCGGGATTCCAGGCTGCTGCGCACGCCCGTCACGCCGGTGACACTCACCAGATAGGTGAAGCCTCGGCTGGCATGGTGAATCCGCACCATGCGCTCGGCGGGCGTGGTGGGGGCCACCAGCAGCACCAGATCCAGCCCTTCCGCGGTGGCGATGCCGGAGAGTTTCTCCGCCTCCTCCAGGGGCAGATCCGGCACCACCAGTCCGGCGGCCCCGGCGGCGGCAGCGTCGCGGCAGAAGGCCTCCATGCCCCGGTTGAGCAGGGGATTGCTGTAGGTGAACAGCACCACAGGCAGCGTGAGTTCCCCCCGAAGCCCCGCCAGCATCTCCAGGACCCCGGCCGGGGTGGTGGCGGCGGCCAGAGCCCGGCTGGCGGCGGCCTGGATCACGGGCCCATCAGCGAGCGGGTCGCTGTAGGGAATGCCCAGCTCCACCAGGTCGGCTCCGGCGGCCTGCAGGGCCAGCAGGGTGGATCGGGTGGTGGCCAGGTCGGGATCGCCCGCCATCAGGAAGGGCATCAGGGCACAGCGGCCCTGCCCCCGCAGCTGGTTGAAACGCTCTTGGATCGGGGTGGGAGCGGCGGACACAGCGGCGGATGGGCTTCGGCCAGTGAGCCTATGCCTCGCCCTGGGCGGGGCTGCCCTCAGGCTCGGCCGGCAGCTGGCCGGTTTCGCGCAGCAGCCGCAGCTGCTCGTCCGGACTTAGGGCCTCGAATTTCCGCTCCAGTTCCTCTGTGGTGGCGGCGTCGTAGGCGGCGCGATAGGTGCGGCGCTGCTGCATGTAGGTCATGTTGCCGCTCAGGGCACGGAAGAGGTAGCTGGCCGTCCAGCCCACCACCAGCACCATGAGCAGTGCCGAGGCGCCGATGCCGGCGGACAAGCCCTCGAAGCCGTTGGCCTGGAACACGGCATAGCCGATGGCCCCCAGCCCCAGAACCGCCAGACCCAGCAGCAGGGATTGCCCCTTTGTCATCGGGTGGCCTGGCCGGCCATGCGCAGGTTGATGAACGGGGCAAAAAGAATCAGCCCCGGGAAGAAGAGAAACACCAGTCCGTAGACCCCGAACCGCTCGACCTTGCCCATCACGGTCCAGCGCTTGACCATCCAGGCGTAGAGGGCTAGGGGGATGGCCACCAGATAGGCCCCGGCCAGGGCGAGGTAAAGACCGAGCACCAGGAGGCTTTCAGGGGAGATGGAACCGAGGAGGGCGCCGAAGACAGCGGGGTGGAGCACAGCCGCAGTGGCGGGGGTGAGGCAAATCTAAAGTGCCCGGGCCGGGGGTATGGCGGAATAGGTAGACGCAGCGGACTTAAAATCCGCAGACCGCGAGGTTGTGGGGGTTCAAGTCCCCCTGCCCCCACCACACCTCCTCTGGTTCACGCTGCATGGACCCGGCCGGTCGCTCCCACTAGGGTCGAAGACAAGCCCAGGCAGTCCGTCGTGATGCAGAGAATCCCAGTCCAGAAGCCAGCCTTCGTCTCCTCAGGGGGTGCCGGTTCAGCCGCGGCTTTCCGGGCTGCGGTCCGCGGCCCACGGGCTCTGACGGCGATGGCTCTGCTGGCCATCACCACGGCGAGCGGGGTTGTGCTCGAGGGCGTGCTCCACGCCCCCGCGTTGGGTCAGGCACAGCCGGCGGCCAAGGCTCGCACCGTCACGGTGAAGGAGGGCGACACCCTGGAGGTGCTCGCCGGACGCTACGGCGTATCGGTGGAAGCTCTGCAGAAGCTCAACGGCATCACCGATCCCCGTGCCCTCCAGATCGACCAGGTGCTCAAGCTGCCGCCGGCCTCCAAGCCCAAGGCGGCGGAGGCCAAACCTGCGACGAAGCCCGCTCAGAAGCCTGCTCAACAGCCTGCTCAGAAGCCGGCGCAGCAGACCTCGCCCAAGCCCTCCACCAAGCCCGCCACCCAGCCGGAGTCGAAGCCGGCCGACCAACCCGCCGACACACCCGACCCACAGCCTGCCCAGCAACCTGCCCCGCAGCCCAGCGAGACGCCGGCGGCCGCCACCGCCGATCCGGCCCAGCCCTCGGCCGGCCGCTGGCGCTACTTCGGCAACACCCTGGTGGACTGGGGGGGCTGGAAGCTCCACCCCGGCGGTCTGAGGGTCACGGTGGTGCAGCCCTCCCCGGAGGACGTGGGCGTGGTGCGGGCCAAGGCCACGGCCGTGGCCGTGCAGTGCAGCACCCTGCGCCAGACCTGGCGCGTGGATGGAGCCTGGCAGGAGTGGAGCGTGCCCGAACCCCGCTCGGTGGCCCAGCAGATCGTGCTGGACCTCTGCGAGCAGGTGAAGCAGCCCGCCGACAGCAGCATTCCGCCACCGGCTGCCGGCCCGGGCCTCTGACCCTGGCGGGCCTCCCGGCGGACCGATACCGTTCCGGCGAGCTCCAGGCCTGCGGCCATGTCCACCCCTGCGGTCCGCTCCCCAGACCTCCCGCGCCGATCCGGCGGGGGCCTGCTGGTGGCGCTGCTGCTCTCGCTCGCCGTGGGCGCCAGCGGCACACCGCGGCCCGTGGTGGCCCGGGAGACCCCCCGCAGCGATGCTCTGGAGGCCATCCGTCAGGTGTGGCCGGATGAGCATGAGGACAGCGCCATCCGGCTGGCCCACCTCGAGAGTGGTCTCAAACCCATGGCCCGGGGCTGCGGTGGCGACTGCTTCGGCCTGTTCCAGATCCATTACGCCGCCAACCGCGGCCTCCTGGCCTCGATGGGAATCCGCAGCCCCGAGGAGCTCCTCGATCCGGTGGTGAACAGCAGCGTGGCCTACGCGATCTTCCGCCAGTCAGGCTGGACGCCCTGGGGGGTTCAGCCCTGAGCCCGCCTCCAGCCCGTTCCATACCAGCGTTCCCATGCCCCTGATCTCGGTGCGCACCTCCTGCCCGGCCCCGCCCGCCGCCACGGTGGACGCCCTCCTGCTCGACCTCTCGGCCCGGGTGGCCCGCCACCTCGGCAAGCCGGAGGCCTATGTGATGACGGCCTTCGAGGCCGACGTGCCGATGACCTTCGCCGGCAGCCGGGACGAACCGGTCTGCTACCTGGAACTCAAAAGTGTGGGCGGTTTCTCGCCGGCCACCACGGCGGCGGTCAGTGCCGACCTCTGTGGCCTGATCGAGGCCAGTCTGGGGGTGCCGCCCCAGCGCACCTACATCGAGTTCGGCGCCGCCGAGGGCTACCTCTGGGGCTGGAACGGCCGCACCTTCGGCTGATGTCGGCACCATCGGTGGAGGTGGCCCTGGCGGTGCTGGAGCGGCAGGGGCGCTGGCTGCTGCAGCTGCGCGACGACGTGCCTGGCATCGTGGCGCCAGGGGCCTGGGGGCTCTTCGGCGGCCATCTCGATCCGGGCGAAAGCCCCCAACAGGCCGTGCGCCGGGAGCTGCTGGAGGAGATCCGCTGGTGGCCCCCCACTCCCCTGCCCCTCTGGTTCCGGCACACCAACGCCCAGCGGGTGGCCCATGTCTTCCGCTCGCCCCTGCCCCTCCCTCTGACCGAGCTGGCGCTGCAGGAGGGGCAGGACATGGTGCTGGCCAGTCCGGAGGAGCTGCGCGGTGGCAGGCTCTGGAGTCCCCGCCTGCTGCAGCATCGCTCGCTGGCCGCCTCGCTGCTCTGTGCCCTGCAGCGGTATGACCAGGACGCTGCCCGAGCCTGAGGCTGGCGGGGCTCAGAACTGGGATCCGGGCTCCTGGAGGAAGCTCAGCTCCTCCGGTGTCGAGGGGCGGCCCAGCACGGCGTTGCGGTGGGGGAACCGGCCGAACCGCTCGATCACATCCCTGTGCCTGCGGGCGTAGGCCGCCGTGCGGGGATCGCACAGGCGTTCGAACAGTGGCACCGCGGCGCGCTGCACCTGAACGTCTTCACTGTGCATCTGGGGCATCAGCCAGAACTGGCGCCGGGCCTGCTCCGTTTCCTGCTCCACCCATCCTTCGGCTGTCGCCCGGAGACTGAGGGCCAGGGCGGCAGGGTCACCCGCAAACGCCCGGGGGTCGTCCCGCCAGATCTGGCGGGGCATCTGGTCGAGCAGCAGCACGAGAGCCAGGCCTGGGCTCGGATGGTTGGACCATGGGCTCAGCTGGCCTGCCAGAGCCTTGTGGGTGAGCGTGAGGAAACGGCGCCGAACCTCCGCGTCGAAGTCCGGATCCTTCCGGAACCACTGCCCCGGTGCCGTGGTCTCGAACCAGAAGCGAAGCACCGCATCGGCGTCGTCGTCGGCCCCTGGCGTGGGAGGTGGCGTGGCAGGTGGTGCCATGGCCCTCAGCCGCAGCCGATCGGCTGGGGTTTGCAGCCCAGTCTGCGGCTGCTGCGGCTGCCCGCTTCCAACGCCGCTCCGGAGCGGATGCGCACACGCCAGGAGGCGTGGGCGTGGCCGAAGTGCTGAATCAGCGCCTCCCGCGCCTCGTGGTGGAGCTCCTCACGGGAGGGTGCCGTGATCGTGAGCACGGGGTCATCCGCCCGAGCCTCCAGGAGGCCGGGTTGCTCGCTGAGTACCCGGAACACGATCTCGCGCATGGGTCCTGTGACCTCCTCCCACCACCCTGGCGCGACCGGGCCAGAACGGAGGTGATCGGCCATACGGGAACCCGATGCCTGCGCCACACCCCCAGGGGTGCAGCCGTTGTTTTCCCCAGGTTCTGATCTATAGTGCGGGAGCCGGCAGAAGCTGGCGGATCCGAAGATCCGCGCACGCCGAGCACCAGCACCAAGCCGTTCCCTGTGCTTCCTGGGAACTCCTCATCTGCTCACTTGTCCTGAATGGACTCGGCCTGTGCGATTCCCGCTCTTGGCCGGGATGGCAGTCCTGGGTGCGTCGTTCATATCTCCCACTCAAGCGATCAGACCACACCATGTCCATCACCCCATCGTTCCGCTCCAACCGTCAGCACCACTTCCAGGGCAGCGGCCGTGGCCGGACCCTGGCCTATCCCAGCTGCCCCCTGCCGGGAGGTGGCCGTCAGGGCTCGGCCCAGGCCACGCCGGCCCAGCCCCTCACCTGGGAAGAGCTGCTGGGGCAGCGTTGAGGCCGCTCCGGCCTCAGCCCAGCTCCCGGATCGCCCCCACCAGGGCCAGCACGAGCAGCGCGGCACTGCTGAGAAGGCTGATGCCGAACCCAGGCCCCCGCCGTTCGGGGGCCTGCAGGTAGCCCACCGCATAGGCGATGCGGCCCGCTACCCACACGATTCCCAGGCCGTTGGCCCAACCCGAGGCCCCCCACAGGTTGGCCAGCCAGAAGCAAGGCAGGAAGAACACCAGCTGCTCCAGGGTGTTCTGCTGCACCCGCACGGCCCGTTCGAACGGTTCCGGTCCGGTCATGGCCGGCGGCTTCACCTGGTGCCGCGCCCGGGCCCGGCCCACGTTGAGTCCGGTGCCCTGGTAGAGCGTCACGGCGGCGAGCGTCACCAGGGCGGGAAGGGCCAGGTTCGTCATGGTGCAACCGGATGCAAGGGCTCGGAGTCATCCTCTTGCATCGGTTCAGAATCGGCTCGAGCCCCGATGCCAGTCGCGCGTGACCTCCCTCCTCCCCAGCGCCCTCCAGATCGTGCTGGGCATCCTGCTGCTGTTCGGCGGAGGGGAGCTGTTCGTGACGGGATCCACCGCGGTGGCGCTGCTTCTGGGCATTCCCCAGATCGTCATCGGTCTCACGGTGGTGTCCCTCGGCACCAGTGCGCCGGAGCTGTTCGTGAGCCTGATCTCCACCCTTCAGGGAAACGACGCGATCGCCCTCAGCAACGTGGTGGGCAGCAACATCTTCAACGTGCTTGTGGTGCTCGGCATGAGTGCCCTGGTGGTGCCCCTGAGTGTCCGCAGCCGCCTGGTGCGGCGCGATGTGCCGCTGCTGCTGGCGGTGTCGATGGCGGTATGGGGCATGGCCTCGGGAAGCCGGCTCACCTGGCAGGCCGGGCTGGCGTTGCTGGTGGGCCTAGGGATCAACCTGGTGTGGGAGATCCGCACGGCCGGGGAGAATCCCGATGAGGTGGAGGGCTTCGATGCCAGCGAGCGGCTGGCACCGCTGCCGGCCGGCCTTCGCCTCCTGGCCGGTCTGGTGCTGTTGGTGCTGGGGTCCCAGGTGCTGGTGCGGGGTGCCACCACCGCCGCCCTTGCCCTCGGGGTGAGCCAGACGGTGGTGGGTCTCACCATCGTGGCGGCGGGCACCTCCATGCCCGAGCTGGTCACCTCGCTGGTGGCGACCTACCGGGGCCGGGTGGACCTGGCCATCGGCAACGTGGTGGGCAGCAACCTGCTCAATCTGTTCGTCATCCTCGGGCTGTGCGCCGTGGCCTCCGGGGCGCGGGGGCTCGAGGTGGACCCCACCCTGGTGAGCCGGGATCTGCCGATCATGGTGGCCACCACCATGGCCTGCCTGCCGATTTTCTGGAGCCATGGCCAGATCACACGGCTGGAGGGGGGCATCCTGGTGACGCTCTACGGCCTCTACCTGGCGGAACAGGTGCTCACCAACACCCTGCCCTCCCTCACGGAGGACTTCCGCCTGGTCACCCTCACGCTGGTGCTGCCGCTGGTGCTGATGGTGCTGGTGTGGCAGACCGTGCGCTGGTGGCAGCAGCGCCGCACCTGAACTGGATTCGGTTGGTGAGCCGGATGCCGGCTCAGATCCCGAACTGGCGGCACACCAGCCAGGGCACCAGCAGGGTCATCACCACGGTGAGGGGGAATCCGTAGCGGGTCACATCCAGGAAGCGGTACCGCCCCGGCCCGAACACCATCAGGTTGGTCTGGTAGCCCACCGGGCTGAGGAAGCTCTGGCTGGCGCCGAACAGCACGGTGAAGATGCCGGCCATGGGGGGCATGCCCAGCCCCAGGGCCAGCTTGGCGGCGATCGGGATCACGATCGCCAGGGTGGCCGCGTTGCTCATCACCTCGGTGAGCAGCGTGGTGAACAGAAACACGATGGCCAGGGCCCAGTACAGAGGCCAGCTGTCCAGACCGCTGATCAGGGCCTGGGCCAGGGCCTCGGCCACCCCGGTCTTCTCCAGGGCCACACTGAAGCTGGCCAGCGAACCCAGCAGCAGAATCACATCCAGCCGGATCGAGCGCTGCAGCTCCCCCGGCCGCAGGCAGCCGCTGGCCACCATCGCCACGGTGCCCAGCAGCACGGCGGCCACCAGCGGCAGCACCTTGAAGCTGGGCAGCAGAATCGCCAGCACGGCGATGACGACGGCCAGGCGCTTGCGGCTCATGGTGGGCAGGTCGTCCTCGAGCTGCTCGAGCACCACCAGATCGTTGCTGGCCTGCAGACCGCGGATGGCATCCTTCGGTCCCTGCAGCAGCAGCACATCGCCCTCCTGCAGCGTGGCCTTGCCCAGGCGCTCCCGCAGCACGGCGTTGCCACGGCGCAGGGCCAGCACGGTGGCGTTGTAGCGCTGGCGGAAGCGCAGATCCCGCAGGCAGCTGCCCGCCAGGGTGGAGCCCGAGGGCAGCAGCACCTCCACCATCGGCTGGCCGTTGCCCACCTCGCTGCCGCTCGGCAGGTCGGGGTCCTCCTCGGGGGTGGGGGCCAGCACCACCGTGTGCTCCTGCTGCAGCCGCAGCAGGTCCTCCCGGGTGCAGCGCAGCACCAGCCGGTCCCCCAGCTCGAGGCGACGATCCGCCAGGGGCGGCAGGAACCGCTCCCGCCCCCGGTGCAGCTCCAGCACGTCCACATCGAAGCGTCGCTGCAGCCGGCTCCGGTGCAGCGACTGCCCCACCAGCTCGGAGCGGGGCGGAATCTCCACCTCCGTGAGGTAACCGCTGTTGGAGAAGCTGCGCACCAGGTCGTCGTCGTTGGTGCCGCGATCCGGCAGCCAGCGATCCGAGAGCAGCACCATCACCAGGCTGCCGGCGATCCACACCCCGAGGCCGATCGGAGTGAAGGCGAACAGATCGAAGGCGCCGTAGCCGAGCTTGTTGCTCACCTCACTGGCCAGCAGGTTCACCGAACTGCCCAGCAGGGTGAGGGTGCCGCCGAGCACCGTGGCGAAGGACAGGGGCAGCAGCACCTTGGACGGGGAGATGCGGCGGCGGTGGCACCAGCCCTCGATCACCGGCAGCAGGGAGGCCACGATCGGCGTGTTGGGCACAAAGGCCGACACGGGCCCCACCAGGGCGGTGAGCAGCAGGATCATGCGCCGCGGTGTGCGGATGGCGTCGGAACCGATCAGGCCCCGCAGCCGATCCAGCCCGCCGGAGCGGAACAGGCCGGCCGAGAGGGCAAACAGTCCCATCAGCGTGAGCAGCGCGGGGCTGCCGAAGCCCTCGACGGCCTCGGCGGGCTTGAGCACCCCCGAGGCCATCAGCAGGCCCATGGCCAGCAGTCCCGTGATCTCCGGCGGCAGCCAGCCGCCGATGAACAGCACCACCGACAGGGCCATCACCCCCAGGGTGATGAGGGGCTGCGGAGCGAGCACAGCCTCAAGCAGGGGCGACAAGGGCCTGGCCGCGAATCAGGGCCGAATTTACGGGGGCGTGCTGAGGGGGGGCGTGCCGAGGGGGGTGCCGCCTCAGCGGCCGGGCAGTTTGGCCAGATCCTCGCTGGCCCCCATCACCACCAGCAGCTCATCGCGCTGCACCACATGGGTGGCGGGGGGGTTCACCGTGAGCTGGTTGTCCGGTCCGGCGGCCAGCACGCTCACATGGAAGCTCTTGCGCAGGTTGATGTCCCGCAGGGACTTGCCGATGAACTCCTCGGGCACCCGGATCTCCTCGATGCTGGTGCGGTCGTCCAGCCGCAGCCGGTCGAGCAGGTTGGGCCGCACCAGTTCCTGGCCCAGCCGCTGACCCTGCATCTTGGAGGGAAAGATCACCCGGTCGGCGCCCACCCGCTGCAGCATCTTCATGTGGAGGTCGTTGGTGGCCCGGGCGATCACCCGCTCCACCCGGCTGCCGCTGCTGTCCTTGGCGATCAGGGTCACCGTGATGCTCACCTCGATCGGCTCGCTCATGGCCACCACCACGGTGTGCACATCGAGCACGCCCGCCTCCCGCAGGGCCTCTTCGTCGGTGCTGTCCACCTTGCGGGCCGTGATCGAGGGATCCAGCTTGTTGAGCCGGTCCACGGCGCCGGGGTCATTGTCGATGGCCAGCACATCCGCGCCCGCCTTGCTCAGCTCCAGGCACAGCGCGGTGCCGAAGCGGCCCACGCCGATCACGGCGAAGCTGCCCAGGGCCCGGTTCTCGGGGGGATTCCAGTTCCACCAGTTGCTCATCGTTGCTGGACAGAGGAATGAGAGAGATGCGGGAGTGGGGCGGGGTCGACCTCCCGGTCAGGGGCCGGGAGCAACCGGTGCAGCTTCCCAGACAGGCGGCCGGGAGGGTTCTCCGGGAGGCTCCTCAGATATAGAGCTCCTCGCGGGGGTAGCCCACCCGGGTCGGGGGCCGGTTGCCGTAGAGCGCCGAGAGCAGCAGCAGGATGCCGAGCCGCCCCACGAACATGCCCACCATCAGCACCAGCTGCCCCCAGCGGTTCAGCTTGTCGGTGACCCCGAGGTCGAGCCCCACGGTGCCGAAGGCCGACATGCAGGTGAACAGCTTCTCCAGGAAGCTGAACTTGAGCTGGCTTGACTCACCCGAGGCCGTCGGCCCCAGACCGAGCAGCAGCGCCATCAGCAGCACGAAGATCAGGGAGGCGATCGTCACGCCGATGGCGCGCAGCACCACCCGGTCGGGGATCTGACGGTTGTGGATCACCACGTCCTCCCGGCCCTTGAGGGTGGAGCGGGTGGTGGCCATCAAGGTGGCGAAGGTGGTGGTCTTGATCCCGCCGCCCGTGCCGCCCGGGCTGGCGCCGATGAACATGAGCACGATCACCAGCAGCAGCCCCGCATCCGAGAAGGTGGCAGCCGAGAGGGGCACGGTGTTGAAGCCGGCGGTGCGGGTGGTGATCGACTGGAACAGGGTGACCTGCAGCTTCTGGATCCCGGCCAGGGGTTCGATCACACCGCCGATGGCGAAGTGCTCGGTGAAGAGCAGTCCCAGGCTGCCGAACAGGATCAGCAGCACGGTGGAGCGGATCACCAGCCGCGAATGGAGGCTCAGCTTGCGGAACGGCTTGCTGCTGCGGCGGTTGGCCCACAGGTCGTTGATCACGCGCCAGCCGATGCCCCCCACCACGATCATGGAGGCGATCACGGTGTTCACCACCGCGTTGTCGCGGTAGCGCTCCAGGCTGTCGCTCCAGAGGCCGAAGCCGGCATTGTTGTAGGCGCTGATCGCGTGGAACAGGGAAGCCCAGAGCCGCTCCAGCGGATCGCTGATGTCGGTGAAGCCGAAGAAATAGAGCACCGCGGTGCCCAGGCCCATCATCCAGCTGCCGGCCACCAGGATGCTGTTGAAGGTGGGGCCGATGCCCCCCACGCCGAAGTCATCGAGGGCCCGCCCCTTGTCGAGCCTGGCCCGCAGGCCCGAATGGCCCTGCACGAAGCCCTGCAGGAAGGTGGTGATCGCCATCAGGCCGAGACCGCCGGTGATGATCAGCCCCGCCAGCGCCACCTGGCCGAAGGGGGTGAGTTCCGTGCCGATGTCGATCACCGACAACCCCGTGACGGTGATGGCCGAGGTGACGGTGAACAGGGCCTCCCACAGTCCCACCGTTTCGGTGGAGCACAGCGGTGTGGAGAGCACCAGCGTGCCGGCGGCGATCACGAGGGCACCGGTGATCACGGTGAACTGGGGCACCGTGAGCCGGTGACGCCAGCGCTGCAGGGCCTCCCAGGCCCGGGAAGGAGCGGCACGGCGCGCACGGCCGCCAGCGGACGGGATGTTCGAGCGGTGAATGTCGGGAGGCTGCATCGCGGCAGCGGCCGTGCCGGGGGTGGGTAACCTAGACCCCATGTCCCCAGTGGGATCTGGCATCCCGGCCCCCAGGGATGGCTCCCCCCACCATCCCCCGGACGGCACCCGGACGGTGCCCGCTCAGCACCTCAACGTCACCTCAACGTCACCTCAACGGCACCGAGCCGGCACCTTGATGGACGACCTGCCGGCCTGGATCCTCAACGCGGTGGTGAACGCGGTGGACACCAACCCCTGGCTCGGCTACGGCGCCATCGCCACCGCCATGCTGCTGGAGAACGTGATCCCGCCGGTGCCTTCCGAGGTGCTGCTGCCGATGGCCGGCTACCTCGTGTGGCGCGGCCAGCTCCTGCTGGTGCCCACCGTGGCGGCGGCCCTGCTGGGCACGGTGACGGGCGCCTGGTTCTGGTACTGGATCGGTCGGCTGGTGCACCCCCGACGGCTGGAGCAGTGGCTGCAGCGCCATGGCCGGCGGCTGGGTCTGGTGGTGGACGACCTCGCCCGCAGCCGCCGCTGGTTCCTGCGGCACGGAGCTGCGCTGGTGTTCTGGGGGCGGATGGTGCCTGGCCTGCGCACGTTGATCTCCGTGCCGGCGGGGCTCGAGCGCATGCCCCAGCCGGTTTTCCTCGCCTGGACCACGGCGGGGAGCCTGATCTGGACCACGGCGCTGATCCTGGTGGGCCGGGCCCTGGGGGAGGGCTACCGGCGGGTGCAGCCCTGGCTGGAGCCCTACGCCCAGGCCCTGAAGCTGGCCCTGGTGGCGGCCCTGGGTCTCGGCGTGCTGGTGCTGCTGCTGCGGGCCGTGCGTGCCGGCCGCCAGCCTGGCTGATCACCCCTGCTTGATCGAGTCATAGGACATTCCTTTCGCGGGCCGCTTCAGAACCCCTGGGGCCACGCTTAAGGTTTCGCTCACACTCAGAGAGACCCCATGATTGCCGCGCCGGGGACCCGTCTCCGCCTTTCATTCCCTGAGCGGGGACGGCCCAGGCGTTCTGTTCCCCTGCCCACGGCGAGAACGCCCACCCATGCAGTGGTCGAACGGCGCGTGAGGTCGTCTGTTCGGATGACGTTGCCGTTCACGTCTTCACAGTCACTGTCACAGTTGCTGAACCCATGAATGTCCTGTTTCTGGAGACAGCCTGGCTGGTACCCGTCTACCCGCTGGTTGCCGCCATCCTCTCCCTTGCCTGGTCTCCCGGGGTGATCTCCCGCACCGGCCCACGCCCCTGCGGCTACATGAATCTGCTGCTGGTCACCGTGTCCTTCGTGCACAGCGTGCTGGCTCTGATCACCCTGCACAGCAATGCCAAGGCCGGTGCAGCGGCGCTGTACGCCCCCATCACATTCAGCTGGACCTGGCTGAACACCGCTGGCCTCAGGATCGGGGTCGACGGCCTGATCACCGAACCGGCACTGATCGCGATGACCGTGATCACCGGTCTCCACATTCTCGTTCAGCTCTATTCGATCGGCTACATGGAGAGGGACTGGGGCTGGGCCCGGTTCTTCGGCTCCCTCAGCTTCTTCGAGGCCGGTCTGTGCGCCCTGGTGATCACCGATTCGCTGTTCTTCAGCTACGTGATTCTCGAGCTGCTCACCCTCGGCACCTACCTGATCGTGGGCACCTGGTACAACCAGCCCCTCGTGGTCAAGGGGGCGCGGGATGCCTTCCTCACCAAGCGGATCGGTGACCTCATCCTGCTGGCCGGCGTGATCGCCCTGCTGCCGGTGACGGGCACCTGGAACTTCCACGGCCTGCAGGCCTGGGCGGCCCAGCAGATGGCGGCTGCCCCCGGCAACCCCAGCCCCCTGCCCCTGGGCCAGACCCTGATCCTGCTGGCCCTGATCGCCGGACCGATGGGCAAGTGCGCCCAGATCCCTCTCCACCTGTGGCTGGACGAGGCCATGGAAAGTCCCCTGCCTTCCACGGTGCTGCGCAATTCCGTGGTGGTGACGGGCGGTGCCTGGGTGCTGCTTCGCCTCGAACCTCTGCTGGAGCTCAGCCCCTTCGTGCGGGCCGTGCTGGTGGTGGTGGGGGGCTCCACCGCCGTGGTGAGCTCCCTGATCGCCCTCGCCCAGGTGGACATCAAACGGGCCCTCTCCTTCCTGGTGAGCAGCTGGCTGGGCCTTCTGTTCGTTGCGGTGGGGCTGGCGGGAACGAGCGTGGCCGACCACCTGCTGCTGGTGTACCCGCTGCCGATGGCCCTGATGCTGATGGCCCTGGGCACGGTGATCGTGAGCAACATCACCCAAGACCTCACCCAGCTGGGCGGACTGTGGAGCCGGCGTCCGGTGATGGGCATCGCCTTCCTGGTGGGCGCGGCCGGTCTTGTGGGCCTGCCCCCGTTCGGAGGCTTCTCGGCCCTGCGGGAGCTGCTCGATCTCACCGCCGCCAGCAATCACCCCGTGCTGCTCTCGAGCCTGGTGCTGGTCACCAATGCTCTGATCGCCGGTGGCCTGATCCGGGTGTTCGGGCTGATCTGGGCCGGAGAGCCCTCGGTGTTCACGATCCGTTCGGCCGAGGTGCTCTGGCTGATGGTGCTGCCGACCACAGTGCTGATGGGCATGGTGCTGCACCTGCCCGTGCTCCTGGCTCTGAACCATGTGTTCCCCCTCAACCCGATCCTGGACTGGGGCCCCACGGGTGTGCTGCTGCTGATCAGCACCCTGGTGGGCGGAGGGCTGTCGGCCGTGTTCTATCTGCGGCCCCATCCCCTCGCCAAGCTTCCCGCCATGCTCGGCGGCCTCCAGGCCTGGCTCGCCGAGGACATGCAGACCGAGCGCTTCTACCACCGCACCGTGGTGGCCATGGTGCTGGCCCTCGCCCGGTTCGGGGCCTGGAGCGATGCCCGGCTGGTGGATGGCTTCAGCAGCGGCACCGGTGCGGCTGCCATGGCGGGGGCCCGGCGCCTCAGCTTCACCACCTCAGGCCGTTCCCAGGCCTATGCCCTCACCCTGGTGCTCGGCGTGCTGCTGATGGCGGCCTGGCTGATCGCCGGCGGCGGCCAGCCCGTTCCCCAGACCCTGCCCTGATCCGCGGCCATGTCGTTCCTGATCCTCCTGTTCGTCGTTCCCCTGCTGGCGGGGCTTCTGGTGTCCGTGCTGCCACCGGAAGGCACCCTCAGGCCACGGCCCACCGCCCTGGCGGCCGCCTTGATCCAGCTGGCGCTGGTCCTGCTCTGCTGGCGCTATCCGCCCGAACCCCTCCACCTGGCCTGGCTGCCGAAGCTGGGGCTCGGGCTTGAGCTGGGCCTCGACGGCCTCTCCCTGCCGCTGATGGTGCTCACCAGCCTGCTCACGGCCCTGTCGGTGCTGGCCTCCCCGGTGAACCAGAGTCGCCCGCGGCTGTACTTCGCCCTGATCCTCGCCACCAACCTGGGCCTGGTGGGGGCGTTCCTGGCCACCAACGCCCTTCTGTTCCTGCTCGCCTTCGAGCTGGTGCTGATCCCCACCACCCTGCTGGTGGCGACCTGGGGCAAGGAGAGACGCGCCGCCGCCGCGGTCCGCTACCTCCTCTACGGCGCCGTGTCCGGGCTGGCCCTGCTTGCCGGCGTGCTGGCGATCGGCTGGTACTCGGCCCAGAGCCCCTCGGGCATCGCCATGGCCAGCGATGGCTCGGCCCTCACCCTGTTCAGCTACCAGACCCTGGAGGCGGCCGAGATCCCCTCCGGCGTGGGCACCGTGATCCTTGGGCTGCTGGTGCTCAGCTTCGGGTTGAAGCTGCCGGTGGTTCCGCTGCACGGCTGGCAGCCGATCAGCTACGCCGAGGCGCCCATTCCGGTGGTCATGCTGCTGAGCGGGGCCGTGTCCAAGCTGGCGGCCTACGGTCTGCTTCGCTTCGGGGTGGGGTTCCTGCCCGAGGCCTGGGCCAACCTCTCGCCCTGGATTGCCGCCATCGCCGCCATCAGCGCGGTGTACGGGGCCATGACCGCCATCGCCCAGACCGACATCCGCCGGCTGATGGCCTACAGCTCGCTGGGTCACATGGGTCTGCTCACGCTGGCCCTGGCGGCGGCCACACCGCTGAGCCTCCAGGGGGCGGTGGCCCAGGTGATCGCCCATGGCCTGATCTCCGCCCTGCTGTTCTCCTGCGTGGGCCTGATCGAGCGCAAGACCGGCACCACCGCCATCCCGGATCTCTCCGGTCTGATGAATCCGATCCGCGGGCTTCCCTTCACCATGGGCATGTTGCTGCTGGCCCTGATGGCCGCGGCCGGAATCCCCGGGCTGGCCGGCTTCCCCGCCGAGCTGCTGGTGTTCGAGGGGAGCTGGCTCACCTTCCCCAGGGCCACCCTGGTGTGCCTGGTGGCGTCGGGCTTCACGGCTGTCTATGCGGTGAGGCTGTTCAACCGCGTCGGCTTCGGTCGCCTCGACAACGCGCGAGCTGACTGGCAGGCCACCACCTGGGGTGAGCGGGCTCCCGCCATGGTGCTCACCACCCTGGTGCTGCTGGCCGGCATCTGGCCGAGCCTCCTCACCGGCTGGAGCGAACCCGACACCGCAGCCCTGGCCCTGCCCCATCCCCTCCCTGCTGACACCCAGCTGGTCGCCCGGACCATTCCGTCCTCCACCCACGCCATGGAGCCTCTGGCATGACCCCCACTTCCTCAGCAACACTGCCCGCCAGCGGCACCTCCCGGATTCCGCCCTCAACCCATCGCTACGCCGACATCATTCATCGGCTCGAGGCCGGCGGCTCGATGCTGCCTGATACGCCGGAGAACCTGATGCAGATCATCGGCATCTACAAGGCCTACGCCGTGCCGATGGACTTCTACTGGCGGGACCTTCTCTACATCGCCGAGCGGGTTTTCCTGAATCCGATTCCGGCCTTCAAGTATTTCATCTCGCAGGAGTACCTCGACCGGCCCAACAGCTATGCCGGCGATCAGTCCCAGCTGCGCATCTGGCGCGGAGGGGAAAAGGCCCATCCGGAGCTGCTGGAGTTCATGGCCAGGGGCGAAACCCGCCCCATGTCCAAGCTCTTCCATCACCTCTGGCATGACCGGGTGAACATGGAGTTCGCCGAGGCGTGCATGGATGCCATGTTCTGGCACCAGGGCATGGGCGGCCGCTTCAACGACTATCTCGATTCAGAGCCCTACCGCATCGAAGCCGACAAGGCGATCAAGGCCTACTTCAAGGGCAACCCCCTGATGCTTGGGCTGTACAAGCTGTTTCCGGACATGTTCCTGGAGCAGGTGCGGAAGCTCTCCTATTACGCCAATCTCGGCCTCTTCTGGGAGGTGATGGCCCCGGTGTTCTTCGAGATGAGCGACCTCTACGACGAGGGCAAGCTCACCTCGGTGCCCGCGGCGATGGACTTCCTGGTGAACGGCATCTTCGCGGTGGCGGGCCGGCCCATCTACCACCACGTGTTCATCGGGGATGAGTGTTTTGAAATCATTCCCAAGAGCGCCGGATTCACCTGGCTCTACGAGGCGGCCCTGCCCTATGTCGAGGCGGTGTTCTACCGCACGGCGCCGTTCCGCGGCACCAAGAGCTACAACGCCCAGGCGCTCCAGGTGCCGGCCGACCAGGCCGATTTCCACTACGGCATTCTCTACGCCGATGTGTTTCCGGTGGGTTCGGCCGGGATCCCTCCCACCCTGCTGATGCAGGACATGCTCCACTTCCTGCCTCCCTACCTGCAGGAGATGTACCGCCACCACAAGCGCGGTGAAGAGGATCAGCTGATTCAGCTGGGCATCACCTTCCAGCGCTCGATGTACAACGTGACATCGGCGGTGATCCAGGCCCTGCGCTGTGCCCTGCTCTACCCGCTCGACGACACCGATCCGGAGCACCTGATGGCCAACCGCCGCTTCTTCGAAGCGCAGATGGACCGCTTCCTCAGGCCGGAGGCCCGGCTGCCGGCGATCCAGAGCCAGGACTACCGCTGATCTCCTCTCTCCACCACCGCTGAAGCATGGCCACGATCCTGGAAACCGCTGCCTCCGCCGGCAGCTTCAACACGCTCCTTGCCGCCGTGGATGCCGCGGGACTGCGCGGCGCCCTGGAGGGAGACGGTCCGTTCACGGTGTTCGCCCCGGTGGATGACGCCTTCGCGGCCCTGCCGCCGGGAACGGTGCAGACCCTGGTGGACAACCCGCCCCAGCTGGCCCGCATCCTCAAATTCCATGTGCTGGCCGGTGACCATCGCCGCGAGGCCCTGGTGGCCCAGCCGGAATGGGAGAGCCTGGAAGGGGCTCCGATCGCCATCCGTCGGGCCGATCCGTTCGAGGTGAAGAACGCCACCGTGGTGGCCGCCGATGTGGTGTGCGACAACGGCGTGGTGCACGTGATCGACCGGGTGATCCTGCCGGGTTGACCGGCTGCGCCGGACGATCAGCCCGCTGGCGTGCGGCGTTCCGCCGGCAGCGGGCCATCCCGATCCGAGCGGAACTGCAGCGTCATGCCTTCGAGGTGCTGCTGCACCAGCTGCACCAGCTTCTCGAACATCTGATGGGTCTGGGGTGCCCGCAGTCCCATGGCCTCCCGGCTCAGCAGCACCAGCTCCAGCACCTTGCCATCCGCCTTGGACTGGACGTCGGCGAAGAGCTGCATCCGCTGGCTTTCGCCGCCCTCCTTCACCATGGCGCCCAGGTGAGCGGAGGTGCGGTGATCGACCTCGGCATTGAGCGCCCTCAGCACCGGATCCAGGGCCCGCAGAATCGCTGCGGACTCCGGATGGCCTTCGGGCTTGAGCACCAGGAGAAACCGCGCCATGGACCTCAGCTTGGTCGTAGACGCTACCGCGCTTCGGGCGGGGTTTCTGTCCCTGCGCGCCACTGCCACCCCTGCCATCCTGTTGGCTGTGTGGGGTGAGGCCCGTTGAGACCCCGATCCGTTCAGGGATCCATCGCCGTCATCGGGGCCGGGGTGGCCGGCTGTGCCTGCGCGGCCCAGCTGCGGCGGCAGGGGTTCTCCGGCCCCATCAGCCTCTGGGAGGTGGGTCGGGGGCCCGGAGGTCGCGCCAGCACCAGGCGCTCCCGGGCTGATGAGGAGCTGGCGATCGACCATGGGGCGCCGCTGCTCAACATCACCGCCGATCCAGCCCCGGCGCTCCTGGAGCCCCTCCTGGCGGGGGGGTGGATCGCCCCCTGGAGCGGCCTGATGGCCCTGCTGGAAGGGGAATCGAAGCTCCACATCGGCCGTCCGGACATGCTCGGCCAGGGCGACCTCTATGTCGGCGTCGGCGGGATGGACGGTCTGTGCCGGGGCCTGCTGGACCTGGCTGCCCAGGGCGAGGGGTCCGCCATCAGCCCCCACTACCGCACCCTGATCCGCTCCCTGGATGTCTCAGACACGGGCACCTGGCGGCTCTGGGATGGGACAGGCGGGCTGTTGGGGCAGGCGGACTGGCTGGTGTTGAGCAGCACGCTGCTGGCCCACCCCCGCAGCTGCCTGCTGTTCGACTGGCCCGCGGTGCCGATGGCCGAAGCGGCCGCCAAGCTCGCCGATCTGCAGCTCGACCACGCCCTCACCACGATCGCCGGCATCCGCGCCGAAGCCCGCAGCAACCTGCTGTTGATCGTGCCGGAGGACGATGCTCTGCTCTGGCGGGCGCTGCCCTTCACCCTGGTCAACTTCGATGCCGCCGCCCAGCAGTGCTGGGGGCTGCGGCGGATCAGCATCCAGCCCCTCGCCGATGGCCGCTGCGCTGTGGTGGCCCACTCCAGCGATGCCTTCGCCGCCGACCATCTGGATGTGTACGGCTCCCGCTCCGCCGTGGCCCGGCTCCTGGCCCTTCCCCCCGACTCCGGGCGGGAAGAGGAAGTGATCGAGGCCCTGTCCCAGGCGGTGCTCCAGTGTCTGGCCCCCTGGATCGATGCGGCCAGCCTGGAGCGGGCCTCCCCCCAGCTGATGCGCTGGGGTGCGGCCTTCCCCGTGGCGCCGGGTCTGCCGCAGGCCCTCATGCTCTGCCCCCGCAGCCGGGTGGGCTTCTGCGGGGACTATCTCGCGGGGCAGGGGTTCGGCCGGATCGAGGGGGCGCTGCGCAGCGCCGAGCATCTCGCCGGCGCGCTGCTGCAGGCCGGGCTGGACTCCCGGACCTGACGAACGGACTCACGTGATGACTGGGAGAGATGGGGCCATGGTTGAAGACGGATCGAAGCCCCTGGTCGAGTGGCAACGGAGGGCGGCTCTGGGCAGGGCCCTGGGCGTCGCCATCGGCATGGCCTCGTTGCTGTGGCTTCTGTGGGGCGGCCTTGTTCCAGCCGCCCTGCCGCTGGATGCCCCCGCTGCAGCCAGCCGTTACCGCTGTGACGGCGACCTGCTGGTGGCCCGGATCGAGAACGGTGCCGTGGATGCCCTGGCGGTTCCCAACACGATCGCGGGCACGCTGCCGGGAGCGTTCGTGGTGATCGACTGGCGCGATCTGCACCTGCAGCTCCCCCGCACCAACAACGCGGGTCCCCCCAGTTTCACCGACGGCCGCTGGTGGTGGAGCCTGGAGGATCCCGAGCGGCCTGATCTGCGCCTGCGGCGCGGCGACCAGGTGCGCTTCGCCTGCGAAGTCCTGGACGGCGATGCGCCGGACTCCGGTTCGTCAGATTGAGCGCCTGGGTGGGTACCGTCGAAGGGTCGAGGTGGACGATGTCCCCACGTCCCTGGGGATGTTTTCCGAGACGGGGCCCTGCGGGGCCCCTTTTGCTTGGCCGGCAGCTCCGCTGCGACTAGCCTGCGCCCACGCGCCGCGTCCATGCAGACCCCTTTTGGTGATTGGTTGCCCGAGGTGGTGGTGTTTCACCCCCTCCGCTTCGAAGACGCCCAGGAGATCGTCCAGGCGGTGCGCGAGCTCAAGACCGCCGTGGTGCATGCCGGCTCCATGGATCGCAGCGAGGCCCAGCGCCTGATCGACTTCGTGGCCGGCGGCGTCAGCGCCATGGATGGTCAGGCGGAGTGCCTCGATGAGGTCACCTTCGTGTTCGCCCCGGAGCTGATCACCTTGCGGCGCGACGTTCCGCCTGGGGCCTCAGGGGCGTGAGGCCACCGTGCTGAGCTGCAGCCAGCATCCACCGGGGGCCAGCTTCTCCACCACCACCCCCTGCTGCTGCCGCAGGGCCAGGGCCTGGGCAAAGCTCTCGGCTTCGTCGCGGTAGTGGAACCGGGCCGCCAGCACCTGCTGGGGCACGCTCTGTTCCCGCTCCACGCGGGGACGGACGCGGTAACGACCTTCGGGGTAACGACCTTCGGGGTTGGGCTCGGCCATCGCGCCATTCTGGGGGTGGCCCATTCCCCATGGCAGGCCCTTCAGCATTTCCCAGGATTTGCGCTCCCCAGGCAGCCTCGCCCCAGCCCCACGGGCCAGGTCACGGGGTAGGTCACGGGGCGGGCTGTTCAGGGCCTCAGCAGCTCCCGGCTCAACCGCTCCAGGGCGATCGGCGAGCGGATCAGCTGCTCATGGGTCCACACCGGCAGGCTTTCCCGTCGGCCGCAGGGCAGCACGGCCCGCCACCCCGGTGTGACCATCAGATCCATCGGGGTGTAGAAGCTGGTGCACTCCACCTGCTCCAGGGTGCCGAGCTCCTGGTTCAGCTGCCGCAGCAGCCTGCTGCCGCAGCGCATGTCGGCGATGCCGGGCAGCAGCCGACTCGGCCAGGGCAGGGCATTGAGCGAGCCCTGATGGGGACTCCCCACGCTGATGAAGCGGCGCGTCCGCCGGTGCCCTCCCAGGCACTGCAGCCAGATCCTGCCCACCACGCCCCCCATCGAGAAGCCCAGCAGATCGAGCGGCTGCTCGGGCGGGATCGTTGCCGCCACCTGCGCGCCCAGCTGCTGGGCCAGGGTGTCCAGGGGCACCTGGCCCAGCCCATGGGGCAGGTGGGGGGCCAGCAGCGGCCGGCGGCCGGCCAGGTGACGCCTCAGTGGATCGAAGATGCGCGGGGTGTCCCAGAGCCCATGCACCAGCACCAGGGGCACATCGTCTCGGCCGGAGGTGCGGCTTTCCCCACGCCCCGACCCGTCACGATCGTTCATGTTCCTTTACAATTCACCCAGTCTTTCGTTGCTTCCCTCCCATGGCTGACAGCGCCTCCCGCTTCGGTTTCGTTGCCTTCGCGGAAACCTGGAATGGCCGTCTGGCCATGATGGGCTTCGTGATCGGCCTGGCCACCGAGATCCTCACCGGCCAGGGCATCCTCGCCCAGGTGGGTCTCGGCTGAGGATCGGGCACCATCGCCCTTCCCGTGGCCCCCTGGCTCTGTCAGGGGGCTTTTGTGATGGCAGGTTCGTGATGACAGGTTCGTGATAGCAGGGCACCAGCCTTGCCATGGTGGCTCCGTCCCGTCGCGCGCCTGTCCCATGCCCCCATCCCCGCCCGCTTCCCCCGTGGTGGTGAAGCTGCAGATCATCGCGGCCGTGTTTCTTCCCATGGCCCTGCTGGCGGTGTGGCTGCGGTCCCAGGGGTTCTGGTGATGGCGCCGTGCTGCCGCCGCCGCGGCAGCAGATGGTGCACCGCATGGATCACCACCCCCCAGATCAGGGCGTCGTCGTCCTGCAGGACCATGGGGGCAATGGCGGGGTCGCTGGCCACCAGCTGCCAGGGCGGCCGTTGGCCGCGCAGCTGACGCAGCAGAAAGCGACCGTCGTGCACGACCACCACCGTGCAGCCGGGTCGGGCGTTCACGCTGCGGTCGATCACCAGCAGGTCACCGTGGTGGATGCCGGCAGCCCGCATGGCATCGCCCTCCACCCGCATCAGGAACGTGGAGGTGGGCCGTGGGATCAGGGCGGCGTTGAGATCGATCGAGGCTTCGACGTAATCGTCAGCCGGGCTGGGGAATCCCGCGGCCACGGTCTCCGTGGCGAGGGGAAGACCGGTGCCGGCCGCGGCCGTGTCGATGGGGCCGAGCCAGGTGAGCTCGCCTCCGGGGGACTCACGGCGAAGGCGCTGCATGCGGCTCGAACCACGACGCTGCGTACATTTGTACTGCATCGCGCCGGTGCGCTGGCGTTCGGCCGCTGCCCCTCAGCCGCCGCACCCCCGCCGCACCACCTCCTCCTGCAGGGCCGCCAGGTCGGCATCGGCCGGGGCCTGGGGCGCGAACAGCAGCGACCAGGCCAGCGGCACGTCACCCGCCCGCAGCGCTGTGTCGATGGCGCTGATCCACGCCGGGCCACTGCCCGGCAGCCCCTCGATCAACCGGCGGGAGGACTCCATCCGGCCGGTGGCGGCGCCCACCAGATGGACATGGGCGAAGGCGTCGACGGGGGCATCCTGGGGGCGGAGTTGCAGCAGCACCAGCTCTCCCGGAAGGATCGGCGCCGTGGGCCAGTCGAGCGGGGTGCGGATCGGCTCGCCGGGGCTGCCCACCAGGCGCCAGGTGGTGGCCCGCGCGCGGGCGATCCGCAGCTCCAGCAACGGTTCCACCACCACCAGCCGGGGCCGGTCCACCGGCACGATGCCGAGGGCGTCCGCCTCCTCCACCGGCTCCACCCGCGGCGCCACCACGCACACGGCCACCGGCAGCTGGGGCTGCTGAATGGCGTTGCTGGCGGGGGTCGCAGCCAGGCCTGCCAGCACCAGCAGGTTCACCAGCCGGAGACGCATCAACGAAAGCCGGGGAAGTTCCGGAGGTCCTGGCGCAGATCGGTGAGTCGGCGGCCCTGGGCGTCATCGCCCCGCCGCATCAGGGTGGCGAGAAACGTGGATTCGAAGTTCACCGCATTGACGAAGACACCACCGCAGTAGAAGGCATGGCTGAGGCGATCGACCCAGGCCACGTGGTAGTGGGATTGGATCGCATCGCCGATGCTCGGGTGGTGGAACGTGATCGGCCCCGCGTGGCCGACGTCGATGGGAACTTCGGGAGGAAAGAGCAGGCAGGCTCCTGAGGAACTGATGTCCCAGAGGCGACCGATGAAGGCCGGTTCAGCTGTGGGATGGGAGGCATGGAAATCCACCCGGATCGACATGCTGATCGCAGGCACGATCCGACGGGTTTCCTTGCGTGGCCGGTACTCCGGGTCGTAGTCAGAGCGGTCGGGGGGCATCGGCTGGGTGGGGAGCGCCTCCGACGGCCCTGCACTGTGAGCGCAAGTTAACTGCTCTGGCTCGATCCCACCACACCCTGCCCCTGCGGACTCACCTTCTCGCCCCAGGCATGCAGTTCATCCAGCACCGGGAGCAGCTCACACCCCAGCGGAGTGATGGCGTAGTCGACCCGGGGCGGCACCTGGGCATACACGGTGCGCTGCACGACGCCGTCCGCCTCCAGTTCGCGCAGCTGGGCGGTGAGCACCTTCTGGCTGACGCCGGGGAGGGCCCGCTGGAGATCGGAGAAGCGGCGCACCGCCTCGATGAGTTCCCGCAGAATGAGCAGCTTCCAGCGGCCCTGAATCACCCGCAGGGCCAGCTGGGCCTTGCAGTCGGCATGGTCATGGCTGTGCCGGAATCCCGGCCGGGATTCCTGCGGCTGCTCGGCCCCCTGCCCGTCCATGGGTTACGTCGAGGTCACCGACCCACTTTGGCGTACCTGCTTGTGCCGAGGGGGGAGGCTGCCGCACGATCGGTCTGCCCATCTCCGGCATCCTCCGGGCCGGCTTCCGTGATCCTGTCCCCATGACCGATCTGCTCGTGCTGGCCGCCAGCAACGGCGAAAATCTGCGCCTGGCTGAGCGCTTCGCGGCGGCGGCGAGGGCCCGTGATCTCAGCGCCGAGGTGCTGGATCTCACCACCCTGCCGCTGCCGCTGTTCACCCCCCGGGCCCTGGAGGCTGGCCTGCCGGCCGCCGTGGCCGATCTGCATCGCCGCCTGGCGGCGACACCCCGCTGGGTGATCTGCGCACCGGAGTACAACGGCTCGATTCCGCCGGTGCTCACCAGTGCCATCGCCTGGCTGTCGGTGCAGGGCGACGATTTCCGTGCCCTGTTCAACCAGCGTCCGATCGTCATCGCCACCCACTCCGGCGGCGGCGGCCACACCGTGATGGCGGCGCTGCGGCTGCAGCTCGCCCATCTCGGCGCCCATGTGGTGGGCCGCCAGCTGGTGAGCAACGCCACCCATCCCGCCAAGGACAGCAGCATCGCCGACCTGGTGGATCGGCTGCTTTCCCTCGACAGTCCCCGACCATGACCTCCCTCACCTCCGCCGGGGCCGACACCCTGGTGTTCCGTCCCGCCGCCGAGCGCTTCCACAGCCAGCTGGACTGGCTGGACAGCTGGCATTCCTTCTCGTTCTCCCATCACCACGACCCCGCCTGGATGGGCTTCGGCCCGCTGCGGGTGATCAATGACGACACCATCGCGGCGGGGAAGGGCTTCGGCCTCCATCCCCACCGCGACATGGAGATCGTGACGGTGATGGTGGAGGGTCAGCTGAACCACCGCGATTCCATGGGCCACACGGCGGTGCTCCGCGAAGGCGAGGTGCAGGCGATGAGCGCCGGCACCGGGGTGGTGCACAGCGAGATGAACCTCGGTGATCGGCCCTGCCGGCTGCTGCAGATCTGGATCGAACCCGTCCGCAGGGGACTGCCGCCGGGGTATGGCCAGAAGCCCTTTGCGATCGGTCCGGGCTGGACGCCGCTGCTCAGTCCCGATGCCGCCGGTGACACCCTGGCGATCCAGCGCCCGGTGCAGCTCTGGCGCGCCCAGCCCCGGCCAGGAGATGCCCTTGACCTGGCCATCGCCCCTGGCAGCCAGGGCTGGCTGCAGCTGATCGATGGCGAGGGGGAGATTGGCGGCAGGGGGCTGCAGCGGGGCGATGGGCTCGGGTTCTCCGCCGGCGCCTTGCCTGCTTTCGTGGCAGGTCCCAGCGGGGCCGATCTGCTCCTGTTCGCCCTGCGCTGACCATGTCCGAGCATGGTGCTCCGGTCGCCCGTTCCCTTGGACCTCCAGCTCGCGATGCTTCAGCCCCCGCGCGGCTACCTCACGCTCAGTTGGCTGGGCCTGGTGGCCAACGCCCTGCTGCTGCCCCTCACCCTCTGGGTGATCCTGCAGGATCCCACCTGGCGCACGGTGCACATCGTGCTGGGCTCCAGCGCTGTGCTGCCCACGGCCGTGGTGGGTCTGGTGGCCACCACGGGCCTGCTGAAGTGGCGGGCCTGGGGACAGATCGTGGCGATCGTGGCCCTCTCGATGAGCCTGGCCGTGGGTCTGCCCTACGGCATCGTGCGCCTCGCCGTGTTCAGCGAGGGCCGCGTGCTCACCGCCGTGATCGCCGCCCTGGTGTGGGCGGTGAATGCGGCGGTGCTGGTGTACTGGTGCCGTCCCTGCATCCGGCGTTACCTCACGTAGGTCGCGGCGGCCAGCCGAAGATGTTGTGAAGGTGACAGTTTCTGGCTGTCACAAGGGCCATGATCCTCTTTGGATCTCGTGTTGTGAGAGATGGCTCCCGTTCATGCCCAGCATGTGCGTCACTACCGTCTTGTGGACCAACAGGGTGCGCCCCATCCGGTGCTCGACGACCTCTATGAGTCGTTGGATGCCGCCTGGGCTGAGGCGATGGGCTGGTGGCAGGACCAGTTCGGTGCCAGTCAGGGCCCTGTGGAGATCGGGGTGGAGGTGAGCACCGCCAGCGGTGACTGGCGCACGCTCCGTTTCCCGGGCGGCGCCGGTTGATCCCCTTCCGGTTCCGTGACGCTCCCCCGGGGCGGCTTCGGCCGTCCCGGGGCTTTTGCTGTTGGGGCGAGGCCCGTCGACCGCCTCAGCGCCAGTCGGGGTCGTAGATCCGCAGGGTGGCGAACCCCAGCGAGGCGGGCGAGGGGTTGGGACCGGCCGGGAAGGCCTGCACCTGGAACATGTAGGTGTCCGACACCGAGGGATTGGCCCAGGGCTTGAGCATCACGGTGAGGGTGGTGCCGGGAGCCACCGGCTCCGGAAAGGTCACCCGCACCTCCCGCTGCCGCTGATCGAAGCTGGCCTCCACGGCGATGGCCTGCCCTTCCTGGCGGGGGCGCCCCACGAAGGCTTCCGTCCGTTCCGGACTGAAGCGGAACTGGTTGTCCACCCCGCGGGACTGACGGATCGTGAGCCCAGCCAGGGAGGCGCCGGCATCCTGCGGCAATTCCACAGTGAAGTAATACCGGGCCGAGGGCTGGCCCACGATGGAGTTGTAGCTCACCAGATCCACCTTCCAGGGAGCACGTTGGAAGTAGGTGGCGCCGCGCAGCTCCAGGGCCTGGCCCGGCTGGCTGAACGGGGGAACTGTGCTCAGCAGCGGACCCGCGGCCAGCAGGGCTGTGGCGATGGAGCTCAGGACCCGGGCGGGATGCCGCAGCCGGGTTCCGGTTCGCACGCTTCGCCGCACGGGCTGGGGCGATTCCATGGCTGAACCCGAACCAGGGTGTTGGCTGGTTCAGCCTAGGCAGGACTCCAGGAACGGACGGGGATCCTGGTCGCGGCGGTGGCGCAGCGGCAGTGCCGGGGCCTGGACGCGGGGGGCGGTGGGATCCAGCAGGGCGGTGGCTTCCAGGGCCTGCCGCAGGCGTCGCGCCGCCTGCAGGGGCATGTCCCGCGGCACGCTGATCCGATCACGCAGGTTCCGCAGGCCGGCGGCGGTTCCCGGCGGCGGCGGACAGGAGCCGGCTCCGATCAGCGTGGTGAGGGCACAGCGCAGGGCCTGATCCATGGCCTCTCCGGCCAGGGCCGGGCGCTGCTGCAGCACCTTGCGGTGCCGCAGCATCCGTGCCAGGGCCACGCTGGCGGCATCCTCGGGCTCAGGCTCCGAGGTTTCGGGGTCGGCACCGCTGGCCATGGTGAGAGGCCAGGGGCCGGTGTCGATGCGCTGGGCCAGGGCCCGCTGGCTGTCGCTGCCGTTGGCGAAACATCCCCCCATCTGGGGTGGCAGATCGTGGGCGTGGGTATGGAAATCCCCCTGGGTTCCCCGATAGGTGCGGCGTTGCTCCAGGGCCGTGAACCAGCGGTGCAGAGCCGGGTGCTCCTGCCGCAGCAGAAAGCCCTTGTAGTAGGCCAGCGAGGCGTTCATCCGCTCCACATAGGGCACGAACACCAGGTCGGCGCTGCTAAAGCTCTCCAGCAGCCAGGGGCCGCCGCTGCGCTCCAGCTCCGCTTCCATGGCGGCGGCCGTGCGCTGGAACTGCAGCTGGGACTGCCGGTCGGACGCCAGATCCCGATGGGGCTGGCACAGCCAGCTGCACCAGGTGCGGAACAGCAGCCTCTCCAGCTGCCGCAGCGGCATCACCTCCGCTGCCAGGAGGCTGGCCTGCAGGGGGCCGAACGCTCGCTCGAGGGCTTCGAGGATCCGATCGCTCTCGGTGATCAGCCGCCCATCGAGCTCCAGGGCGGGCAGCATGCCCGAGGGCACCCGCTGGCGGTACCAGGCCTCCTTGTCGCCGTAGCAGACCATCGTGACCTTGCGGATCCGGTAGGGAATCCGCCGCTCCTCCAGCCAGAGCCACACCTTCTGGCAGTAGGGGCACCAGGCGTGGTGGTCCCTGTAGAGGGTCACGCGGATGTCCGCCTCGCTGTGGCCGAACAGGCGCAGCCGGGCCTGGGCGTTGGTGGGGCCGTTCACCCGGTCCGCCGGGGCCGCTGCCCGGCTGGCCAGCGCATCCCAGGCCAAGGGCTCCATCACAGGGTCGCTCGCGTTCCAGGAAGGCCCGTTCTAGGAGACACTGGCCGTTCATCTCGGGGTGGGGGCGCTCACGGACGCGCGGCTCACGCTCGGGGCCTGGGCCTGCCTAGGTTCGGAACGAGAGTTCTCGTTCGCATGTTCGACGCCTTCACCAAGGTTGTAGCCCAGGCTGATGCCCGCGGCGAATTCATCAATGCCGGTCAGATTGACGCCCTCTCGGCGATGGTCGGCGACAGCTTCAAGCGCATGGACACGGTGAACCGCATCACCTCCAATGCCTCCAAAATCGTCACCAACGCCGCTCGCGATCTCTTCGATTCGCAGCCCGCTCTGATCGCCCCTGGCGGTAACGCCTACACCCATCGCCGCATGGCCGCCTGCCTGCGCGACATGGAGATCGTTCTCCGCTACGTCACCTACGCCATCTTCACCGGCGACGCCTCCGTCCTGGAAGACCGCTGCCTCAATGGCCTCCGTGAAACCTATCTCGCCCTCGGCGTCCCTGGCGCTTCCGTGGCAGAAGGCATCCGCAAGATGAAGGACGCCGCCATCGCCATCGCCAACGACCGCAACGGCATCACCCCCGGCGACTGCTCCGCTCTCATGAGCGAAGTCGGCACCTACTTCGACCGCGCTGCCGCCGCTGTCGGCTGATCGGCGGCCCCTGGGCGTCGAGCCCCGTTCGATGCCCCCGATGGGGGTCCCATCAAAAAGGCGACCTGAAAACTTCAGGTCGCCGCAGACCTCCAGCTGGAATCAGCAGGTGGAGTGAGCAACTGTCGTCATGGGCCCAACGGATGTCACAGGGCCCCACAGATGTCACAGACGTGTGTAATAGACGGATGTCACAGAACGTTGTCTCGGACGACAGAGCGTTGTCCGGGACGGTTGATCGTAACAAGTTCAGCTGAACCTCATCCGGATCAATCAGGCGAGCGTGGAATCACCGGATTCACCGGTGCGGATGCGGATGGCGTTCTCCACCGGAGTGATGACGATCTTGCCGTCGCCGATCTCCCCTGTGCGGGCTGCTGTGAGGATGGCTTGCACCACCTGATCCACGGCCTGATCGGTCACCACTGAGGTGATCTGCATCTTGGTGAGCAGCTTCGCTTCAACCTTCACGCCGCGATAGACCTCGGTGTGGCCCATCTGTTTGCCGAAGCCCTGAACGGCCGTCACCGTGATGCCGTTGATGCCGATCTCCACAAGGGCGTCCTTGACGGCATCGAGCTTCTCAGGGCGCACGATGGCTTGAATCTGTTTCACGCAATACCGGATGCACGGCTGCAGATTTAAGGGCTGGGTGCGCCGGCTTCTGTAGCAACGACAGCTATCCGCTCGAAACCGGTGGCATCGTTCACCGTGGTCCCTTCCGCGGCGGCTTCCGCGGGGCAGCGCTTGCAGCGGTTGCGAATCCCTGCCCGCTGCTGCCCGCGAGCTGCTGCCACTGATTGCTGCCAGCTGAAAAGCCCACCCCTCCTCTGGTGGAGGAGCGATGGGCCGTGATGGGTTGCGACGCGGGGCGGGGCTGCCGTTCAGGCGGCCTGCCCGGCGCTGTGGTGGTACACCGCGCCGCGGTAGTGGAGTTCGAGGGAAGGATCCACGGGTGCGGGTTCGTGCTTCAGGGGTGCCACGTAGTGCCGACCTCTGTAGGTGTGCTCGACAGCCTCGCTGGAGGGATGTTCGTGCTGGCTGGCGTCGTAGGGAATGCCGCGATAACGGAGTTTGCTGGTGGCCATGATTCCGACCGTGTTGGGATTGAAAGCAAGCGGTGCGCCCAGGGCGACCGATGTGGAGCAGACGAGCGTTGCTTCACCCGCTTCGCGGCAGCCCTGAGGGTTGCCTGCGACCGGGCTACTTCCAGCAGTCCCCTTTCGGGTGGTCGTCCCTGCCGACTCCACCGGAGCGGTGGAGCTGGCCTGGACTGAACTCAGAAGGGACAAAGGCCCAACGTTGTGTCCTGCAACACAGTTCTAGGGCCTTTGGCTGTTCATGGTGAACATAGGCAGTCTTTGGAAGCAAAAGTTTGCAGTGGACAGGGTGGACGGGGTCTGCTCCCCGGGCTGTGCCTGCGTTTCCGCACCGAAGCCAGTCAGGGCCGGAGTCCGGGTGCTTTTGGTATCAAAACGAACACCGAAGGGTGCGGCTACGGCGCATTGTCGTTCGCAATGGGCGTCCCATGGGCGTCCAACCCCATCGAGCAGCCGTCTTTCTGATCTGCCCATGACCATTGCTTCCCACCCTCCCAGGCGCCCGAAGCGCCTGCAGGAGGCAAGTCTGCTGGAGGCCCCCTCCTTGCTGCTGCGCGGGATCCGAGGCCTCTCCTCTCAGCGCAGCATTGTCTGGTTGGCCTGCATTCCCCTCGCCCTTTTTGGCCTGGGTGTGTTCAACCTTTCCGCCCACGCAGCTGAGCTACCGGAACTCACGGCCGCCTTCCTGGCCAACAACATGTTCCTGCTGATCGCCGCCGTTCTGGTGATCTTCATGAATGCCGGCTTCGCCATGGTGGAAGCCGGGCTCTGCCGCCAGAAGAACGCGGTCAACATCCTGGCCAAGAACCTGATCGTCTTCGCCCTGGCTGTGACGGCCTACTGGTTCATCGGCTACAAGATCATGTACAACGCCGACTGGGTGATTCCCGGTTGGTTCAAGTTCGGCGGCATCTTCTTCGATCCCACCGTCACCCCTGAGATGGTGACCGATGCGGCTTTGGTTCCCAGCATTGACTTCCTCTTCCAGGCCGCTTCGTGGGCACGGCTGCCACGATCGTTTCCGGTCTGGTGGCCGAGCGCATCAAGTTCGGCGAGTTCGTGATCTTCTCACTGGTGCTCTGCGGCATCCTCTACCCGATCTCCGGCTCCTGGCAGTGGAACTTTCCCGACGATGCCGGTGTGGGTGGTGGCTGGCTGGCCACTCTCGGCTTCATTGATTTCGCCGGCTCCACGGTGGTGCACTCCTTCGGTGCCTGGGCCGGTCTGATCGGCGCCATGCTGCTCGGACCGCGGATCGGCAAGTTCGTCGAAGGCAAGCCCCAGGCCATTCCCGGTCACAACCTCTCCATCGCCACCCTGGGCTGCCTGATCCTCTGGATCGGCTGGTACGGCTTCAACCCCGGTTCCGTGCTGGCGATGAACGAAACCGTTCCCTATGTGGCCGTCACCACCACCCTGGGCGCAGCCGGTGGTGGCATCGCCGCCACCCTGATGAGCCAGTTCACCGGAGGCAAGCCCGACCTCACCATGACCATCAACGGCATCTTGGCCGGCCTGGTGGCGGTGACCGCCGGTTGCGACGGTTTTTCGATGCCCGCGGCCTGGGTTGTGGGATTCATCGGCGGGGTGCTCGTTGTGCTCTCCGTGGCCTTCATCGATGGCCTCAAGATCGATGATCCGGTGGGCGCCTTCTCCGTGCACGGCACCTGCGGCATCTGGGGCACCCTGGCCGTCGGCCTGTTCAACATGGACAAGGGTCTCCTCACCGGCAACGGTCCCGCCCAGCTGGGCATCCAGATCGTCGGCATCCTGGCCTTTGCCGTCTTCGCGATCGTGGCCTCGCTGATCACCTGGTCGATCATCGGCGCCATCTTCGGTGGCATTCGTGTGACCGAGAAGGAAGAGATCGAGGGCCTGGACATCGGCGAGCATGGGATGGAGGCCTATCCCGACTTCGCCGCCAGCGCCAAGTAGGACGCTTCCCAACCCTGTTCTGGGCCCATTCCCCATCACGGGGTGATGGGCCTCCCATCCGGTGCTGCGAGTCCAGCAGTTTCCGGATCCTGAGCCCACGGTCCGCCGTGGGCTTTTTGCTGCCTACGCTGCCCAGGACCCCGATGGCGCCCCGGGCAGGATGCCGGTGGTCGCTGTTCTGATGCTGTTCCGATGACCGACTGCTTCGATCTGATCGTGCTGGGTGCCGGTTCCGGCGGGCTCGCCGCCGCCAAGCGGGCAGCTTCCTACGGAGCCCGGGTGGCGATCGTGGAGGGGGATCGGGTGGGCGGCACCTGCGTGATCCGCGGCTGTGTGCCCAAGAAACTGCTGGTCTACGGCTCCGCCTACAGCCACCTGCTCGATGACGCCGCCAGCTTCGGCTGGTCGGTGGACGCCATCCGCTGCGAGCCTTCCCGGCTTCTGGCCAATGTGCGTGCCGAGGTGGATCGCCTCAATCAGTTGCACATCGGCTTCCTGGAGAAGGCCGGCGTGGAGCTGGTGCGGGGGTGGGGGAGCTTCTCGGGGCCTGAGAGCGTGATGGTGAAGGCAGCCGATGGTTCCAGCCGGGAGCTGCGGGCCCCCCGCATCCTGATCGCCGTGGGGGGCCGGCCCCACCGCCCCGCCATCCTGGGCGCCGATCTGGCCTGGGTGAGCGACGACATGTTCCTGCTGGAACGGTTGCCGGAGCATGTGGTGGTGGTGGGCGGCGGCTTCATCGCCTGCGAGTTCGCCTGCATCCTCCATGGGCTCGGCGTGGCCGTCACCCAGTTGGTGCGGGGCGATCATCTGCTGCGCGGCTTTGATCGCGAGGCCAGCCGCGCGGTTCAGGAGGCCATGCAGGAGAAGGGCATCGACCTGCGCTTCGCCCATACCCCGGCGGCCATCACCGGCGACTGCGCTCCCGGGGAACTGACGCTCACCACCCAGAGCGGGGAGCAGATCACCTGCGGCGGCGTGCTGCTGGCCACCGGGCGCAAGCCCTTCCTCGGTGGGCTCAACCTCGAGGCTGCGGGGGTGGCCGTGGAGGGGGATGCCATCCCGGTGGACGCCGATCAACGCACCAACGTGCCCCACATCTATGCCGTGGGCGATGTCACCGATCAGGTGAACCTCACACCGGTGGCGGTGGATGAGGGTCGCGCCTTCGCCGACACGGTGTACGGGCACCGGCCGAGGCAGGTGGACCACGACCTGGTGGCCAGCGCTGTGTTTTCCCAGCCCGAACTGGCGGGGGTGGGTCTCACTGAGGAGCAGGCCATCGCCCGCCACGGCGCGGAAGCCATCCGGGTCCACCGGGCCCGGTTCCGCCCGATGAGCCAGGCCCTGCCTGGCCGGGGCCCGCGCGTGCTGCTCAAGCTGATCGTGGAGATCGCTTCGGACCGCGTGCTTGGCTGCCACATGGTGGGCGAACACGCCGCCGAGATCATTCAGATGGCGGCGATCGCCATCGGGATGGGAGCCACCAAGGCTGATTTCGACCGCACCATGGCCCTGCACCCCTCGGTGGCCGAGGAGTTCGTGACCATGCCGAACTAGGGGCCCCCTAGGGGGCTTTTATGCCCCACTGGGCCCGGAGCCCGGGGTTGCTCAGCTCCCAGGCATGTTCCGCCGCCGCAACGGTGTGGGAGTGGCGGCTGGGCACCAGGCCCCGCTGGCGGAAGAGCTCCTCCAGCTGGATTGCGTACTGGCTGGCCTGGGCGATCAGCAGCTCGAGATGGGTGCTGCCGCCGCTGGCTTCGAGCATGGTGGGATTGAAGCGGCACTGCTCCAGGTCTTCCCGGTGCCGCTCCAGCCAGGCCCACTCGTACTGGAGCATGGCATCGGTGCACCGTTCCAGCTCGTCCTGGAACAGGACCTGTGGGGCGTGGTCCGTCGTGGGGCTCTGCCGGCTGGCGAGTCGCTGCATGATGTCGCGCAGATGACTCATGAACCCGGTTGCGGCGCTGCTGGCATTGTTGCCTGGCCTCAGGCCCCCTGGTTGCTGAAGCCCATCATCGTGGCTTTCACGTGGGCCAGGGCGGTGCCTTCGAGAAACTGCTGATCCAGCAGCAACAGCGCCGCGGCATTGTCCCCCGCCAGCCTGAGGCGTTTGCGCACGAACCGGGCCTCGGCCTCCTCCTTGATCTGTTCCTCCACGAACCAGTCGAGCATCGCCGCGGCACTGCGCTCGGCGCGCTCATCGGCGAGGCTGTAGAGCTGGTTGATCGAGGCGGTCACCTCCTTCTCCATCTCGTAGACCCGGTCGAACAGCTGCTGAACCGAATCCCAGTGGCGCGGAGGGGCCTGAATGGTGGGAAGGATCACCTCGTCATCGCAGTCCACCAGGTAGGCGATCATCCGGGCCGCATGGGTCCGCTCCTCATCGCTCTTGGCGTGCATGTACTGCGAGAAGCCCGCCAGATCCCTCTCCCGCAGCCAGATCGACATGGCCAGGTAGGTGTGGCTGGCCTGGAATTCCGATTCCAGATGCCGGTTGATGGCTTGGGTGAGCTGATTCACAGGGGTCCGGGATCCTGGCGGTGGAGTCTCTTCAGGCTATGGATGGGGGAGGCTGCCGGCACCCGGCGTCCGGGCAAGGGAGCCCCCAGCGCGGGGAGATCCAGTTGCTGCTGCGCCCAGTGGGCGGCGAGGGCGGCCAGCAGGCTGAGGCGGTTGCCGTGAACACGAAGCACGGGGGGTCGGGCGGCTCGCTCCAGCCTGCTGCCGCTGTGCTGACCTGGGGCTGATCGATGCGACGGGGGCGGGCAGCCAATGGCACAGATGCATGCATCGGGGGTGCGCGGCCGCCAGGGGGGAGGATGGGCTCCAGCAGTTGCCTGCCATGCCCTGCCTGCTCGCCATCCAGCACCTCGACCGCGAGGGGCCGGGCCTGTTCGCCGAGGCCGCCGCCGCCCGGGGCTGGGAGCTGCGGGTGTCGCGCCCTGACCGTGGTGATCCGTTGCCCGATCCGGGCGCCGGCGATGTGCTGCTGGTGCTGGGTGGACCGATGGGGGTAGCCCAGATCGGCGATCCCGCCTATCCCTGGCTTGCGGCGGAAGTGGAGCTGCTGCGCCGCGTGCTGGAACGCCGCCATCCGGTGGTTGGCATCTGCCTGGGAGCGCAGCTGCTGGTGCATGCCGCCGGTGGGGTTGTGGAACCCCTCAGTGCCGGTGAGCCGCCGGTGGCGATCCGCGAGGTGGGCTGGGGGGCGGTGTCCTTCACCGTGGCTCTGAGCAGGAACCGCTGGTCCGCGGTCTCGATCCGAGTGAGGTGATGCTGCACTGGCATGGCGACCGGGTGCGCCTGCCATCCACGGCCCAGTTGCTCGCTTCGACCCTGCTCTGCCCGGAGCAGATCTTCCGCTTGGGGCCGCGGGCCTATGGCCTGCAGTGCCATGTGGAAGTGCTGCCCGGCGATCTGGATCGCTGGCTCCTTGAGGATGGCGCCTATGTGGAGGCGGCCCTCGGCCCCGGCGGGGCCGAGCGGATCAGGCTCGAGGCCCACCACTGGGGGGAGCGTTGTCGCCGCCAGGGGCGCCGCCTGATCGACAACCTGCTTGATCGTCTGGCCCCAGGGACCTAGGCCAGGGGGATCCGCGGCGAGCGGCGGGGCAGGCTGGGCCCGGCACTGGGCTGCAGCTGGCCGGGCAGCACGGCTGGATCCAGGGGGCTGAGGCTGTTGAGGCTGTAGGTGGTGTCGATCAGCTCCGAGCCGCCTGCGGGCAGCTCCAGCAGGGTGAGGGTCTGACCCTGGCTCTGGCTGCTCTGGAGCAGCCGCCGCGGACCGCTGCCCATCGCTCCCAGGCTCAGCAGGTTCAGCCTGCCGACGCGGCTGGGGAAATAGGCGTGATGGTGGCCGCTCACGTAGAGATTCACCTGCCCGTTCTCCAGCAGCTGCAGCACCTCGCCGGGGCGATGCAGCACCTCGCCGGGGCGGTCCCGGCCCTGGCTCACGGCGTAGAGCGGCAGATGGCCGATCACCAGACGCAGCCGGGCCTGCCGGGCCGCGGCACTGGCCAGTTGCTGCTGGGCCCAACGCCTCTGGTCGGCGCCGAGCGAGGCCGACGAGGCATCCAGCACCAGAATGAACACGTCCCCGTGCACCAGGCTGTAGCGGAAGGGGAAAGCGGCGCCGGCCTGCAGATTCAGCCCCAGCCGCGTGCGCTGGGCGGTCCAGAACCGCTCGGCCCGCTGCCGATCCAGTGCGAACAGGTACCTCCCCTGGCTCTGGCTGCTGGAGGCATCGTGGTTGCCCATGGCAGGCACGAAGGGGATGCCCCTGTTCAGCAGGGGATCGAGAACCTGCCGGCCGAAGCTGCGCCACATGGCATCGAGCTGCCCTGCGTCGAGCCCTGCTTTCTGGCCGGCCACCATGTCCCCGGCGCAGATCACCAGATCGGGCGCCAGGCTCTGGAGCAGGTCCACCCCGCGTTGCACCTGGGGCACGTAGCTGGTGGAGCCGTAGCTGCTGTTGAGATCACTGATCAGGGCCAGCCGCAACGGGGCTTGCATGGGGCCCGGAGTGCCGGCCACTGGCCCGGAGAGGACAGGCCTGGAGTCGAAGCTCCGGGCCGCGAGCGCTGCGGCGCCGACGGCACCCAGCTGGAGGAACTGCCGGCGGAGCAAGGGCCGGCGAGCGGGGGGCATCGGAATCCGAAGGCGGGTTGGCTGCATGATGCCGCGACCCGCCGACGGCGATCAGGCGACGGAATCAGAAGACGGCGAGGGAGGCGCCGAGGCCGACGACCATGGCGGCGATCACGGCCACGGCCCACAGGGCATGGGAGCGGGCGTCGCTGGGGGATTCCCCGACCACCGCCTGGATCTCATCGGCGTAGAGGTTGTCGTGGTTTTCCAGGTCGTGGGTGTGCATGGGGGCTCCCTTGACGGCTGTCTCAACCGTAGGCAGCCCCCGATCTCCCGACTACCCGTGCTGCATCACAAGATGTGAGCGCCTGTGACGGCTCTGGGTCGACGGCTCTGGGGCCTGGGGGGCGGGGTGCCGAGGCTCAGGCCCCGCCACCGCCGGAGCGCTTCGCACCCTTGCGGCCCTTGCCGGGGCCGCCCACAGGAACCTCAATGCCGTTGCGGGCGTAGATCTTGCGCCGCTCCTCACGGGTCTCGGCCCGCAGCTTCCTGCGGGACTGGCCGTCGGCCTTCTTGCAGCTGCGCAGGGCCTCCTGGTTGCTGGCTGCCCTGGTGCAGCGGAGGTAATCCTCCTGGATCTTGATGCTCTGCTGCTGCTTCTTGACCATCAGGGCCTTCACTTCGGGGAAGATCTTCTCCTTCTGGGCCGGGGTGAGCCGCTCCGGAGGGGCGGAGGTCTGGCCGATGGCCGGAGTGAAGCTGCCGAGGGCCAGCGCCAGGGTGGCGGCGGTGAGGCAGCCTCCGCTGATCAGCAGGCGGGGCAGGGTGGTGGGCAGAGGGGAACGCAGGGCCATGGGCTCAATCGGGAGCGACACCGTTGATCCTGGGCGAACCATCTGCCTCAGGTCTGACCGAGGCCCCTGAAGATGTGACCAGATCTGACAACGCCGCCCTGCCGAGGGACCGTCCGCGCAGTCCAAGGGTGTAGCCGCCCTGGGGAGGATGCCGGTGGAAGAGCTCTCCTCCGTGGGCCGTGGCGGTTCTCTGGGCGATCGCCAGGCCCAGGCCGCAATGGCCGTCGCCGCCGCGGGCTTCGTCGAGCCGTCGGAACGGCTGAAGGGCCTGCTCCCAGAGCGGATCGGGGATGCCGCTGCCTGTATCCGTCACGGTGATGGAGAATCCGTCTCCGTTCCAGGGCTCCAGTGCCAGCTCGATCGGTGGTTGCCCATGGCTCGCAGCGTTGCTGAGCAGGTTGCCCACGGCCCGGCTCAGGCTGGTCGGGCGGACCCAGGCCCGCAGGGGCCGCAGGCGCAGGGTGAGCCCCCGCACGCCGCTCTGGCCCGCCACCTCCGCCAGCAGGGCATCAAGCTCCACCTCCACCGGAGCCTCATCGGCATCCCCCCGGGCGAAGGAGATGAATTGCCGGGTGATGCGCTCGAGCGCATCGAGGTCGGCCTGGGCCTTGGCCGAGTCCTCCGCCGTCATCGGCTGGCTCTCCGCCAGGTGCAGCCGCAGCCGCAGCCGGGTGATCGGACTGTTCAGGTCGTGGCCGATTCCGGCGAGCATGGTGGCCCGCTCGCGCCTCCCGTCCTCCAGGCGCTGCAGCAGGGCATTGAAGCGGCGGGTGATCTGGCGCACGGCCCGGGTGCCGCGCTCGCTCAGCGGCTCGGGGTTCTGGCCGCTGCCGAGCTGCTGCAGCGAAGTTTCCAGCTGCCGCAGCGGCCTCTGCACCTCCAGGCTCAGCACCAGGGTGGAGAGGCCGAGGCCGCTGGCCACCAGGGAGAGCACCAGGGAGAGGGGGTCGGGCGGCCAGCGACGCAGGGCGGGCACCGACACCGACAGCCAGATCGGCTCGATCGGTGACACCATCTCCACCCACAGGCCTCCCCCGGCAGCCACCACGTCGCGGCAGTAGCCGAGCTGGTCGCAGAGCTCCTCGTGCAGGGCCTCCGCCTCGGCCTGGCCATGGGATCCCTCTGGCGGCGGTGATTCCGCCAGCTCCAGCCCGCTGAGCTCGGCCACCGCCTCCATCGGGTACTGCTCCAGGGCCAGTTCCCCCAGCCGCAGGCTGAAGGCCACTTCCGAGCCGAGCTGAGCCATCTGGCTGCGGGCCAGACGACGGCTCAGCAGCGACTGCACCGCCACCAGGCACAGCAGCCACAGCAGCAGCCCGCAGCCGGCATAGGCGAGCACCCGCAGGCCGCGGTGGCGCCTAGACCCGCGGCTGGCCATCGGGGACGAAGACATAGCCATAACCCCACACGGTCTGGATGTGGCGGGGCTGGGAGGGATCGTCTTCCACCAGCCGCCGCAGCCGGGACACCTGCACATCCATGCTGCGGGCATCGGTGTCGCTGGTGGGGCCGCGGGACAGTTCGATCAGCCGCTCCCGCGACAGGGGCCGGTGGGGGTGCTGGGCAAACGCCAGCAACAGGCTGAACTCGCCGCTGGTGATGCTCACCGGCTGGCCCTGCCGCTCCAGCTGGCGGCTGCTGGGGTGCAGCACCCAGGCGCCGAAGGGGATCGGACTGGCCTCCGCCTGGGGCGCTCCGGCCGGGCCGCTGCCGCGCCGGCGCAGCACCGCCTCGATGCGGGCCGTGAGTTCCCGGGGCAGGAACGGTTTGGCCAGGTAGTCGTCGGCGCCCTGCTCCAGGCCGATGATGCGGTCCACCGCATCGCCCTTGCCCGTGAGCATCAGCACCGGCAGGTCGTCGCCGCCGTCCCGGAGCCGCCGCAGCAGGCAGAGCCCGTCATCGCCGGGGAGCATCAGATCGAGCACCACCAGATCGGGCCGCTGGCTCTCGAGCCGGGCGGTGAGCTGCTGGCCGTTGGCCAGGCAGCGCACCTCGTAGCCCTGATCGCCGAGATAGCGCTGCAGCATCTGGCGGAGTTCGGGATCGTCATCGACGACCCAGATGCGGTGGGGTCGGGCCATGGCTCCGGCAGGCCGGCAGGAGGCGTGTGCGGCTCATCCTCACCCCAGCCCCCGGCTGGTCGGTCGACGCACTGTCCCCGCTCACACCAGGGCCAGGCCCCTCTCGTTGAACACGCCCTCGAACAGCACCGAGCTGAGGTAGCGCTCGCCCGAATCGGGCAGCACCACCACGATGGTCTTGCCGGCGTAGGCCGGATCGGCGGCCAGCCGTAGGGCTGCGCAGGTGGCGGCGCCGCAGGAGATGCCGGCCAGGATCCCCTCCTCCCGCATCAGCCGGCGTGCCATCTCCACGGCCTCGGCATCGTTCACCGTCTCCACCCGGTCGACCAGGTCGAGGTCGAGGTTGGCCGGCACGAAGCCGGCGCCGATGCCCTGGATCTTGTGGGGCCCCGGCCTGAGCTCCTCGCCGGCCTTGGCCTGGGTGATCACCGGGCTGGTGACCGGTTCCACCGCCACCGATTCCAGCGGCTTGCCCAGGGTGTGCTTGATGTAGCGGCTCACGCCGGTGATGGTGCCGCCGGTGCCGACCCCGGCCACGAGCACGTCAACGTGGCCTTCGGCGTCCTCCCAGATCTCGGGGCCGGTGGTGTCGTGGTGGATGCGCGGATTGGCGGGGTTGGCGAACTGCTGCAGCAGCACGTAGCGATCCGGCTCCGAGGCGGCCAGCTCCTGGGCGGCGCCGATGGCGCCGGGCATGCCCAGCCGGCCCTCGGTGAGCAGCAGCCGCGCTCCGTAGGCCGTGAGCAGCTTGCGGCGCTCCAGGCTCATGGTTTCGGGCATGGTGAGCGTGAGCGGAATGCCCCGGGAGGCCGCCACGAAGGCCAGGGCGATGCCGGTGTTGCCGCTGGTGGGCTCGATCAGCTCCTTGCCCGGACCCAGCAGGCCATCGCGCTCCGCCTGCCAGATCATGGCCGCCCCGATGCGGCACTTCACCGAGTAGGCCGGGTTGCGGCCTTCGATCTTGGCCAGAACGGTGGCGCCGCAGCCCCGGGTGACGCGGTTGAGGCGCACCAACGGGGTTTTGCCGATGCTGAGGCTGTTGTCGGCGTAGATCGCCATCGTGAGCGCCGTTCCTGCCGCTCACCCTAGGGACGGCTGGTGCGGCCGGAACGGCAGCTCCTGCTCCAGCCGATCCGGCGTGAACCGGACTCCGCAACACGCTCCCACAACAACCATTGCGGGCGGGCCGTGTTGCAGCCGAGCTGGTCTCTAATGTTCGCTACCCCGGAGGGCTCCTGAGGAGCAGGTGCGTTGCATGGCCACAGTCAAGGCATCACCAGCTCGTCCAGCCTTCCGGGTGCTGAATCACTTCAGCACCGGCAACATCCGCGGCGACCTCTTCGGTGGCGTCACCGCAGCGGTGATCGCCCTGCCGATGGCCCTGGCCTTCGGGGTGGCCTCAGGAGCCGGTGCCACCGCGGGCCTCTGGGGGGCCGTGCTGGTGGGTCTGTTCGCCGCCCTGTTCGGCGGCACCCCCACCCTGATCTCGGAGCCCACCGGCCCGATGACCGTGGTGATGACCGCCGTGATCGCCAGCCTCACGGCCCAGGATCCGGAGAACGGCCTGGCCATGGCCTTCACCGTGGTGATGCTGGCCGGAGTGTTCCAGATCCTCTTCGGAGTGCTGCGCCTGGGCCGCTATGTCACCCAGATGCCCTACACGGTGATCTCGGGCTTCATGAGCGGCATCGGCATCATCCTGATGGTGCTGCAGATCGGGCCCTTCCTCGGCCAGGCCATCCCCAGGGGAGGGGTGCTGGGCACCCTCACCAACCTGCCGGGCCTCATCGCCGGTGCCCGACCGGCGGAAGTGACCCTGGCGGTGGTGACCCTGGCCATCCTCTGGTTCACCCCCGGCCGGATCCGGAAGCTGGCCCCGCCCCAGCTGATCGCGCTCATCGCCGGCACGATCCTCTCCCTCACCCTGCTCAGCGGCGCCGATGCCTCCGCCGAGGTGGAGGGCATCCGCCGCATCGGGGCCATCACCGCCGGCCTGCCCAGGCTGCAGGTGCCCACCTTCGAGGCCTCCCAGCTGCAGCTGATGCTGGTGAACGGTGCCGTGCTGGGCATGCTCGGCTGCATCGATGCCCTGCTCACGGCTGTGATCGCCGACAGCATCACCCGCACCGAGCACGATTCCAACAAGGAACTGATCGGCCAGGGCCTCGGCAACCTCGTCTCCGGCCTGTTCGGTGGCATCGCCGGAGCCGGCGCCACCATGGGCACGGTGGTGAACATCCAGGCCGGGGGCCGCAGCGCCCTCTCCGGCCTCAGCCGCGCCCTGATCCTGATGCTGGTGATCCTGGTGGGCGGGCCTCTGGCCGCCCAGATCCCCCAGGCCGTGCTCGCCGGCATCGCCCTCAAGGTGGGCTTCGACATCGTGGACTGGAGCTTCCTCAAGCGCGCTCACCGGATCTCGATCACCGGCGCGCTGATCATGTATCTGGTGATCGCTCTCACGGTGCTGGTGGATCTGATCGCCGCCGTGGGGATCGGCGTGTTCATCGCCAACATCGTCACCATCGACAAGATGAGCGCCCTGCAGAGCCAGGCGGTGAAGTCGATCTCCACCGGTGACGGTGACCTTCTGCTCGAGCCGGAGGAGAGGAGCCTGCTCGATCGGGGTCAGGGTCAGGTGCTGCTGTTTCAGCTCACCGGCGCCATGATCTTCGGGGTGGCCAAGGCCATCGGCCGCGAGCACAACGCCATCGGTGACTGCAGCGCCGTGGTGTTCGACCTCACCGAGGTGTCCCACCTCGGCGTCACCGCCGCCCTGGCGGTGGAGAACGCCGTGGAGGAGGCGATCGAGAAGGGCCGCCAGGTTTATGTGGTCGGCGCCAGCGGCACCACCCGTCAGCGGCTCGAGAAGCTGGGACTGTTCGCGAAGCTGCCGGCTGACCACGCCAGCCTCAGCCGTTCTTCCGCGCTGCAGCGCGCCGTCGAAGGCCTCGGGGCAGCCACCCAACCGGCCGCCTCCCCGGTTTAGGCCGAAGTAAGCCCGTAGGGCTCGTTATCGGCGGGCTCCAGGATGCCGAGCTCCGCTCTCCACTCGCTCACCGGGCGGTCCCAGGCCTCCTCCCAGCACACCGCCGCAAGGCAGGAGGCCTGGCGGCCCAGGCTGATGCCGTGGGCGGCGGCGGCACTCATCCGCGGAAAGCGCTGAGGCTGGAGCCTGAACGTGGACAGCTGGGCCGCGGTGGTGAGCAGCACGTAGGCCGGGAACCCGATCTGGGTGGCCGTCACCGCCAGCACGCCCGTCTCACCCTCCGGGAGTGTTCCGAAGCCGCACACCACGTGGTGGATGTCGTGGGTGGTGGCGATGCGCTGCGTCAGCCAGAGGGCCTCCGTGTCGATCGGCCGGGGCCGGAAGAACGCAGGGTCGTAGTGGAGCCGGTGGATCAGCTCGGCATAGCAGCGGCCCAGGCTCCCCTCCGGCAGGGACGCCAGCCGCGCCAGGTCGGGCTGCAGGGGTGGGTAGCGCGCCTCCAGCATCGCGGCCGCACCGGGCTGGGCGCGGAAGCGCTGGAGGCAGGCGTCCATCTGGGGCGTGGCCAGCATGTTGTCCACGAGATCGGCCACTGACCCCAGATCGCCACCGCTGCGGCCGATCGCCACCAGCAGCTTCAGGTTGTTCGCCGCCCGCAACAGCTCCGAAAAACGGGACATCCGGTGCCTGGCGAAGAGTCTCCAGAATCGCCCGGCCGGGGCGCGGCGTCTGGGGTATCCGGTCGGGAGCCCCTCGGTCTGAGAAGGTGGCCAGCACGGTGACCTGGCTCGGCAGGGTCGGCTGATGCCCTGTTCCCCGTCCTCCCCTTCCCCCGCACCATCCCCCACTGTGCTCCCGATGGTCTTCCCCCAGCGCTTCTCGTTGCGCGAGTGGTGGCAACGACCCCATCGCGACATCCTCTCGGGCCTGGTGGTGGCCTTCGCCATGATCCCGGAGGCCATCGCCTTCTCGGGCATCGCCGGGGTGGACCCGCAGGTGGGCCTGTTCGGCGCCTTCTGCCTGGCCGTGACCCTGGCGATCGTGGGCGGCCGCGTCGCGATGATCACCTCCGCCACCGGCTCCACCGCGCTGCTGATGACGGGCCTGGTGGCCCAGGGCGAGGCCCTGGGGCAGGGCCTGGGACTGCAGTACCTGCTGGCGGCGGGGGTGCTCACCGGTCTGTTCCAGATCGCCTGGGGCTATCTGCGCCTGGCGCACCAGATGCGGTTCGTGCCCCAGCCGGTGATGGCGGGATTCGTCAATGCGCTGGCCATCCTGATCCTGCTGGCCCAGCTGCCCCAGCTCGGCCTCGATGTGTTCCATCCGGAGAAGGTGGCGGTGCGTGCCGACCAGGTGCCGGCGGTGTGGCTGCTCACCCTGCTCACCCTGGCGGTGATCTACCTGCTGCCGCGGCTGACCCGGGCGATTCCCTCCGCCCTGGTGGCCATCGTGCTCACAACCGCACTGGCGATCGGGCTGCAGCTGGATGTGCCCACCGTGGCCTCCCTGGGGACGTTGCCTGCGGGTCTGCCGGCGTTCGGCCTGCCCCAGGTGCCCTTCGATCTCAACACCCTGGGGTTGATCCTGCCCACGGCGCTGGCCATCTCCCTGGTGGGGTTGATGGAGACCTTCCTCACCCAGGACATCCTCGATGACCTCACCGACCAGACCAGCCACAAGAACGTGGAGGCCCGCGGCCAGGGCATCGGCAACATCGTGAGCTCCCTGTTCGGGGGGATGCCCGGTTGTGCCCTGGTGGGCCAGTCGGTGATGAACGTGGGCTACGGCGGCAGCACCCGCCTCTCCACCCTGATCTCCGGGGTGAGCCTGCTGGGGATGATTCTCCTGGCCCGTGACTGGGTGAACCGGATCCCCATGGCCACGCTGGTGGGGGTGATGATCATGATCGCGATCAACACCGCCAACCGCCGCTCCATCAGCGCCATTCGCCGCATCCCCCGCAGCGACACCGCCGTGATGCTCGTCACCGTGGTGATCACGGTGCTCACCCACAACCTGGCGATCGGCCTGCTGGCCGGGGTGGCCCTCGCCGGCATCCTGTTCAGCCGCAAGGTGGCCAAGGTGATCGCGGTGGAATCCCGCCTGGTGAGCGACGACCACCGCGTGTACACCGTGCGGGGCCAGCTCTTCTTCGTGAGCAGCATCTACTTCCGCCAGGGCTTCGACGTGCACGAACACCCGCCCCGGGTGACCATCGACATGGGCGAGGCCCACATCTGGGATCAGAGCGGCGTCACGGCCCTCGACCAGGTGATCCGCCGCATCAAGCTGGGCGGCAGCACGGTGGAGGTGGTGCACCTCAACCCCGCCAGCACCGATCTCTTCTCCCGCATCGGGGTGGCGGAGGAAGCGGGCGGCCGGGGCGGAGAGCCGGCCGGCGCCCATTAGGCCGGCAGCCACACTCGCCCGCCGGCCGAGCCAGACTTCGTGTAACGAACCATCACGGCGATGCTCAAGCCGCTCTGGCTGGTGCGTCCCCGCCCGGACGGGGGCTGCGACTACGTCAGCTTTCAATTCGATGGGGTCAGCGGCTCTGCCCTGACCGGCTGTGTGGAGATGCGCGAGGGCAGCCATCTCCCCCCCCAGATGCCCCTGCTGAAGCGGCGCCACCGGCTCGATCCCGACGAGGCGGAGCGCTGCCGTGTGCGGCTGGAGCAGGAAGGTGGATTCCGTTTCAGCGATCCCCTCTTCTAGGTGTCGCTTTCCCCTCTTGCGGCCTGGCCTCGATACGCTCTCTGCAGGCGTGCTGTTCGCCGGCGATGGTGATGCCAGATCCTTCCGATCCCCAACCCCCGGCGGCTGAGCCCCTCGGACCCTATGAGCGTCTGGGGGTGACCCCGGAATCCAGCTTCGAGGAGGTGCAGGCCGCCAAGCAGCTGCGCCTCGATGAAGCCGGCGACGACCCCATGGCCCGCTCGAGGATCGAGGCGGCTTACGACGCCCTGCTGATGGAACGCCTGAAGCAGCGTCAGCAGGGCCGGGTGAGCACGGCGGCCCGCACCGCCTCCGCCCGTGAACAGTTGGCCCCGCCGCCGCCGCGGGTGGCGATGCCGGCCCTGCCCCAGCTCTCCCTGCCCAAGGTGGCCAGGCCCGCCCTGGGCCTCCCCACCCTGGAGCTGGCCCAGGGCAGCGACCTGGCCCTTGCCCTCGGGGGCTTCGGCCTCCTGCTGGGCCTGTTGCTGCTGGTGCCTTCGGTGGCCCCGGAGTTTCTCCTCGCCCTGGCCACGGGCCTCACGGTGGTGTGCCTGCAGCGCCGCCGCCGCCGCTTTCTGGCTGCCGTGGGCTGGGGGTTCGGCCTGCTCACCCTGGGCCTGGTGATCGGCGGACTGCTGATGGGTGCCCTGGCCTCCGGCGCACCTGCGGGTCTGCCGCTCAACGCGCAACAGCTGCAGAGCATCCCCACCCTGCTCCTGCTGCTTCTGGCTGCCCTGTTCGTCGCCTGAATCAGGGCGCCGGGAACTCGGCGATCAGATCGCCGAGTTCAACGCCGCTCACCCCATACACCGTGCTGCAGAAGTGGCAGGTGAGTTCAGCTGCCCCGTCCTCCTCCAGCATCGCGCTGAGTTCCTCGCGCCCCAGCAGTTTCAGGGCGGCCAGGCTGCGGTCACGGCTGCAGCGGCAGCGGAAATCCACCGGCTGCGCCTCGGCGCGCTCGCCGATGGGCAGGGGGTCGAGATCGGGAAAGATGGCCTGCAACAGGCTGATCAGGTCGCCCTCGCAGGCCTCCAGCTCCGCGCTGAACGATTCCACCTCGCGGCAGCGCTCCTCCAGCAGGGCCACCAGCGCCGGCTCCCGGGCCGCCTTGGGCAGCACCTGAACGAGCACGCCGCCACTGCAATGGACGCCCTGGCTGTCGATCCGCTCGCCCACGAACACCGCCGAAGGGGTCTGCTCCGAGTGCAGCAGGTAAGAGGCCACGTCATCGCCGATCCCACCGCTCACCAGCTCCACCGTGGAACTGAACGGTTCGCCGCGTCCCCAGTCGCGCACCACGTGCAGATAGCCCGTGCCGGTGGCCGTGCGGAAGTCGAACTGGCAGGCGCCGCCGGAATCCTGCACCAGATCGAGTTCCAGGCCGGGGTTTCCCACGTACCCCCGCACGGTGCCGTCGCGGCCCGCATCCACCATCAGCCCCCGCAGGGCGCTGTCGGAGGAAATGCGCAGATTCACCCGTCCATGGGCGATCTTCATCGAACTGGCCAGCAGCAGCCCCGCCCCCATCGCCCGCCCCAGCAGGGCCGTGGTGAGAAAGGAGAGCTGGTGGCGGCTGGCCGCGGCCCGGCTGGCCCCGGTGGTGGACACCGCCACCAGCCGGATGCCGCCGCCGGCGGCGGTGGCCCGCACCAACTGGTCGCCTCCAGGCTGGACAGGCACGGGGGGAGGCTTCGGCTCAGCGCATCGTAAGGAGCGCGGCTGGCGGCGTCGCCTCTGCCGACAGGTCCGTCAGGCTGCCGTTCTGCAGGCGCCAGCGACTGGCCGCCGCCCCCTGGAACAGTTCGGGTTCGTGGGTCACCACCAGCACGGCCCGGTCCCGGGCCAGGGCCTGCAGGAGGGCCACGATGTCGTCGCGCACGGCCCAGTCCAGACCGGCGGTGGGCTCGTCCAGCAGCAGCACCCCGGGGTTGCGCAGCAGCTGCACCGCCAGCGCCAGGCGCCGCTGCTGGCCGCCACTCAGTTGCTCGGGCAGGTGCTGCAGGCTCAGGCCCGCCAGTCCCACCAGCTCCATTACCGCCGCCACCTTGTCCTGGTCCAGTCGGCGGTGGCCCAGCCGCAGCTCCTGGCCCACGGTGAGCCCGAGGAAGTGGCGCTCGGGAAACTGAAACACCAGGCCGCACAGCCAGCGGCGCTGGCGGGATGAGAGGGGATCGCCATTCCAGTGGATCGAGCCGCGGTCGGGTTCCGCCAGACCACTGATCACCTCCAGCAGGGTGGTCTTGCCCCCGCCGCTGCGGCCGGCCACCAGGCCGATGGCTCCGGGCGCGAGCTGCAGGTCCACCTCGCGCAGCACCGGACTGCTGGCCGTGGCCGGTTGGTAGCGGATGCCGCGCAGTTCGAGCATCGCCCCAGCATGCCTGGAGGGGGCCGTGTCGGATAGTGGCGTGACGTTCGCGCTGCGGCCTGGCCGCACGGTCTGCCATGGAGGTGCGCTTCCGCGACTTCGATCCCTTCAACTGCTGGATCTGGCTGCGCTTTTCCCATCCACCCGGCCAGGGGGAGCGGGGCTACGTGGAGACGGCCTTCGACAGCTGGTTCTTTCTGGGCAAGCTCGGCGGCTTCAATGCCGAGAACCTCCAGGCCCACGAGGAGGGGGCGGAGCTCAGCTGGATGGCCTACGACACCGAAGCCGCCGACGGCGCTCTGCCGGCCCTGATGCACAACATGGGTCCGATGGAATACCAGGGGGAGTGGGCCCGCTGCTGGGTGGATCTCGGCACCAGCGACGCCTTCGGCCTCGACGTGCTGATCAACACCCTGCGCCAGCTGGACAACGACGTGGTGGAGATCACCGAGCTGCTGGTGGGGGGGCTCAACGAGGACTGGCCGATCGAGGAACAGCCTGAGGCGATGCTGCCGATGCTGGGCGGCCTCTCGGAGAGCTGAGCGTCGCAGTGGGCCGGGAGCTGCGCCGGTTGCTGGTGGATCCGCTGCGGCTGACGGAGGCCGGTGGGCTGCTGCCGCTGGAGCGCGGGGAACTGCACTACCTGCGCCGCGTGCTGCGGCTGCGGCAGGGCGATCGCTTTGCCGTGGTGGATGGCCTGGGCAGGCTGTGGTCGGCGAACCTCCAGACCGATCCGGCGCGGCAGGAGGGGGCGGCGCTGCTGGAGCAGCCTTTCGAGCGACCCCTGGAGCAGGGGCCCCGCCCCGCCCCGCCCCTGCGCCTAGCCATCGCCCCGCCGAGGCGGGATGGGGAGGTGCTGCTGCGGATGGCCTGCGAGCTGGGCATCGATCAGATCCAGTGGCTCAGTGCCGAGCGCAGCGTGGTCGATGCGCCGCCCCGGGAAGAACGGCAGCGGTCGGTGCTGCGGGAGGCCCTGGAGCAGTGCGAGCGGCTCTGGTTGCCCCGGAGTTCTGGGCCCGAGCCGGCGGCTGCCTGGTTCGCCCGCCAGCCGGAGGATCAGTTGCTGCTGCTGGCCACCACCCGCTGCAGCGACGCCGCTCCGCTGCTGGAGGTGCTCGAGCGTGAGGGCTCCAAGGTCGCTTCGCCGGATTCGAGCACCGTCACCCTGGCGGTGGGACCGGAGGGGGGGTGGTCGCCCCTGGAGCAGGAGCAGGCGCTGGAACGGGGCTGGCTGGCCGTGTCCCTGGGGGACGGAATCCTGCGCACCTCCACGGCAGCGGTGGCCGGCGTCACCCTGCTGAGTGCATGGCGCCAGGGCCGGCAGCGGCCGCTCAGCTCCGGAACATCTGGTCGGCCATCGCCTTGAAGGCGCCGAGGTTGGCGCCCGGACGCCGCCGCTTCATCGGCAGGGCATTGGCGGGGTTGAGGCAGTCCGGCGCGAAGGTCACCTGGGACGGGGGCGGCAGGGCTTCCTGGGCCGCCCGCAGCTCCGCGGCGATCGCCTCGGCGGTGGTGAGGGCCACGGCCGCCGCGACCACCGGCGTCACGGCTTCTGTGGCGGCTTCTGTGGCGGCGGGTGCCGGCGCCTGAGCCTTGCTGGCCGCATTGGCTCCGGCCTTGCCCTTGGCGGGCGCTGGGGCCGCTTCCGGTGCGGCTTGCTGGGCGATCGCCACCTTGGCCGGCTTGGACTCCTTGCCGCCGTCGCCCCCACTCAGGTCGAGAAAGAAGCCCTTGCGCTTGAACACCATCGCGGCTGTGGCGGCAACGTCGTGGGGTGATTATCCGCCGGCAGAGGCTCCAGGGGCGCTGGCCTTAGGGCAGTGCAACACACTGGGAGGGCCGTTCCAGGCCGGAGCCGCCCGTGTTCGCCCCGCCCCCGCAGCTCCTGTCCACCTGGCTGATCGCCCTGGCTCTCAATGCCGTGCTGATCGGCGCGGCCCAGCGGCTTCCCCTGCTCACCGCCGCGGGATGGGCCCATGCCGGTGCCCTGGGCACGCTCCTGTGGGGGACGTTGGGTGCCCGGGGGTGGCTGGCGGTGGTGGGCTACCTGGCCCTGGGCTCCCTGGTCACGCGGCTGGGCTTCCGGCGGAAACAGGAGGCGGGGCTGGCGGAGGCGCGCGGCGGACGGCGCGGACCGGAGAACGTGTGGGGGTCCGCCGCCGCGGGTGCAGCGCTGGCCGTGCTGAGCGTGCTGGTGGCCCCGGTGTGGCGGCCGCTGCTGCTGGTGGGCTTCGCGGCCAGCTTCGCCGCCAAGCTGGCTGACACCTTCGGCAGCGAGATCGGCAAGCGCTGGGGCCGCCACACCCTGCTGATCACCAGCCTGCGCCCCGTGCCTCCAGGCACCGAAGGGGCCGTGAGCCTGGAGGGCACGGCCGCCAGCCTGGCCGGCAGTGCCCTGATGGCGGCCTGGATGGCGGGTCTGGGGCTGCTGCAGGGCTGGGGGGATGGGCTGCTGGTGACCGGCGTGGGCCTGGTGGCCACCCTGCTGGAGAGCGTGATCGGTGCCACGGTGCAGCCCCGTTGCGGCTGGCTGACCAACGAGATGGTGAACGGCGTTCAGACCGTGCTCGCCGCGGCGCTGGCCATGGCGACCCGGCTGGCCATCGCCGCCGCCTGAAGCTGCGCCAGCAGGGCAACCCCCTGCAGCCGGCAGAGGTGGGCAGGCCTGGCCAGCTCCCGCGCCAGCTCGCTCCAGCCGAGGCCGTCCAGCCAGTGGCCCTCCACCAGGCGACGGTCGTGGGCATCGAGCTGGTCAAGCTGCTCGCGCAACCAGGCCAGATGGGGATCCTGGCCGGCTTCGGCCTGGCCGCGCAGGGCCGTGGCGGGATCGGCGAGCTGGTCCAGACGGCTGCCGGCCTCCCCGCCGTCCCCAGCGGCTGCTGGTGCATCGAGGCTGCAGAGCTGGAGGGCGCGGTGCACCCGTCCCGACTCCTCCAGCTGGCTGAGGCTGCAGCCCAGGGCCCGGGCCAGCCGCGGGCCATCCGGGGCGGACAGACCCGCGGCCCGGCGCTGCTCCAGCCAGCGCTCGGCCCTCTGGTGCAGCTCCCGCAGCCGTCGAGGCGTCTGGAGAGGCTGCTGGCGATCCCGGCGGTCCTGCAGCATCGCTCCGCGAACGCACGGCACGACATAGCTGCTCAGGCTCACCCCGCGGCGGATGTCGAAGCCCTCCACGGCGTGGACCAGGGCCTCGAACCCCACCGAGCAGAGCTCATCGAAGGGCTGCCCGGTGCGACGGCTCTCCCGCTGGGCCACCATGCGCACCAGGGCCAGGTTGTTCTCCACCAGGGCGTTGCGCCAGCGCAGCCGCGCCTGCTTCTGGCGGGACCGGTCCAGCCGGTTGAGCAGGGCCCGGTTCCTGGAGCGGATCCGGCCGGGATCAGGGCCGGGATCGGGGCCTGGATCACCGGGTGGGGGCGGGGCAGGGGGAACCGAACGGGGGTGCATGGACGGGGATGGGGATCCACTTCCACGCTCTGCGGGCCGCCCGGCCGCACCCTCACTCCCTTGGGTGAGCCGCGTTCACCCGATCGGGTGAGCCCGGCGGGCACTGGCCTGCCCAGGCGCACAGGGCGGGCCAGCTCCGGACCCTGCGGTAGACCTCGCCGTGGCCGCCGCTGTTGAGGTGCAGGCCATCCGGGCACAGCCAGTGCCGCCAGCCGGGATCGGCCAGCATCGGCCGCAGCAGGGGCAGGAAGGGCACATCGGCCTCGAGGCAGGCCTGCTCCAGCAGGGCCTCGTAGCGGCGGAGCTGGTCGAGGGAGTACCAGAGCACCTCCGCGAAGGGCATGCGCTCCTCCAGCACGGGGGTCAGCCCCAGCACCAGCACCGGTGCCAGCGCCCCGGCCCGCTGCAGCAGCTGCTGCAGGCCGAACAGGAAGCCATCGGCATCGAGCTGGGGGCGACCGTCCGGGCGCCCCACCCGGGCGGTGTCGTTCACCCCCACCGCCAGCAGGATGCCCTGGGGGCTCTGGCGGCGCAGTTCGCCGCGGCACCCCACCTCCCGCTCCAGGCGTGCCGCCACCCGGGCCAGGCCATCGCCGCGCACGCCCAGGCCGTACACCACCGGGCCATCGCCAAGGGCCATCCAGTGGCGCCGCAGCCGCTCGCACCAGCCGCCCTGTTCGTGATCGCCCCAGCCGTACACCCCGCTGTCGCCGATCACGATCAACTTGCGCGGAACCTGAAGACCCATGGGCGGTTGCCGGGAGCTGAACCGACGCGATCCTGCTGCACGCCCGATCCCGGCCGGCCAGGGAGGATTGGCCAGATGCGATCTCCGAGCACCATGGCCCTGCGGCAGCCGGTCGATGCCTTCCTGGCCGAGCCGGGGCCCCTGCTCGATGTGCGCAGCCCGGCGGAATTCCGGCAGGGGCACATCCCCGGCGCCCGCAACCTGCCCCTGTTCAGCGATGAGGAGCGGGCCGAGATCGGCACCCTCTACAAGGAGGCCGGCCGCGAGGCCGCCGTGCTGAGGGGCCTGGCCCTGGTGGGTCCACGGCTGGAGGCCATGGCCCGGGAGCTGGCCGCCGTCGCCACGGTCTCGCCGGGACTGCCCCTGCGCCTCACCTGCTGGCGGGGCGGCATGCGCAGTGCCAGCGTGGCCTGGCTGGCCGAGCAGCTCGCCCTGCCCACCCTGCTGCTGGAAGGCGGCTACAAGGCCTTCCGCCACTGGGTGCTCAGCCGCTTCGAGCGCCCCTGGCCCCTGCGCCTGCTGGGCGGCCGCACCGGCACCGGCAAGACCGACCTGTTGCTGGAGCTGGAGCGGCGGGGTGCGGCCGTGGTGGATCTGGAGGGGCTGGCACATCACCGCGGCAGCAGTTTCGGGGGGCTGGGGCTGCCGCCCCAGCCCAGCAGCGAACACTTCGAGAACCGCCTGGCCACCGCCCTCACCGCCCGGCAGGGGGCTGTCCAGATCTGGCTGGAGGCCGAAAGCGCCCAGGTGGGCCGCTGCCGCATCCCCGGAGCCCTCTGGCGCCAGATGCAACAGGCACCCGTGCTGGAGGTGCGCCGTCCGCTCGAGGAACGGGTGAACCAGCTGGTGCGGATCTACGGGGTACAGGAGCCGGAAGCGCTGGCGGAGGCCACCCGCCGCATCGGCCGCCGGCTCGGCCCCCAGCGCACCGCCGTGGCCCTGGAGGCCATTGCCGCCGGCGACTGGCCCTCCGCCTGCCTGCAGATGCTCGAGTACTACGACCGCTGCTACGACCATGAGCTGGATGGCCACAGCAGCCGGCCGGTGGAGCTGGAGGACCTCCCGGCCGCTGCCGCGGCCGAGCTGCTGCTGCAGCGGGGGCTGGTGCAACGGGCGTCCTCCGCAGGCGGCGCTGCCCTCAGCCAGCCAGCATGCGGCGGCGCAGGCGGTCGCTGAGGTCTTCACCCAGCAGGGTGAGCCCGGCGTAGGCCAGCATCAGCGCCGCCAGTTCGTCGTAGGCGAAGCTGCTGAGCGCCTCCAGCAGCTGGCTGCCCAGGCCCGTGGCTCCCACCAGACCCACCACCACGGATTCGCGCAGGATCACATCGGCCCGGTAGGCGCCGTAGGCCAGGTAGGGCCGCGCCAGGGCGCTGAAACGCCCGTAGAGCAAGGCCAGACGCGGCCCGCTGCCGGCACCGGCCAGGGCCTGCTCCGCCCCCTCGCCGCGGTGCTCGGCACTCTCCAGCAGCAGCCGGCCCAGCACCCCCAGGTTGTGCAGTCCCAGGGCGAGGGCGCCGGTGACCACGCCCGGCTCGAGCACGAACAGCAGCAGCAGCGCGATCAGCGGTGGTGGCCATAGCCGGCCCAGGGCCCACACACCCCGCACGGCGATCTGCCCCAGGGGCCAGGGCCGCACCATCAGCAGCAGCAGCGGCGCCAGCCCCACCGCGAGGGCCGCGGCCAGCAGGGTGAGCCCGAGCGTGTGGCCCACCAGGCTCGGCCATGGAAGCGCCGCCACGGCGGCCCAGTCGGCGGGGGGCATGGGCGGCAGCGGTTGCCAGCGCAGCAGGCCGCGGGGATCCACCTGCAGGGCCCAGGCCACCAACGCGAGCACGGGCAGCAGCAGGGTGCCCGCCAGCACCAGTTCCCGCCCGCTGCGGCCCACGCTGCCGTCACCCGGTCTCGCATCGACCTGCGGAATGAGGTTGAGCCGCGACGGCATCGTCCAGCGCCGTCGCAACAGGCCCACCAGCCACTCCAGCAGCAGCATGGCCGCCAGCAACAGCCACAGGCCGGTCCACAGGTCCCTGAAGGCCAGCGACTGCAGGGTGAGCCGCAGCTCCGTTCCCAGCCCCCCCAGGCCGAACACCCCCAGCAGGGTGGCGCTGCGCAGGGCGCATTCCAGCCGGTAACCGCCGTAGCTCAGCAGCTGGGGCAGCAGCGGCGGCCCCATGGCGGTGAGCAGGGCCGCCGGTGCCCCGACGCCGGCGGCCGTGAGGGCCTCCAGGCTCACGGTGGGCAGGGCGTCGAGCTGATCGCTCACCACCCGGGCCACCAGGGCTCCGAAGGGGATGGCGATCGCCAGCACGGCCACCGCCGGCTGCAGGCCCACCACCTGCAGCAGCAGCAGGCCCCAGAGCAGCTCGTGGATGGAGCGGGGCAGGGCCAGCAGGCGACGGATCAGCTCCGCCGGCCACTCTCGGCCGCTGCAGCGCTGCCACACCAGGCGCGAGCTCAGCACCCCCAGCACCAGTCCCAGCGCCAGGCTCAGGGCCCACCCCAGCAGGGCCATGCCCACGGTGACCCCCAGGCCGGCGAGCACAGAACTCACCACCAGCGGATCCAGCGATGGGCGCAGCACCGCCAGGGCGAACCGCCCCACCAGGCTCCAGCCGCCGCCGTGGCCGATGGCAGGCAGCAGCATTGCCAGGGGCAGCAGCACCAGGGCCGGCAGCAGCACCCACAGGGGAGCCGCCGGCCTGCAGCGCCACCACCAGGCTCCGTTGGCCGCCGTGTCGATCATCGCCGGGCTCTCACAGGGTCCTCACGCCTCTGACGCCATGGGCTCCGAGCCGGCGTAGAGGGATGCCAGCAGGCCGCTGTCCACCTCCTGGCGGGGCCGGTCGAACTGCAGCCGGCCGCCCCGCAGCCCCACCACCCGGTCGAAGCCGTCGAGCAGGTCGGGCCGGTGCAGGCTCAGCAGCAGGGCCCGGGGGGCACGGCCCTCCTCCAGCAGCAGCTGCAGCAGCTCGGCGGCCAGGCGGGGATCCAGGCTCGCCAGGGGTTCATCGGCCAGCAGCAGCACGGGCTCCTGGCGCAGCAGCCGGCCCAGGGCCACCCGCTGGCGCTGACCGCCCGAGAGGGCGGCCACGGGCCGATCGAGCAGGGCCGGATCCAGATCGAGCCGTCGCAGGATGGCGGTGCAGGCGTCGCTCTCGAGCGGCAGCAGCAGGTTGAGCAGGGCCCGCGGCCATCCCCACCGGCCGAGCAGGCCGGCATTGAGGTTCTGCTGCACGCTCAGCTCCTCGATCAGGCGGAGGTCCTGCCAGAGGGTGCCGATGCGCGCCTGCTGGCGCCGCCGGGCCCGCGCGGAGCGGGCCCGCTCGCGACCCTGCCAGCGCAGCCGCCCCCGCTCCGGCGTGATCACCCCGTTGGCCACCGCCAGCAGGGTGCTCTTGCCGGCGCCGCTCGGACCGAGCAGGGCCACCCGCTCTCCCGCCCGCAGCCGCAGGCTCACCCCGTCCAGGCGGGGCTGGCCGCGGCCGCGCACGTGGATCTCCTCCAGCTCCAGCACCGAGGCCGGATCCATCAGCGGATCTTGCCCACCTGGCGCCCCACCGCCTCGATCGCCTCGTACTGCTTGTTGCTGGCGGGCACGAAGCTGTCGGCGCCGAAGAGCTCCAGGATCTGGGCCTGGCGCGGATCGCTGGACGTCAGCCCGGTGAAGGCCTGTTCCAGCCGTTGGGTGAACCCCTGGCCGTAGTCCTTGTCCAGGCCGGGCTGCACCACCCAGGTGTAGTTGGCGTAGCCGGGCGTGCGCCACAGCTCCACCACCTTGGTGGTGTCCACCTTGCCCTCCTCGATCCGGCTGCGCCACACCTGCTCGTTCACCACTCCGGCGTCGTAGGTGCCGCTCTCCACCAGGGCGATGAGGGCATCGTGGCTGCCGCTGAATCCCGGATTGCCGCCGGCGAAATCGCGCAGCTGCACGCCGGCCTGGTTGAGGTAGTACTGGGGCATGAGGCGGCCGGAGGTGGAACTCTCCGAGCCGAAGGTGAAGCGCTTGCCCTTCAACTGTCGCAGCCCGTCCTGATCGCTGATGGGCTTGAGGCCGCTCTTCGGGTTGGCGATGAACACGCTGTGGAAGGAGCGGTCGATGTCCCGCTGGGCCAGGGCGCGGGCACCGGGTTTCTGCAGCCAGGCCTGCACGCCGGTGAGGCCGCCGAACCACACCAGGTCAAGATCGCCGGTGCGGAAGGCGCTCACGGCGGCGGTGTAGTCGGTGACCGGCACGAAGCGCACGGGCACCTTCAGCTGCTCGCTCAGCTCCTCGGCCACCAGGCCGTAGAGGCGGTTGAGTTTCTCGGGGTTCTGGTCGGGGATGGCACCCAGGCGCAGCACCCGCTTCTCGTTGGGTCGGGCGGCCTCGCTGCTGCTGCCATCCGGGGCCGAGGCACCGTCGGGGCGGGGGGAACAGGCCGTTGGCAGCAGGCCGATCAGGAGCAGGCCGGCGAGCGCAACGGCCCAGCGTTCTCGTGGGGTCAAGGGTCCGGAAACTGACGACCCGACGATCCTGCCCGAACGGTTCTCAGAGCGAAGCGAGGAACCGCCCCAGGCGCGCCAGGCCGTCTTCGATCGTGGGCGGCGCGGCGGCGCAGGACAGGCGGATGCAGCGGTCGTCGCCGAAGGCCACGCCGGGCACCACCGCCAGGCCCACCTCATCGATCAGGCGCTCACACAGGGTCATGGAGTCGAGTCCGTAGGCACTCACATCCGGGAAGGCGTAGAAGGCCCCCTCCGGCGTGGGCAGGGCGACGCCTGGAATTGCCTGCAACCCGGCGCTCAGCAGCGCCCGCCGGTGGTTGAACTCTCCGGCCATGGCCCGCACGCAGTCGCGCGACCCCTCCAGGGCCGCCACCGCGCCGTACTGGGCAAAGCTGCAGACGTTGCTGGTGGACTGGCTCTGCAGCGCCGCCGCCGCCGCCATCACCGGTTCGGCACCCGTCAGCCAGCCGATGCGCCAGCCGGTCATCGCCCAGCCCTTGGCGAAGCCGTTGACCGTGAACACCCGCCCGGCGAGGTCTGGCGCGACAGCGGCCAGGCTGTGGTGCTGATGGCCGGGGGCGAGCAGGAACTCGTAGATCTCGTCGCACACCACGGCCACGTGCGGGTGGCGGCGGAGCACCGCGGCCACGGCCTCCAACTCGCGGCGGGAGAGCACGATGCCGGTGGGATTGCTGGGGCTGTTCAGCACCAGCAGCTTGGTGGCCGGGGTGATCGCCCGCTCCAGCTGATCCGCGTCGAGGCGGAATCCCCGGGAGGCCTCACAGGGCAGCAGGGTCACCGAAGCGCCCGCCAGGCGGGCGATCTCCGGATAGCTCAGCCAGTAGGGGGCCGGCAGCAGCACGGTGTCGCCCGGGTCGAGCAGCACCTGGAAGAGGTTGTAGAGGGCCTGCTTGCCCCCGTTGGTCACCACCACCTGCTCGCGGCTGGTGGGCACCCCGTTCTCCAGCGAGAGCTTGGCGGCGATCGCATCGCGCAGGGCCGGCTCGCCCGCGGCCGGGCCGTAGCGGGTGTGCCCCGCCTCCAGCGCCGCCGTGGCGGCCTGGCGGATGAAGGCGGGGGTGTCGAAATCCGGTTCCCCGGCGCTGAGGCTGCAGATGTCGCGGCCCTCGGCCTTCAGCTGCTTGGCGCGGGCGGCGATCCCCAGGGTGAGGGAGGGGCGCAGAGCCCGGGCCCGCTGGGAGAGGAGATCGGCCCCGCACCGGGGCTGGGGCTGGCCGGATCCTCCCGCGCCCATCAGGACCGGCTTGGCCGTCGGCAGGCTGTTCCCGCTCGCCATGGCACTGATGTCGTGGCTTGCGCTGGTGGTTGCGGCAGTGGCCACCATCCCTAGATCCGGCATTGGCAGGGGGCCGGCGTGGAGACAGCGCGGCTCAGGCGTCTTCGCCATCCTGCACCACGCCTGGCCCCTGACGGGGTTCGACTGGCACGAAAGCCGCCGTTCCGCCCAGCTCTGTCACAGGATGGCGCACTGCGTTGCCGTCCATTCCCCTCCGATGCCGCCGCCGCCCACCACCGGCGAGACCGGGCAGCCCGATCTGTTCGGCCCCCTCACCCCTTCTGCAGGGCCTTCCGCTGGGCCCGCTTCAGGCTCCGGGTTGCCAGCTGTGGAGCCCGATCTCGACCTCGCCGGCGTGGCGGCGGCCTGCGCCGCCTGCCGCCGCTGCGGGCTGGCGGCGACCCGGCAGCACGTGGTGGTGAGCCGCGGCGACCCCGCCGCCCGCCTGATGGTGATCGGCGAGGGGCCTGGTGCCCAGGAGGATGCCAGCGGCCAGCCCTTCGTGGGCCGGGCCGGCCAGCTGCTGGATCAGATGCTGGCCAGCGTGGGGATCGACTCCAACCGCGATGCCTACATCTGCAACGTGGTGAAGTGCCGTCCGCCGGAGAACCGCAAGCCCACCCCGGCGGAGATGGCGGCCTGCCGCCCCTGGCTGGACCGTCAGATCCAGCTGAATGATCCCGCCGTGATCCTGCTGGCGGGTGCCACGGCCATGGAGGGCGTGCTGGGGGTGAAGGGCGGCATCACCCGACTGCGCGGCCAGTGGCGTCAGGGGTCCGGCCCGGTGCTGGCCGGTCGCTGGCTGATGCCGATCTTTCACCCCTCCTATCTGCTGCGCAATCCCTCGCGCCAGTCCGGCAGTCCCAAGTGGCTCACCTGGCAGGACCTCCAGGATGTGCGGCGCCGGCTGGACCAGGGCGGAACCCGCCGATCCGGCGGCGGTTTGTGACAGGCTTTGGCCAATCTCCGGCCCCCTGCCATGACCGGTACCCTGGCTCGCCCCGACTCCGCCGCCAGCTCTCCAGCGGGGCTCCCCGCCGACTGGGCCAGCAACCCCCGCTACGACACCGTCATCCGGCGCCGCAAGACCCGCAGCGTGCGGGTGGGCGATGTGTGGGTGGGCAGCGACCACCCGGTGGTGGTGCAGTCGATGATCAACGAGGACACCCTGGACGTGGAGGGGGCCACGGCGGGCATCCGCCGTCTGCATGAGGCCGGCTGCGAGATCGTGCGGCTCACGGTGCCGAGCCTGGCCCATGCGAAGGCGGTGGGCGAGATCCGCAGGCGTCTGGAGGACACCTACCGCCCGGTGCCGCTGGTGGCCGACGTGCACCACAATGGCATGAAGATCGCCCTGGAGGTGGCGCAGCACGTGGACAAGGTGCGCATCAATCCGGGCCTGTATGTGTTCGACAAGCCCGATCCGAACCGCACCGAGTTCACCGCCGAGGAGGTGGCGGCGATCGGGGAGCGGATCCAGACCACGCTCGAGCCGCTGGTGAGCCTGCTGAAGGAGCAGGACAAGGGCCTGCGCATCGGCGTGAACCACGGTTCCCTGGCGGAGCGCATGCTGTTCACCTACGGCGACACCCCCCTGGGGATGGTGGAGAGCGCCATGGAGTTCATCCACATCTGCGACCGCCTCGACTTCCACAACATCGTGGTGTCGATGAAGGCCTCGCGGGCGCCGGTGATGCTGGCTGCCTACAGGATGATGGCCGACCGCATGGACGCGGATGGCTTCCCTTACCCCCTGCATCTGGGGGTGACCGAGGCGGGCGACGGCGACTACGGCCGCATCAAGAGCACCGCCGGCATCGCCACCCTGCTGGCCGAGGGCCTGGGGGACACGATCCGGGTGTCGCTCACCGAGGCACCGGAGAAAGAGATTCCTGTGTGCTACTCGATCCTGCAGGCCCTGGGGCTGCGCAAGACGATGGTGGAGTACGTGGCCTGCCCCAGCTGCGGCCGCACGCTGTTCAACCTGGAGGAGGTGCTTCACACGGTGCGCTCCGCCACCGCCCACCTCACCGGTCTGGACATCGCCGTGATGGGCTGCATCGTCAACGGCCCGGGCGAGATGGCCGATGCCGACTACGGCTACGTGGGCAAGACCCCCGGCACCATCTCCCTGTACCGCGGCCGTGAAGAGATCCGCCGTGTTCCGGAGGCCGAGGGTGTGGATGCCCTGATTGCCCTGATCAAGGAGGACGGTCGCTGGGTGGATCCCTGAGCGGCCCGGCCGCTCAGCTGGATGCCCCTTTGGATGCCCCTTCACGATCCGGTCATCCGTCCCCGGCCTGACCGTGGTTCGGCGCTAGGTTGACGATCTGTATCCCGCCCCCGCAGGGTTCCTTCCATGGGCAGCGCACGCACCAGTCTGATCGTGCTGGTCAGCGTGGGTGCCTGTGCGGCAACGGCGGTCATGGCCCGTGAAGCCGTCACCCCGCCGGGAGGGGCGGGGAGCATCACCGACAGTCCCAAGGAGGTGATCGACCAGACCTGGCAGATCGTCTTCCGCGACTATCTGGATATCAACGGCAAGTACACCCCGGAGCAGTGGAGACAGCTGCGTCGCGATGTGCTGGCCAAGAGCTATGGCACCCCGAAGGAAGCCTATGAGGCGATCCGGGGCATGCTCGCCACTCTGGATGATCCCTACACCCGTTTCCTGGACCCCCGTGAGTTCAAGGAGATGCAGATCGACACCTCCGGTGAACTCTCCGGGGTGGGCATTCAGCTGAGTCTCGACAAGGACACCAAGGACCTGGTGGTGGTGGCGCCGATCGAGGGGTCTCCGGCCTCGCGGGCCGGGGTGCTGCCCAAGGACGTGATCACCGCCATCGACGGCAAGAGCACCAAGGGCATGACCACCGAGGATGCGGTGAAGCTGATCCGCGGCCAGGCCGGCACCACGGTGACCCTCACCCTGCGCCGCAAGGGACAGAGCCTGGATGTGCCCCTGGTGCGGGATCGGATCGAACTGCACGCCGTGGATCACCAGATCAACGTCACCCCCGACGGGGTGAAGGTGGGTTACATCCGGCTGAAGCAGTTCAACGCCAACGCCACCAAGGACATGCGCGTCGCCCTGCGCGAGCTGGAAGGGCAGAACGTTCAGGGCTACGTGCTCGACCTGCGCAGCAATCCGGGCGGGCTGCTGGGGGCCAGCGTGGAGATTGCCCGCCAGTGGCTCAATGAGGGCACGATCGTGTCCACCAAGACCCGCAACGGCATCACCGATGTGAAGAAGGCCACCGGCCGCGCCCTCACCGACAAACCCCTGGTGGTGATGGTGAACGAGGGTTCGGCCAGTGCCAGCGAGATCCTCTCCGGCGCCCTCCAGGACAACAACCGTGCCGTGCTGGTGGGCCAGAAGACCTTCGGCAAGGGGCTTGTGCAGTCGGTGCGGGGCCTCTCCGACGGTTCCGGCATGACCGTGACCATCGCCAAGTACATGACGCCCAAGGGGCGCGACATTCACAAGTACGGCATCGATCCGGACGTGCAGGCCAAGATGACCGAGCAGGAAGCCCAGCGCCTGCAGCTGCAGGATCTCGGCACGGCCAAGGACAGCCAGTACCGGGTCGCGGAGTCCACCCTGCGCAAGCGCCTGCAGATGGCGAATTCCGTGGGAGGCACCTTCAACCCCGGCAGCGCCAACGTGCCGGCGGCCCTGGGCGCTTCGGCGGGCTCCCGTCCCTGATCGCCACCCCTGCGGATCCCCCCCCACAGCGTGACTCCACCCGCCTCGATCTGGGCGCTCAAGCCGTGGTGGTGTCAGCCCTGGAGCATCGTGCTCACGGGAGTGGCTGTGTCCATCGGCTCCTGGTGGCTGCTGCACCGCTGGTGGATCACGGCGCCGGTGGCGGCCGCGGTGCTGGCGTGGTGGTGGCTGTTCCTGGTGCTGGTACCGGCCGGCTACACACAGTCGGTCGTGGCGCAGGAGGCAGCTGGAACAGTGGAGCCGCCACGCAGCACTGATCCGCCTCGCACTGCACCGCCACCCGATGACGCCGGCTGACAGGGGAGTTCAGGGCCTTTCAGGGGATGGCTGCAGGATCGCTGCGGGAACTTCCGGGCAGAGCTGACGACGGCGCTGCGATCAGGCGACCGGCTGCATCAGGCCGCCACCGGGACCGGAGTCGTCGTCGTCGTTGTTCTCGTTGGGGGCCTGGAGCACGGCGAAGAGGCCGAGGGCGGCGGCACTGATGACGGCCGACATCAGGCTCAGATCGGCGCCAGCGCCAGTCCCGACACTCATCACGTCCCCCATGCAGCTCCGACCTTATTTACAAAACTCTCAGTATCGTAACAAGGTTTTGCGGGTGTGGGCCGTTTCCGGCAGCCAGGCCCTGCCTCCCGCCCCCGCCCCGTCGCAGACCCGCAGGGCCTCAGACCCTGAGCACCTCGGCATTCCGGGCCCGCTGCGCTTCGGCCCGCTGGGCCTCGGTGAGGCCGTCGGCGCCGGGGATCTGATCGGCCATCTGGTTCAGCCACCCCATCAGCTCCTCCAGCTGCCGCTCCACCGGCAGCACCCCCAGGCCCCGGGCCAGCACCTTGGCGGTGCTGCCGCTGCCGGCCTGGTACACGAGCCGGCCGTGCAGATGCTGGGGCAGGCCCTGGCGCAGCAGCCGGAAGGCGGGTTCCTCCATGGGGGTGTCCAGGGCGATGTTGGGTTTCTCCGGTTTGATCCGTGAGAAGCCGCAGCGCCTGGCCACCAGCTTCAGCTCCATCAGCTGCAGCAGGGCCGTCACGGGGGCGGGGATGGCGCCGTAGCGATCCACCCAGGCCGCGGCCAGCTCCACCAGGGCCTCCTTGCTGGTGCAGTCGGCGGCGGCCCGGTAGGCGGCCATCTTCTCGTCGTTCTCGGTGATCCAGTCGCCGGGGATGAAGGCGGTGATCGGCAGGTCGATCTGGGTGTCGTCCACCTTGGGGATGTCCTGACCCTGGATCTCGGCCAGCGATTCCTGCAGCATCTCCATGTAGAGGTCGAAGCCGATGGCCTCCATCTGGCCGCTCTGCTCCACCCCCAGCAGGTTGCCCACGCCGCGGATCTCCATGTCGCGCATGGCCAGCTGGTAGCCGCTGCCCAGCTGGGCGAACTCCTGGATCGCCCGCAGCCGCTGCCGTGCCGCCTCGCTCAGGGAGGCATCACCCGGATAGAAGAGCCAGGCGTGGGCCTGGATGCCGCTGCGGCCCACCCGGCCGCGCAGCTGGTAGAGCTGGGCCAGACCGAACCTGTGGGCGTCCTCGATCAGGATCGTGTTCACCCGGGGGATGTCGAGGCCGCTCTCCACGATCGTGGTGCAGAGCATCAGGTCGGCCTCACCGGCGTTGAAAGCCACCATGGCGCTCTCCAGCTCGCCCTCGGCCATCTGCCCGTGGGCCACCAGCAGCTGCAGCCCCGGCAACATCTGCCGCAGGCGCTCGGCCACCTCCTCGATCCCCTCAACCCGAGGCACCACATAGAAGATCTGGCCACCCCGGTCGAGCTCCTGGCGGATGGCGCTGCGCACCGCCTCCTCATCCAGGGCCGCCAGGTGGGTCTTGATCGGCCGGCGCAGGGGAGGCGGCGTGGTGATCAGGCTCATCTCCCGCACCCCCGAAAGGCTCATGTAGAGGGTGCGGGGAATCGGCGTGGCGCTGAGGGTCAGCACGTCCACGTCCTTGCGCAGGGCCTTGATCTTCTCCTTCTGGTTCACGCCGAAGCGCTGCTCCTCGTCCACCACCAGCAGGCCCAGCTGTTTGAAGCGGGTGCCCTTGCCCAGCAGCTGGTGGGTGCCCACCACCACGTCCACCGTGCCCGCCGCCAGGCCCTCCTGGATCAGCTTGCGCTCCGCCGCGGTGCGGAAGCGGTTCAGCAGGCTCACCTTCACCGGGTAGGGCGCGAAGCGCTCGGAGAGGGAGCGCCAGTGCTGCTGGGCCAGCACGGTGGTGGGGGCGAGCATCGCCACCTGCCGGCCGGCGGTGACGGCCTTGAAGATGGCGCGGATGGCCACCTCGGTCTTGCCGAAGCCCACGTCGCCGCACACCAGCCGGTCCATGGGCTGGGCCTGTTCCATGTCGCGCTTCACGTCGGCGATCGCCTTCACCTGATCCGGGGTGGGCTCATAGGGGAAGGAGTCCTCCAGCTCGTTCTGCCAGGGGCCATCGGGGGGGAACGGGAAGCCAGGCGTCTTGTGCCGCTCGGCGTAGAGCTTCACCAGGTCGAGCGCCACCCTGCGCACCGCCTTGCGGGCCCGCTCCTTGGCCTTGCTCCAGGCCGTGCCGCCCATGCGGTTGAGGTCCGGCGGGCTGTCGCTGGTGGCGCGGTAGCGGCCCAGGCTGCCCAGCTGGTCGGCGGCCACCCGCAGCAGCCCATCGGCGTACTGCACCACCAGGTAGTCGCGCTCCTCGCCGCCGATGGCGAGCTTCTCGAGCCTGAGGAAGCGGCCGATGCCGTGGTTGCGGTGCACCACGAAGTCACCCGGCTGCATCTTGTTCGGATCCACCGTGCGACTGGCCGCCTTGCGGCGGCGGCGCACGTAGCCCGTGGCGGCGAGGCTGTGCTGACCGAAGAATTCCCGGTCGGTGATCAGCACCAGCTTCCAGGCCGGCAGCTGCAGGCCCTCCAGCTCGGCGGTGCCCCTGGTTTTCAGGGCCACCGGGGTGTTCTGCTCGATCAGCCGCTCGATCGCCGGGGTGTCCGCCGGGTTGGGCACGAAGCGGGTGATGCAGTCGTGCTCCTCGAGCAGGGCCACGGCCCGCGACGGCTGGGCGGAGAGCAGCCACACCCGTGCCCTCTCCTGCTGGAACCCCTTGATCAGGGCGGCCAGCTTGCCGAAGGCGTTGGGGTGGGCCGGCACGGAGCGGGAGGCCAGATCGAAGCTGTTGGGGTGGCTGTCGCTCTCGTGCAGTTCGGCCAGATCGAAGCCCGGGAACGCCTCGACCGCCGCGAGCACCGCGCTGGCGGGGCGGTGCAGCACGGCAGGCAGGGCGGCGCCAAGCTCCCGTGTCACCTCGGCATGGTGCTCGACGGCGTGCTCATACCACTGCTGGCCGTGGGCCAGGCAGTGGCGGCGCTCGTCCACCGCGATCACGGTGCCGGCCGGCAGGTAGTCCAGCAGGGAGGCCGGCTCGGCCCAGGCCAGGCCCATCAGCCGCCGCAGGCCTTCCGGCGTGCCGCCCTCCAGCAGCTGCTCCTGGGCCTCGGGGCTGAGCAGCTGCTCCAGCCCCTCGGGCATCGACTCCCGCAGGGCGTCAGCGATCAGGGGGGTGTAGCCGGTGGGGGTGAGGCGCACCACCTCGGTGGCATCGAGGGAGCGCTGGCTGGTGGGGTCGAACTCCCGCAGCTTCTCGAGCTCCTCCCCGAAGAACTCCAGCCGCACCGGCAGCTCGGCGCTCACCGGGAACACATCCACGATGTCGCCGCGGCGGCTCCAGGTTCCCTCCTGATCGATGCTGGGCACACGGGCGTAGCCCAGCTGGGTGAGGGTGCCGGCCAGCTCCTCCAGATCGACGCTCTGGCCCTTGCGGAGGCTGAGGCAGCGGGCCTCCAGGGCTGCGGGCGGGGGGAGATGGGGCTGCAGCGCCCGTTCGGTGGCCACGATCGCCAGCCGGTTCCGGGAGGCGCCGTCCTCGCTCCGATCGAGCAGCTCGCTGAGCACCTGCAGCTGGCCCCAGGTGATCTCGCTGGTGGGATCGAACCCCTCGTAGGGACTGCCCTCACTGGTGGGATAGAGCTGGCTGCTCGGCCAGCCCATCAGCTCGAGCAGCGCCGCCCAGCGCCCGGCCTCCTCGAGGGTGGGCACGATCACCAGCAGCGGGGCATGGGCAGCTCCGGCCAGGGCACTGCTGATCAGGGCCCGTGCCGCCCGTCCCGCGCCGCTCAAGCGCAGACGATCGCCACGGCGGCTGCGCTCCAGCACCTCTCCGGTCAGGGAGGCCTGCTGCAGCTGGCGCACCAGGGCGGAGAGGGGCATGGCGGCCGTACTTCCAGAATCCCTGATCTTGCCAACCGGTCCACCGGGGCGGTGGACGTTGCCACAATGCGGAGGTGGCGCGCTACGTCTGCCCCTACTGCCGTCCCCGGCCGCTGGCGATGTTCCGCCGCAGCGACGGGGTGTGGATCTGCGCCCGCTGCGGTGACCCCCTGCAGCGGGTGCCGCTGGTGCGCCCGCTCTCCGCCATCGCCGGTCTCGCCGTGGCGGTGGGGCTGGGGGTCGCGCTGCTGCCGCTGCGGCGTCTCATCCCGGAGCCGCTGGCCGCCGGGGTGCCTGCGCGGCTGCTGCAGGCCACGGAACCGCTCACGGCACGGCAGGGGCCGACCGGGCTGGTGGGCATCGACGAGGCCAGCCTGCTGCGGGAGCTCGAGGTGGCCGATGCGGCCTGGATTCCCCGGGCCGAGCGGCTCCCCGACGGACGCACCCGCTACCACTACCAGCGGCGGGTGGGGGAGCCCCAGCTCTCCCTGGCGGAGATCCGCCGACGGATCGCCGATCCCCCCCGCTTCCACTCCGAGCAGGCGGCCATCAGCCAGCTCATCGGCGTGTTGGGCCAGGCCGGGGTGCGCATCCAGCTGGCCCAGCCCCGCAAGAGCGGAGCCGCGGCCGAGTGGGATCCCGGGGCACGCACCCTGCGGATCAAGCCCAAGGTGATGGCCTCAGGCAGCAGCGAGTTCGCCCAGGTGCTCAACCACGAGGCCATCCATGTGGCCCAGAGCTGCAGCCGTGGCAACGTGCGGGCCGCGCCCCGGCTGCTGGGTCTGAACACCAGCCTGCCGCCCCATCTCAACCGGGTGCTTGCCGAGGCGGTGTATGCCAGCGCCAGCCCCGAGGTGAAGCTGCTGGAGCGCGAGGCCTACGCCAACCAGCATCAGCTCGACCTGGGTGCCCGGCTGGTGCGGCAGCACTGCCGGCTGGCGGAATCCGCCAGGTCCAGGTCCGTGAGCCTTACCCCCCGCGGCTCCCGCTGAGGGCCAGCACGGCCTCCTCCAGCACCATGTTGAACTGCAGCAGCTGGGCATCGCTCAACTGCTGACGGCTGCTCTGGCCGAAGTGCTCCTCCAGGCAGCGCCGTCCGCGCTGGGCGTCCCAGCCCAGCTGGGCCAGCAGCTGGTCGCACTGGGCCAGCAGGTCGCGGCGGCGGAGGGGCACGGGTGCTTCATCGGGATTGCTGCCGCCGGGCAGGGCCGTGAGGGCCTGCAGGTAGGCCAGCAGATCGGCATAGGTGGTGAGCCGGCTGCGGCTGGGATGACCGAAGGCCCGCAGGAGGTACTGGCCCTCCTGCTCCCGCTGCCAGTCCAGACGGCGCAGCTGCAGATCGATCTGGGCCAGTTCACCGCTCCAATCCTCGGGATCGGGCGGCGGTTCCGGCGGTGCTTCCTGGCCGGCCCCATGGCCTGGGTCATGACCTGGAGCCGCCACGTTGGGCAGCACCGGTGCCCCCGCCTCCGGCCGCTGTGGCGGTGATTTCGGCACATCGGACTCCCTCGGGCGCGCCTCTGGCCGCCCCTCTCGCCGCCCCTCTGGCCGCCCCTCTGAGGCACCCCCTGGCCTCGCCTCTGCCGCCGGCCCTTCGGCTGAGCTGGCCCGGGTGGGCGCGAGCGGAGCCTCTCGGAGCCGCCGCTGCAGCCGTTCGAGGGCCCGGTCCTCCGCCGCCTCGGCGGTGGGACCTTCGCCCAGGGCGCTGGCCAGCAGCGCGCCATCGCGGTGGGCCGACACCTCCACCACCCGGGATCCGGGCTCCGCATGAACCAGGCGGGCCTGCAGCTGCATCGGTGGAGTCGGAGCCGGGAATGGCCTTCCTAGAGTGATGCCTCCGCGGGGTTCGATGGAAGCCGAGTCGATTCAGTCCCTCACGCCTCTGCTCCAGGAGGTGGACCGCTGGCATGAAGCCCTGCTGCTGCTGCCGCTGCTGGTGGCCCTCGAAGCGGTCCTTTCGGCCGACAACGCCATCGCCCTGGCGGCCATCTCCCGGCGTCTGCACGATCGCGCCCGCCAGGAGACGGCCCTCAACCTCGGCCTGCTGCTGGCCCTGGTGTTCCGCCTCGGCCTGATCCTGGCCGCCCAGTGGGTTCTCAACTTCTGGCCGCTGCAGCTGGCCGCGGCGGCCTACCTGCTCTGGCTGTGCGGCCGCCATCTGGCCGGCCTGCTTCAGGCGGAGTCCGGCCTGGATGACCCAGCCGATGCCCACTCCCTGGATCCCGGTTCAGCGTCCGGCTCCGGGATCCATCACCCGGGGGGTCTCTCCGCCGCCGGTCCCCATCCCGAGGTGAAGCTCGCGAGTGTGGTGGCCACCCTGGCGATCACCGATCTGGCCTTCTCGATCGACAGCGTGGCGGCGGCGGTGGCGGTGAGTGATCGGCTCGTGCTGGTGATGGCGGGTGGCGTGATCGGGGTGATCGCCCTGCGGCTCACCGCCGAACTGTTCATCCGCTGGCTGGAGATCTTCCGGCACCTGGAGACCGCCGGTTACCTGGCCGTGGGCCTGGTGGGTCTGCGGCTGGTGCTGCGGCTGGCCTGGCCCGCGCTGGTGCCACCGGAATGGTTCCTGCTGGCCCTGGTGGCGGGGCTGTTCCTCTGGGGCTTTTCCGTCCGTCAGCCCCCGGCTGATGCGGCGGCTCAGATGGATTGAGGGCGGAGGGGCGATGCAGGTGGAACTTCGGGACATCGGCAGTGATGACCTGCTCGACACCTTCACGGTGGAGCAGCCGACCCAGATCCCCCAGCCCGGCCGCTGGCTGGAGATCGGCCAGCGCAGCTTCCTGGTGCTGCAGCGTCGCCATCGTTACCGCCTCCGCAACGGGCGCTATGCGCTGGCGGCCGTGGCGCTGCAGGTGAAGGCCGAGGAGCGGCCCAGCGATGCCAGGCGCTGGGGTTCGGGCTGGGTGATCGGCGATCCCCTCTGCCGCTACAACGCCCGCAGCCCCCTGCTGCGCTGCGCCGTGCTCCCCGAAGGCCCCTGTGACCGCTGCGCCCACTTCGAACCCGCCGGCTGATGGCAGCGTGTCCCGCGGCGCCTGGGCCCGAGCGCGGCGCTGCTGAGCGGAGTCGCCTGCGGGGCCGCCTGCTCGAGTTCCTCAAGTTCCGGGTGCTGGCCGCCCAGGAGGCGTTCTTCACCGGCTTCGGGGAAGGGCAGCCTGCCAATGAAGCACCCGCCAACCACGACCCCACCGCCGAAGCCAACGCCGCCAAACCGGTCGGCCCCGCCGCCGCCCGGCTGCGGGAATGGCTCCATGGCCTCGGGGTGAGGGAGTTCGATCGCCTGGATGACGACGATCTGCTGGCCGTGCTGGCCACGGCCCGTCGGCTCTACGTGGATTGAGCGGGCCCGGGGCGGCGCCCGTAGGGTGAAGGGGCTACCGCTCCACCCGTTTTCCCATCACTCCCTCCCCCCGTTCGGCTCCCCAACCGGTTCCCACGCGCTCGGTCCGCGGGGAGGCGCAGGAGCCCGTGCCATCCGGGTTCGCGGCCCTGGGCCTCGGTCTGCCGATCCTCAAGGCCGTGGCGGAGAAGGGCTACACCACCCCATCCCCCATCCAACTGGAGTGCATCCCCACCGTGCTGGCGGGTCACGATGTGATGGCGGCCGCCCAGACCGGCACCGGCAAGACCGCCGGCTTCACTCTGCCAATGCTGGAGCGGCTGCGGCACGGGCCCCATGCCCGTGGCGGCGTGGTGCGGGCCCTCGTGCTCACGCCCACCCGGGAGCTGGCCGCCCAGGTGGCCGAGAACGTGGCGGCTTACGGCCGTTACCTCGACCTGCGCAGTGACGTGGTGTTCGGCGGGGTCAAGATCAACCCCCAGATCAACCGGCTGCGGGCCGGTGCCGACATCCTGGTGGCCACACCCGGACGGCTGCTGGATCTGCAGCAGCAGCGGGCCATCCGGCTGGATCGCGTGGAGGTGCTGGTGCTGGATGAGGCGGACCGGATGCTCGACATGGGCTTCATCCGCGACATCCAGAAGCTGCTGGCACTGCTGCCGCCGAAGCGCCAGAACCTACTGTTCTCTGCCACCTTCAGCCCCTCGATCCGCAAGCTGGCCCACGGCCTGCTGCACCAGCCGGTGCAGCTGCAGGCCACCCCTGAGAACCAGGCCGCCCCCACCGTGGAGCATCTGCTCCATCCCTGCGACATGGCGCGCAAGCCGGAGCTGCTCACCCACCTGATCGCCAGCAACGACTGGCAGCAGGTGCTCGTGTTCTCGCGCACCAAGCACGGGGCCAACCGGATGGCGGATCGGCTCTGTGCGGCCGGCCTGGAGGCTGCTGCCATCCATGGCAACAAGAGCCAGGGGGCCCGCACCCGGGCGCTCGCCGGCTTCAAGACCGGTGAGGTGCGCGTGCTCGTGGCCACCGACCTGGCGGCCCGGGGCATCGACATTCATCAGCTTCCCCATGTGGTGAATCTGGATCTGCCCAATCAGGCGGAGGACTACGTGCACCGCATCGGTCGCACCGGCCGGGCGGGCCATCCCGGCCACGCGATCTCCCTGGTGGCCGCTGAGGAGCACGAGCTGCTGGGTGCCATCGAGCGTCTGATCGGCACCTCCCTGCCCTCTGAGACCGTGCCGGGCTTCGAGCCCACGGTGCTGCGCGCCGCGGCGCTCGACCTCAGCGGCGGCCGGGGCCGGGGAGGGCGAAGCGGCCCGGGCCGTGGCAGTGCCGGCCGCGGCGGCAGCAGCCGGCCATCCAGGCCGGAGGCGCGGGGGTCGGCAAACGGCAACAAGCGACACAACCGCGGACGCGGCCCTCGGCTCGGATAGGGCCGCAACGAACGTCCCCATGCCCTACGAGCCCGGATCCCCCGAATGCCGAGTGCTGATCGACTGCAAGAGCCAGATCGAGTCGATGCTGCTGGCCCTGGATCGCATTGAGAACAGCGCCCACATCCGCGACCAGCTGCGCTCGGTGCACAACCAGCTGGAGGGACTGCACGCGCTCTACCGCCGCAGCAACCCGTAGCGCAGCAACCCCTAGGGCCGGGTGCGCTGTTCCTCCAGTTCGCGGCAGAGGCTGTAGGCGCAGGGCAGGGTGGCCACCCTCCTCAGTTCTCTGTTGCCCCCGTCGCCGACAACGGCCCGGTGGCCCACCAGATAGCCGCCGGCCGTGTCGCGGAAGATCTGACAGTGGACCCCCGCTTCGGCCACGAAGGTGAGGGTGGTGGCTGAGGCCACCCCGGCCTCAGGGCCACCCGAAGGGCGTGATGGCCTGCCAGCTGGCACGCTGATGCCCATGGACCTGCCTCGACCGCTTCCTCCGATCTAGCGTCTTCGCCGGGAGCGCAGGCGTGAGCATTTCCTAACCACACACAACTTATCCGCAACCAGCTCCGCACGCATCTCCGCACGCATCCCAGCAGGCACCTCTGCACGGACCTCTGCGCTGATGTCCGTCCTGAGCCGCCCCGACCGACGCGGTCGCGCTGCGGTCCCGGCGGTGCCCACGGCCAAGGCTCAGCTGCTTGCGCCCAGACCCATCCGGTCGCCCGGTCGGGCGTTCAACTGCTGGATCAGCGCCTGCCCCTGGCAGGGGCGTTTGCCCTCAAGCTGGGCGTCCCGCAGCAGCAGGGGACAGCCGCCGGTGGCGAGCACCAGTCCCTCGCCGGGGGCCACCGCCAGCACCTCTCCCGCTTCTGCACCGCCGCCGCCAGCGCCCCAGCGACCACACAGGGCCGCCGCCTCGGGAGACAGCTCGCCCCGCAGGCGCTCCACAAGCGGTTCCGTGGCCAGCAGCTTCAGACGCCGACCATTCCAGAGGGTGTGGGCTCCGGGGTAGAGGGCCATCACCCGCCGGTGGATCTCCAGGGCAGGGAGGCTCCAGTCGACCACCGCATCCTCCTTGCGCAGCTGGCGGGCGTAGGTCATGCCGTCCTCGCTCTGGGGCCGGACCCCCAGGCGCCGCCAGCGCTCGGCTTCGGGGCCAGGGCCCGCGGCGGCGATGCGCGGCAGGGCCTCCAGCAGCAGGTCGGCGGTGAGGGCGGCCAGCCGACCTGCCAGATCCTCGGCGTTCTCGAGCAGCCCGATGGTCAGCCTGCGCTCCAGCAGCACCGGCCCCGTGTCCAGCCCGGCCTCCATCGCCATGATGCCCACGCCGGTCTCCGGATCGCCGGCCAGCAGGCTCCACTGGATCGGGGCGGCACCGCGCCAGCGCGGCAGCAGCGAGCCATGGCCGTTCCAGCAGCCCAGCGGGGGCTGGGCCAGCACCTCCGGCGGCAGGATCTGGCCGAAGGCCACCACCACCGACATCTCAGCATCGAGGGCGGCCAGCTCCGCCTGGGTGCCGGGATCCTGTCGGATCCGGCCTGGGGTGAACACGGGCAGTCCGAGGGCTTCGGCCCGCTGTTTCACCGGTGAGGCCACCAGCTGGCTGCCGCGGCCCCGGCGCCGGTCGGGCTGGCTCACCACCCCCACCACGGTGTGGCCGGCCTCCACCAGGGCCTCGAGGCTGGGAACGGCATAGGCCGGTGTCCCCCAGAACAGAATCCGCATGGCAGCAGGCTCGGCGAGCGGTCAGGCGTCGCCGGTGATGGACAGCCCTTCGACCCACACGTGCGGGCAGAGACCGTCAGGGGTGACCTTGGCCTCCCCTTCGAAGCCGATGATCCCCTGGAGCACCTGGCGGATGTCGCCGGCCACCGTGGCGGCCTCGATCGAGCGTGCCTGGCCGTTGCGCACCAGCCAGCCATCAAAGGGCAGGGAGAAGGCCCCCTGGCTTGCCTTCACCCCGGCATGGAGAGCGGAGAGGGAATCGATCCACACCAGCGGCTCGTCGGTGTTGAAGCGGTCCAGCCCCTGCTGGCCGCCGTCGCTGCCGGCGCTGGGCCCGATCTCGAACCAGTCGGGACCGACCGACACCTTGGCCCCCATGCCCGCGTGGCCGGTGGGCGCCACCCCGAAGGCCCGGGCCGTGGCCTCCGAGTGCAGGAAGTTGCGCAGCACGCCGCCCTCCACCAGGGCGAGGCGCCGGGTCGGGGTGCCCTCGCCATCGAAGGCCGAAGCGCCGACGTTGCCGGGATGCAGGCCGTTGTCGTGGATGGAGAGAAAGGGCACGGCCAGGGCTTCGCCCAGGGACGAGCGGTTGCTGAGGCTCACCCCATCGAGCACGGCCCGGGCGTTGAACAGGCTGCTGAAGGCGCCGATCAGATCGAGGAACGCCTCCGGGCTGAACACGCAGGTGTAGCGGCCGGTGGGGATGGGGGCGTAGTGGAGGTGGCTGATGGTGCGTTCGGCCGCTTCGCTGATGCAGCCGTCGATGTCGAGATCGCTGGCGCCGTAGGCCAGGCGCATGGCCCCGGCGCTGCGGGGCTTGCGGCCCTCTTCCTCGGCGCGGGCGTAGAGGTAGACGCTGGCTGTGGTGAGCCGTTGGTGCCGGCAGGCGCCGTCACTGTTGAGGTAGAGGCGCTCGCTGCTGCGCTGGGCCAGGCCGTTGTAAGGCACGGTGCCGATCGCCGGGTGGCTGTCCAGCAGGGTGCGCTCGGCCTGCTGCAGCGTGCTGAGCAGCTCGAGGATCGGCTGGGGAGGATGGCTGGGCTGATCCAGCGACGCCAGTGGCGCCGTGGCGAGGGGAGAGAAGCCAGGGGTGTCCTCCGGGTTGCCGAAGGCTGAGGCGGCCTGGGCACCGGCAAGGGCTTTCTGCAGCCCGGAGTCGGAGAGGTCGGAGGTGCTGGTGATCCCCACCAGGCCGTCGCTGTTCCATACGCGCACCGTGATGGCGCTGCGCTGGGCCCCCTTCATCTGCTTGGCCTCGCCACGGTCCACCTGCACCGAGGTGTCGGTGCTGCAGGAGGCCCCCAGATCCCATTGGCGGATGCCCTGACGGGCAGCAAGGGAGGTGAGACGTTCCTGCAGGGCGGGGGCATCCAGACCCTGGCTGGGCTCGGAATCGGGCCTGGGATTGTGAGCGGTTCCGGTCGTCATGCTCAGCGGCCCCCCACGGTGATGCTGTCGACCTTGATGTGGGGCTGGCCCACGGTGACGAAGATGCTGCCGCTCACGGAACCGCAGAAGCCGGCCGCCAGGTCGAGGTCGTTGGCGCACATGGAGATCCGCGGCATCACCTCCTTGGCCTCCCCGATCAGGGTGGCCCCCTTCACGGGCTTGGTGAGGGCTCCGTTCTCGATCAGGTACCCCTCCTCCACGGCGAAGTTGAACTGCCCGGTGGGCCCGACGCTGCCGCCGCCCATCGATTTGCAGTAGAGGCCGCGGTCCACCGAGGCGATCAGCTCCTCCGGGGTGTGGGGCCCCGGGGCGATGTAGGTGTTCCGCATGCGGCTGGCGGCCGCGAAGCTGTGACTCTGACGGCGACCGCTGCCGGTGCGCGGATGTCCGGTGCGCATCTCCCCGGCACGGTCACTGAGGAAGCGCTTGAGCACACCGTTCTCGATCAGCACCGTGCGCTGGGCCTCCATCCCCTCGTCGTCGATCGACAGGGAGCCGAAGGCGCCATCGCTCAGGCCTTCATCGATGGCCGTCACGGCACTGTGGGCGATCGGCTCGCCGATCTTCTCGGCGAAGGGGGTGGTGCCCCGCTCCACCTGGGTGGTTTCCAGCAGGTGGCCGCAGGCCTCGTGGAAGATCACGCCGCCGAACCGGTTGGCGAGCACCGCCGGCATCTGGCCGGCCTCCACATAGCCGGCGTAGAGCATGGTGGCGGCACTGCCGCACACATCCTGGGCGCTGGCGTCGGCGTCCCAGTGGCGCAGATCGTCAGGGCGACCCGAGGTGCCGTAGCGGCGGCCGAGTCCGGCGCGGTGGTCGCCATCGGCCGCCAGCACGTTCAGTCCCAGGGACTGGTGCAGCCGGATGTCGCGGGCGACGGTGCCATCGCTCGCCGCAACCAGGATTTCCTGCCAGTCACGGGCGTACTGGCTGCGGCGGGCCTGCAGGTGCCGACCATGGCGCTGCAACAGGGCCGTGGCCTCGAGGAGCCTGGCTCCGGCCTCGCCCATGGCAGGACAGCGCGGCAGCCAATCGTGCTTGGCGGCGCCGTAATCCTTGAGGCTGCCGAGTCCCTCGAACGGGCTGGCGCTCCGGGCCGAGAGTTCCAGGCCGAGCATGCCCAGGGCCTGCTCGAGGGCCCGCAGCAGTCCGGTTTCGGAGAGGTCGTTCGTGCTCACGAAGCCGTCGCGGACTCCCCGGAACACCCGGATGCCCGCCCCCCTGCCGAAGGAGGGGCTGACGCTGGTGATGGCATCCTGCTCGGCCAGCATGCCGAGGTGGTCGGTGCGCTCGAGGAACACTTCCACGAGGTCGGCCCCGGCGGCCCGCCCTGCGGCCAGAAGCGGCTCCAGCCGGGGGATCCATCCCTGATCGAGATGCTCGGGCGCTGGTGGCGCTGCGGAAAGAACCACGAGGTACGGGATGGAGGGGTTGCTTGGGAGGTCCTAGCAAAAGGGCCCCGGCGCCGGAGGCCGGAGCCCAGGGGCTCTGCGGACAGGCGGGGCGGGCGCCGTCAGCGCACGGCGGGCTGAAAGCGGTCGCTGCGGATGGGCTTCATCAGGAACAGCTTCGCCATCTCGGCGGCATTGCCGATCCAGTAGGGCAGCTTGCGCAGGGCCCTGACGGCAGCGGGAGCGCCGCTTTGGTCAGCCTCGGTGAGGGCGGCGTTGTTGGTCACCAGCCGCTCCAGCCGCTCCCAGAACTTGGGATTGTGCACATCCAGCACCACCGGGAACACCCGGGCGGAGGTCTCGTTGGTCTTGTCGATCACGTAGCGGTCGTAGGTGCGGGCGTCGAGGCCGAGGGCTTCGTAGAACTCCTTGCGGGCCACATCGCGCACGTACATGGTGGCGAACACCGCCAGCAGGAAGAAACGGCACCAGAGACGAGCCTGCAGGCCGCGCACCGTGTCGGGCTGGGCCTTCATCAGGGCGTCGAAGAAATCGCCGTGGCGGTTCTCATCCTGACACCAGTTCTCAAAGAAATTGAAGATCGGGAAGATCTTGCTTTCAGGATTCTTCTCCAGGTGCCTGTAGATGGCGATGTAGCGCCAATAGCCGATCTTTTCGCTCAGATAGGTGGCGTAGAAGATGAACTTGGGCTTGAAGTAGGTGTAGGCCTTGTTGGCCGTGAGGAAGCCCAGGTCGAGCTGGAGCCCGAAATCGGCCATGGACTTGTTGAGGAAGCCGGCATGGCGGGCTTCATCCCGGGCCATGTGGGCGAAGCACTCAGCCAGAAGCGGATTCTTCTCCTTGATGCGACGGCTCAGTTCCTTGTAGAGGAGGAAGCCGGAGAATTCCGATGTGCAGCTCTGCTCCAGGAATTCCACGAAGACCCGGCGGGTCTCGGGATCCAGCTTGTCGGCCGCTCCTTCGAATTCCCCATTCCGCACGAAGTGGTGGCGGTTGTAGTCCTTGCGGAATTCCTCGCAGATGGCCTCCAGCTCCACTTCGTTGGGGCGGAGATCCATGGCCGCCATCGCCTCGAAGTCGGTGGTGTAGAACCGCGGCGTGAGGATGGTGTCCTTAACCGGATCCTTGATGGCGGGGGACTCCGGGGTGCCGATGGTCTGAGCCCCGTCCAGGCTGGAGCCGGGAGCGGCGGGGTTGGCGACAGCGGTTGGAGGCACCATCAGGCTGGCAGCACAGAGCGTTGAGCCATCGTAAGTGGCCCGGGCGCTGGGGCGGCCGGGATGTAACGGCCGCGAGGGGTCAGTTGGCTCCGAGCCACTTCTGCCCGTTGAGCCGCTGCACCAGCCGGGACACCAGCAGGGCCAGGGTGATCTTACGCTCGTCGATCAGGAACGATTCCACAAGGCTCGGCTCCGCACCCGCCTCAGCCACGATCACCACCTTGGGCGCCGTGAGGCTCTCCTCGGTGAAGCAGAGCCAGAAGCGCCGCTCACCCGGCAGCACGCCCACCACCATCCAGCAGGGGTTGCCGATCACCGGCATCGGTGCCTGCTGGAAGGAGAGCTCGGGAGCTGGGCCTCCGTAGGCCTGGATCTCCTTGCTCAGGGCGGGGATCAGCAGCTCGGGCACGAAGGTGGCGAAGGGCTGGTCCTCCGGGGCCGGCGGTTTCGCCGGCTTGGCCGGGGGCTTGGTCGCGGCCGCCTTGGCGGGGCTGGATGCTTCAGCCTGCTCTGGGCCGCCGCCCGCAGCTGGATTGGTGGCCTCACTCACCGAAATTCTGGCCTCGAACCGTCAGCACGCCGACTCTAAGCCGGGTGGCGTGTGCGCCGGGTACACCCAGTTCTCCGCAACGATCAGCTCCCCGCAACGGCCCTCACCAGCCCTCGCCCAGCGGAGTGCCCCAGCCCTCCCCGGCGGCCACGCCGGCTTCGGCAGGAGCCGCGGTCGGGGGCGCAGCGGTGGGCGCGGCGGCAGGAGGCGGAGCGGCACCGGCTGCGGGCCGGCGGATCACGCGGTAGGGAACGGCCACGGTGGGGCTGCTCTCGCCGGCGGCCCTGGTGGGGCCCGCGGCCGCAGGGCCAGCGCCGGCTGCGCTGCGGTGCTCGGGCCTGGGGGGCTCCCAGCCGAGGTCAAAGTCAGTGCCCGTGTCAGCGCCGGGTTCGGGCCGGCCGACGTCGGTGCGGGGGGTGACGGGACGCCGCACCTGCCGCTGAAGCTCCCGCTCGCCGCCGGTGGAGAGGGCAAGGGCGGTGCCCACGGCGCTGATGCCCGCTCCCCCGGCCGCCGCCAGCATCAGCCACACCCCGATCGGCAGCGCCGGGGAGGTCCAGGTGAGCAGGCGCAAGGCCACGGCCGGCCGCGGGTTCACGGCGCCGATCAGCACCACGGCCAGCAGCGGTGCCAGCAGCGGTAGCAGAAGCAGCTGTCGCACCAGGGGGGGCAAGGCTCAGGATTCGGTGGAAAGGATGCCGGAACCCCGGCCGGGTTCGGGCCGATCCGCCTGGACAGGGCCCCGCCAACGCCGCAGTTCGCCCAGCTCGAACCCCAGCACATCAAAGACGCGGATCACGAGGAAATCCACCATGTCGTCGATGTCGCGGGGCTGGTGGTACCAGGCCGGCACCGGGGGCGCGATGCGGGCTCCGGCCTCGGCGAGGGCGGTGAGGTTGCGGAGGTGCACCAGGCTCCAGGGCGTTTCGCGGGGACAGATCACCAGGGGGCGCCCCTCCTTGAGATGCACGTCGGCGGCCCGCTCCACCAGATCGAGGGCCACCCCGGAGGCGATCCGCCCCACCGTTCCCATCGAGGCCGGCAGGATCACCATCCCCCGGGTGCGGAAGCTGCCGCTGGCGATGCCGGCGGCCTGGTCGTTCCAGCGATGGCAGCGCAGCTGGCCGGTGGCGCAGCCGGTCTCCTGGCGCCAGAACCGCTCCTGCGCCTCCGGCTCGCTGGGCACCCGCAGCCCGAGTTCCGCCTGCCAGACCCCGATCGCCCCGCGGCTCGTGACCATTTCCACCGCTTCGTCCGCCTCCAGCAGCAGCTGGAGGGCCCGGCGGGCCAGGGGTTGAGCCGAGGCTCCGGAAACGGCCAGAACCACCGGATCCATCGCCTCAGGCCTCGTTGAGCACGGCGACGGGCGTGAAGGTGTCGTCTGCGGTGGACGGGGCGTCGTTGTCGCCGGCCAGTTCGTCGTAACCCTCCGGCAGCTGCACGGCCAGGTCGATCTGGTGCCGCAGCGCATCCACCTTCTGGATCTCCACCTCCACCGCATCCCCGAGCATGTAGGTGCGACGGTTCTTGCGGCCCACCAGGCGGTTCTGGCGGGAGCGGTACTCGTACCAGTCGTCCTTGAGCGAGCTCACGTGCACCAGCCCCTCCACGTTGGAGGGCGGCACCTCCACGAAGAAGCCGTAGCTCTGCACGCCACTGATGATGCCCGGCAGCACCTGGCCCACCAGGGGCTCGGCCTGGCGGGCCTGGGCCATGGCCAGCAGGTCGCCCTCCAGTTCGGTCCCGAACCGCCGCCTGCCGTTCAGGCGCTGCACCAGACCGTGGGCCAACCCCTCCTGGAAGGGGGCGATGGCACTGTTCGGCAGCAGCGGCCAGTCAATGGCCCCGTGGCAGGCGTCGGAGGCCAGGTCCACTCCGATCTTGTGGCGCACGCTGGGCCGGTCCTTGCCCTCGGTGAGCAGCAGGGTGAGCAGGTGCTGGTTCCAGATGTCGGCGTAGTGCAGGCCGGGGCAGCACCAGGGCGCCAGGGCTGGCTCCTCCCCGGTCACGCCGGCCACGGCGTGTTCGCCGGTTTCAGTGGCCAGGCTCACGGGCTTCAGCACGGCCCTGAGCTGTTGCTGCAGGGGCCGGCAGCGATCGGTGGCGGCAAAGGCGGCCGCGAGTTCCCCGGCACTGGCGTGACCCTCCTCGCCCAGCTCCAGGGGGATCTCCAGGGCGAGGGCCGCCTTGGCCACATCGTTGAGATCGGAAGCCTCGGCCGGAGGGTTCACCGCGAAGATCGCCGGCAGCTGCAGGGCGGCGAGGTGTTCTCCGAGGGCGCGATCGGCGAGCAGCAGGGCCTCCCGCAGAACGGCCATCGGCGCGTGGGCCGGCAGCTGCACCATCCAGCCCTGCGTGGCCGCATCCGGCGGGGGCACTGCCAGATCTCCGAGGCTCTCGATGGGAGGCATCGGCAGCTGCAGATCGATCGAGCCCCGCTCCAGCCGCCGCTCGCGCAGCAGAGCGGTGAGGCTGAGCAGCTGCTCCAGCTGTTCGAGGTGGGCTTTGAGCGGCTTGAGGGCCGCCGGCGTGGTGCGGCTCTTGGGCTTGCGCTCGGCCAGGGCGGCGAGGGCGGCGCCGTCGACCTCGGCCACGGGTTTCACCAGCGACCGGCAGAAGCGGTAGTGCTCCAGCGTCCCGGTGGCGCTGAGCTCGAGGGCCACCGAGAGGGCGGCCTGCGGCTCGCCCGTTGTCCAGCCCATGGCCTTGCCCAGGGCCGGACTGAGCAGGGGCAGCCACTGCCGGCCGACGCAGTGGGCTTCGGCCTGATCGCGCAGCCATTGGTCGAGGCTGCCGCCGAAGGGGAGCCGTTCGGCCACGGCCGGGGCATGGACCCACAGCGTCCATCCCTCCTCGCGGGCCTCCAGGCAGACGGCGGCCAGGTCCGGCGCCTCCTTGCTCTGCCAACCCCGGAGCAGCAGGGCGTTCTGACCGGTGAGGTCGGTGCGGTCCTTGCTCTCGGGGCTGCGGAGGCTGGCCCTGGGCGCCGCGGGCCGCTGGTTCAGCCGGTGCTTGGTGAGCACCAGATCCAGGTCGGCCGCCTCACCGCCGTGGATCGGCAGGCGCCGGGCCACATGCCCCTGGGGAGCGAACTGGGCCACGGGGTAGCGGTCGATCGCCACCTCCACCACGGAGTTGTGCTCGGGATCGAGATACTCCCCGTCGGATTCGGGCAGCTGCACCGCGGTGAGCAGGCGATCGTCCAGCGGCAGGGCCACCAGCTGTTCCCGCTGGTGTTCCACCTGGGCGAGCAGCGAGGTGGTGTGGCGCTCGAGGATGCACTGCACGCCCCCTTCCGGCGAGCGGCGCCGGCCCCCTTCCCGCGTCACCTTCACCAGCACCCGGTCGCCGTTCCAGGCGTGGTTGAGCTGGTGGTCGCGGATGTAGATGTCCTCGCCGCCGTCCTCCCGCAGGGCGAAGCAGAAGCCCTTGCTCGAACAGCGCAGCCGGGCCGGGATCAGTTCCGGGACGTCGCAGCGCTGGATGCCGTCGTCGGAGTGGGCGACCAGGCCGAGCTTGCCGAGCGCCTCCAGGCCGATCTGCAGGGTGGTCTTGTCGTCCGTGCCGCTCAGGCCGAGGGCCTTCTGCAGTTTGGCGATCGGCAGAGGTTCCCCGGCGGGAAGCTGGTCGAGCAGGTCGGCGACCGTGAACTTCATCGAATCAGCAGCTGTGTGGCTTGGTCCGCCCGTGGACAGCCCAGGGGGCCGGCAGCGGCGGCAGCGGAAGGGGGCGCACCGGGCTCGAAGCGATGCCCGCGTCACCCTGACATCCCGCATCGGGACTTTAGGCAGCTGGGGGGCAGAGGCCGCTCCAGCCCCGATCCAGCCCTGCCGCTGGCCTGCGTGAGGGCTCAGGGGAGCTTCAAGGGACGCTCTGATCGTCCGCGGTGCTGCCCGCGCTGCCCATCAGGTTCGCCGTTTCCCGGGCTGCGGTGTCCTCCTCGGCGCGGGCCATGAGCAGGAGCCGCAGGCCCAGCACCAGAAACCCCACCGATGCGGCCAGCTGCAGGGTGTTGGTGGGGATCACGGTCGAGAGGGACCCGCCGGCGGCGGCCCCCAGCAGGCTGGCCAGCACCAGGGCCGCGGAACTGCCGGCGAACACGGCCCCTGGGCGGCTGGAGGTGCCGCTGATGGTCACGATGGCCAGCTGGGTCTTGTCACCCAGCTCGGCCAGAAACACCGTGGCGAACGTGGAGGCCAGCAGGGCGAGGTCCATGGGGCGAGGCGGGGGAATCGGGATGCAGTCAAGGCAGCTCAGGCCGGCGGGGGCAGGTCCGGCATCGGCGCCAGGTTCAGCACGGCCTGGCGGCCCAGCCACAGGCCCAGGGCCACCATCAGACCGCCGGCCAGCCGTTCGAGCTGCTGGGCGGGCATCACCCGGGCCAGCCAGCGTCCCAGCAGGACCCCCACCAGGCTGGAGCAGATCAGGGCGAGGGAGGCGCCCAGGAACACCAGCAGCGGCCGTCCGGACTGGGCGGACAGCAGCAGGGCCGCCAGCTGGGTCTTGTCGCCCAGCTCGGCCAGGAACACCGTGGTGAAGGTGGTGATGAAGGCCACCAGCCAGCCCCGTGGTGCCGGCGCCTCGCTGCCGCCCGCGGCGGCGGGGCTGGGCGGCGCGCTGGTGTCGGCGCTGGTTTCGGCAGTCGGGCCTGGCTCGGCAGGCGTGGGCTGGGGAGCGCTGCTCATGGTGCGCGGCGGATCGCCTGCCGAAAACGACGCATCACCCTGCCACGTCCCCCGTATTCGGTGCGGATCTGCTGCAGGCAGCAGGCGATGGCCAGCTGGTCCTGCTGCAGGGGCTCGTCGTCGGGGCCAGGAGCAGCGGCGAACAGGGCGACCAGGTTCTCCACATGGCAGAAGTCGGGCCGCTCGTCGTAGATGCGGCAGCGGCGGCCGCCGGTGTCGTAGTGGATGCACCAGCCGTCCTCTCCCACCAGTGCGACGTAGCGCTGCCGCTGGTCGGGGCTGAGGGCCTCGAGCGCCTCACCCCGCAGGGCCGGATCGAGGCGGCAGCAGGCTCCGCAGCCCTGGATGCACTGCCAATGGGACGTTCGGCTGGTCGCCACGGGGGTGCTCTGGTTGGAACCACGGGCCCGTTCTAGGGAAACCGCCGTTCGTGAGGACCGCTGGCGGCCCCGGCCTGGGCAGCCCGCCCGCCGTGAAGCCCTTCAGAACAGGGTGGGAAACGCTGTGACAACCCGTCACAGAGGCAGGCGCAGCCGGAGTGCGCCTCCGGGCGGCGCCTACGATCGCGCCCAGTGAACCTCCCTGACGCCGGTCACCATGGGCATCGATTTCCACCTGATCGCCAACTTCGGAGCCCTGGCCCTGATCACCCTGGCCGGCCCGGCCGTGATCTTCATTCTGTTCTACCGGCGCGGCGCCCTCTGATCCGGAACGCCGGGACCATCGCGGCCACGCCGACGCTGCCTGCTCCCGTCAGGCCCGGGCCGCCGGGCTTTCGCTCTGCCTGTCACTCTGGTTGTCGTGGTGGACATCGGACAGGGCGTGGTAGATGGGCTCGCCCTGGAGTCTGCGGCCGGCATAGGCCCCGATCACGGCGCTCATGAGAATGCCGAACAGCCACTGCTGATCGCCCGCCAGGCGCATCGAGAACAGCACCGTCATCAACGGCAGCTGGGTGGCGCCGGCCAGCCCACCCGCCATCCCCAGCGCCACCCCCAGCTGGGCGCTGCCGCCGAGGGCCGTGAGCACGCCGCTGCCGAACACCGCCCCGATGGTGAAGGCAGGGTCGATCAGGCCCCCCGGCACACCGGCCGCCAGGGCGAGCACCGGCGCCAGCACCCGTGCCGCCAGCACCAGCGCCCAGCCCACCAGCCCCAGGGGAGCCCCGGCCACCGGCAGCGGACCCCGCCCCTCCAGCAGTTGCTCCATCAGCGGCTCGCCGTCCCCGCCGCTCCAGCCGCCGCTGAGCAGCGCCATCAGGGCCAGACCAGCTCCAAGGGCCAGGCCCCAGCCCCACGGCCGTTGCAGCACCCGCGGCTTCAGCCAGCGGCTCGACACCAGCAGGATCCTGGCGAAGAGCCCCCCCAGCAGTCCGGCCCCAACGCCGATCGGCAGGGAGAGCAGCAGCTGCTGCCATTCCGGCTCCGTGGCGGGCACCATGCCCAGGGGGAAGAGGGGAATGCCATCGAGGTTGCTGATCAGGGCCGCCGCCGAGCAGGCCACCAGCGATGGCCACACCAGGGTGCTGCTGTAGCTGCCGGTGAGCTCCTCCATCACGAACAGGGTGCCCATCAGCGGGCTGTTGAAGCCGCCGGCCAGTCCGGCACCGGCGCCGATCGCCACCAGGTGCTCCCGGCGCAGTCCGGAGAGCAGCCGGGGGAAGAGCCGCTGCAGAGCCTGGGCGATCGCGGCTCCCAGATGCACCACCGGACCCTCCCGTCCCAGGGGCATCAGGGCCAGGCTCGCCGCCGTCCAGAGCCCCAGCCGGGCGGTGGTGGGGGCCGCCCCCAGCAGCCGGTTGGCCTGATCCGCCTCCTCCAGGCTGCGCAGGGTCTGGGGAATGCCGGAGCCGGCTCCGATCCCCAGCCGGCCCGCCTGAAGCACCAGCAGGATCGGCATCACCAGCAGCGGTGAGGCGGCGATCGCGACGGTCCACGGGGACCAGGGTTGACCGCTGAAACCGGGAAGCCTGGTCTGCAGGAAGGCCTGGGCATCGTCCACCAGATTCAGCGGCCAGCAGGCCAGGCCCACCACCACCCCCAGTCCCAGCAGGCGGCCGAGGCTGCGCAGGTCACGGCGGTGCAGGGGGGAACGGGGCATCAGGCGCTGAGACCGAGGGCCGTGGCGGCATCCTGCAGCAGAGCCCGCAGGTAGGGATGCTCGGGGGCGCTGCTGCTGTGCAGTTCCTCACCGGCGGCATTGCGCACCACCAGCCCCTCGCCCTGGCGCCGGCACCAGTAGGTGCGGGATCGGCGCTGCAGCCGCACCTCCCGCTCCCCATCGGGGGACTCGCTGCCGCGCAGCCCCACCAGCTCCAGCTGCAGCCGTTCCCGGCCCTGCCAGCGGTCGAGCTTGACGCGATAGGCCACATCCACCCAGAGCGGCAGGTCGGCGCCCCCCTGCCAGCGCCAGCCCATGGCCCGAACGCTGCGCTCGCCCTGGCTCAGCTCCAGCTGCAGGTGGCCGCCGCGCAGGAGTTTCTGCTGCTTCACCCGGCAGCCTGCGCTCCAGAACACCGGCTGGGGATGGCCGATGCCGAACGGCTCCAGGCGCTGCAGGTGGTGCAGGAAGTCCCGGTCGATCTGCTCGAGCCGCAGCAGTGCCTCGGGTTCCACCGGATGGCCTCCTCCGTGGCGGTCCAGCCAGTCGCCGGCCAGCGCATCCAGGCGCTCGTGCAGCCGCGCCACGTGTTCGGCCCGCACGGTGAAGCCGCCGGCGGCCGGATGGCCGCCGTGCCGCTCCAGCAGGTCGGCGCAGTGGTGAAGGGCCTCGTCCACGGCGAACCCGCGGGGCGCCCGCACCGAGGCCCGCATCAGGCCCCCGCCTTCCCCGGCCAGGAGGGCGGCGGGCAGGCCCAGCCGCTCCACCAGCCTGGCGGCCACGATGCCGATCACGCCATGGTGCCAGTGGCCCTGGGCCAGCAGGAGGAAGCGGGGCCGCTGCGGTCCATCGGCCTCCAGCAGGGCAAGGGCTTCGGCTTCGATCGCTTCGCACAGCTCCCGGCGCTGCCGGTTGAGCGCCTCGCACTGCCCCGCCAGCTCCAGGGCTCTCTCGGGATCTGCCGTGGTGAGCAGTTCCACCACCAGGGCGGGATCGCCGAGGCGGCCCACCGCGTTGATCCGTGGAGCGATCTGAAAGCCCACGGCCTGGGCATCGAGGGGCCGATCCTCCACGCCCGCCACCTGCTGCAGGGCCTGAAGCCCCGCCAGGCCCGACTGGCCCAGCCGGGGCAGCCCGTCGATCAGCCAGCGCCGGTTCACACCGCTGAGGGGGGCCATGTCGGCGATGGTGCCGATGCAGAACAGGTCGCGGGCCATCTGCAGGGCGTCGGGTCGTCCCATTGCCTGGCAGAGGGCCGCCGCCAGCACGTAGGCCAGACCCACCCCGGCCAGGCCTCGGAAGGGCGAATCCTCCGGGGTGCGCTGGGGGTGCAGCAGGGCCAGCAGCGGCGGCAGCTGGGCCGGGATGCTGTGGTGATCGGTCACGATCACCTCCACCGCCAGGGCCTCTGCCCGGAGCAGGGCGTCCGTGGCGGCGATGCCGTTGTCCACGGTCACCAGCAGCTTCACGCCCTGGTGCTCCAGCCGCTCCACCATGGCGGCGTTGAGGCCATACCCCTCCTCCATGCGGCTGGGAATGGCCGCCACGGGCCGCGCCCCGAGCCGTTCGAGCACACCCAGCAGCAGCGCCGTGCTGGTCATGCCGTCGGCGTCGTAGTCGCCGCAGATCGCCACGGCCTCCCCCTGGCGGCAGGCACGCTCCAGCCGGGTCACGGCCAGAGGGAGGGCGGCGAAGTGCAGTGACGCCTCGGGGGCCTCGGGCGGCTGCAGCAGCGCGGCGACCGCCTCACGGCTGCCGTAGCCGCGGCGCGCCAGCGCCGCCAGCAGCGGGGAGGGCAGGGGGGGGAGCTGCTGGGGGCTGAGTGCCGCCAGCTGTCCGGGGTCGGCCAGCGGTCCCAGGGGTGCGGGCAGCTGCCAGCGTTGCTCGTGGAGCGGGGGGAGCAACGGCTGCAGCGGCGGGGGCCGGGCCATTCTGGGGGCACCCTGAGCCCTGGACCGGAGCCATGCCCCTGCGCGCCCTGCTCTGGGATGTGGATGGCACCCTGGCGGAGACGGAACGGGATGGGCACCGCGTGGCCTTCAACCGGGCGTTCCGCGAGCATGAGCTGCCCATTCACTGGGATGCGGATGGCTATGGCCGCTGGCTGGAGATCAGCGGCGGCCACGAGCGCCTGCGGGCCTGCCTGCGGGCCTGCGAGGGCCAGGAACCGGCGGCGGCGCGGGTGCAGGCGCTGCAGGCGAGCAAGCAGCGCCACTACGGCAGGCTCGTGGAGTCGGGCCTCCTGCACCTCCGGCCGGGGGTGGAGGCGCTGATCGGCGAGGCCGCCCGGGCAGGGCTGCGGCAGGGCGTGGTGACCACCAGCGGGCGGCAGGCCCTGGCCAACCTGGAGCGGGCGCTGCTGGCGAATCAGACCAGTGCCTTCGCCTTCAGGATCTGCGGCGAGGACGTGGCCTGCAAGAAGCCCGATCCGGAGGCCTACCACCTGGCCCTGGCGCGTCTCGCCCTGCCGGCGGACCAGGTGCTGGTGCTCGAGGACTCCCCCCAGGGCCTGGCGGCGGCGGTGGCGGCCGGGTTGCCCTGCCTGCTCACCCTGAGCCACTACAGCCGCGGGCTGCCGTTGGCGGCGTTCGATGCCGCCCGGGCCGTGGTCTCCGATCTCGGATCTTCCGCCTCGGTGCTGCGGGGGCCGGCTTGCCAGTCCGGTGGGATCACGCTCTCCTACCTGGAGCGGCTGCTGTGACGCTCCTGCCATGACCCCCCTGTCGTGAACCCTCTGCCGTGAACCCCCCGTCGTGACCCTGCGCCCCCTGCAGCCCACGCGCTTCCAACGGCTCAGCGACGCCCTGACCCAGGCTGTCTTCGGATCGCTGCGGGGCAGCTGGCGATCCCGCAGCGTGGTGATGCTGGCGCTGCTGCTGGGCTTCTACGCCGGAGGCAACATCACCAGTTATGTGCTGCTGGTGTTCCCGGGCGGGCGCCCGATGGTCGTGCTGGCGGCCGTGCTGCTGCTCGAGGTGGTGGTGCGGCTGCGGGGCCGACTGGTGCGGGAGCAGCCGGGCCTGGGCTGGGCGGTGGCGGACAACCTCAGGATCGGGCTGGTGTACGCGGTGGTGCTCGAAGCCTTCAAGCTGGGCACCTGATGGGCCTGCATCCCAGCGTGGTGGAGCAGGTGGCCCTGCCGCTGCTGGCCAGGCTGCAGCAGCTCCTGGCTGCGGGCCGCCGGCCGGTGCTGGCCATCAATGGTCCGGTGGGAGCCGGCAAGACCACCCTGACCCAGGTGCTCCAGACCCTGGCGCGCCGCGACGGCGTGAGGCTCGGCGTGGCCTCCATCGACGACTTCTATCTGCCCTGGCGCCAGCGGCAGCAGGCGATGGCGGGCAACCCCTTCGGCGTCAGCCGGGTGCCGCCCGGCAGCCATGACCTGCCTCTGCTGCTGGAGAGCCTGCGGACCTGGCGGGGTGGAGACGCCTGGCGCAGGCCCCGTTTCGACAAGGTGTTGCGGCAGGGCCAGGGCGATCGCGCGGCCATCGAGACGGCGCGCTGCGATGCCCTGGTGCTGGAGGGCTGGCTGCTGGGCTGCCGCAGCCTGGATCGAGGTGAAGGGTGCGAGGGCGATCGCGACGGCAGCGGTGAGCTGGCGTGGTGGCGCCAGGCCCTGGCAACGGCGACGCCGGCGCTCACCGCCCAGGAACTGGCCTGGCTGCCCCGCTGGGACGCCGAGCTGAAGCGCTACGAGCCGGTGTGGGAGCTGCTCGATGCCATCGCGGTGCTGCGCCCCTCGGACTGGCGCTGGCCGCGCCGCTGGCGGTTCCAGGCCGAAGCCAAGCAGCGGCGCAGGGCGCGGCTGACGGAGGGCGCGGGGGGATGGCTGAATGGCCAGCAGCTCGAGGCTCTGGTGCGGGCCAGCCTCTGCAGCCTGCCGCCGATGCTGTACCAGGAGCCTCTGGCGCAGTCCTGGGGCCGTCGGGTTGCGGCGGCGGTGACGCTCGACAGCCGCCGCCGCTGCCTCTAGGTGCTCTAGATGCCCTGAAGGACGGAGTCTCGGACTCAGTCGTCCGCTTCCTCGTCGCTGTCCATGGGATACACGAAGCCCTGGGCGCGGCCGCTCAGCACGGCCTTGCCGACGGAGAGGGCCTTCTGGGCCGCCGTGGCCGCCTTGGCCTTCCAGTGGGCATGGCGCTGGTTGCGCTTCCCTTTCGACGTTTTCTTCTTGGGAACAGCCATCCCCGAACTCTCACGGCCAAACAACGATCTTCCGCTGCCATCTCGCCTTTCGTCAAATCGCTAAGCTCGGCCGAAAGCCGGATCCCTGTGAGCAAGAGCCCGTCACCGGCGGCTGCCAACGCTTCTGAACCCGCCGGCAGCCCCGCGGACAGGCCTGCGGCGGCCGAGGCGGGTGCACCCCGGGACAGCCGGGCCGAGCCGCGGCTGGAGTCGCTGGTGGATGGCCTCGGGGCCAGCCGGCCCGCCCCGTCCTACAGCCAGCTGCTGGCGGATCTGCGCGGCGGCAAGGTGAAGGAGCTGGAGCTCTCGACCCGCCGCCGCGATGTGGAGGTCACCTTCACGGACGGCCGCACGGCGCGGGTGCCCGTGTTCAACAACGACCAGCTGCTGCTGCGCACCGCTGAGGCCGCCAATGTGCCCCTCACGGTGCGGGATGACCGGGGGGAGGTGGCCACGGCCTCGCTGGTGTCCAACGGTCTGCTGGTGGCGATGCTGGTGGTGGGCCTGGCCCTGCTGCTCCGCCGCAGCGCCAAGGTGGCCAACCGGGCCATGGGCTTCGGCAGCAGCAAACCCCGGCTCGCCCCCGAGAACACCGTGTCGGTGCGCTTCGAGGATGTGGCCGGCATCGCGGAGGCGAAGGAGGAACTTCAGGAGGTGGTCACCTTCCTGAAGTCGCCGGAGCGCTACACCGCCATCGGTGCCCGCATTCCCAAGGGGGTACTGCTGATCGGCCCTCCCGGCACGGGCAAGACCCTGCTGGCCCGTGCCATCGCCGGCGAGGCCGGTGTGCCGTTCTTCTCCATGGCCGCATCCGAATTCGTGGAGATGTTCGTGGGCGTGGGTGCCAGCCGCGTGCGGGACCTCTTCCGCAAGGCGAAGGCCAAGGCCCCCTGCATCATCTTCATCGACGAGATCGATGCCGTGGGCCGTCAGCGGGGGGCGGGCATCGGCGGTGGCAACGACGAGCGCGAGCAGACGCTCAACCAGCTGCTCACCGAGATGGATGGCTTCGAGGAGAACTCCGGCGTGATCCTGGTGGCCGCCACCAACCGCCCCGACGTGCTCGACCGGGCGCTGATGCGGCCCGGCCGCTTCGATCGCCGCATCACGGTGGATCTGCCGGACCGGCGCGGCCGCGAGGAGATCCTGGCGGTCCATGCCCGCACCCGTCCCCTGGCGGAGGGGGTGTCCCTGGCGGACTGGGCGCGGCGCACTCCCGGGTTCTCCGGCGCGGATCTCTCCAATCTGCTCAACGAGGCCGCCATCCTCACCGCCCGCCGGCATCGCACCGCCATCGACGGGGAGGCCCTGGGGGATGCGCTCGAGCGGATCACCATGGGCCTGGCGGTGGCTCCCCTGCAGGATTCGGCCAAGAAGCGGCTGATCGCTTACCACGAAGTGGGCCATGCCCTGCTCACCACCCTGGTTCCCCACGCCGATCGGCTCGACAAGGTGACCCTGCTGCCCAGGGCCGGCGGCGTGGGGGGATTCGCCCGCACCATGCCGGATGAGGACGTGCTGGATTCCGGCCTGATCAGCAAGGCCTACCTGCAGGCCCGGCTGGTGGTGGCGATGGGGGGCAGGGCCGCCGAGCTGGTGGTGTTCGGCCCCAGTGAGGTGACCCAGGGCGCCGCCGGCGACCTGGAGATGGTGGCCCGCATCTGCCGCGAGATGGTGACCCGCTACGGCTTCTCCAGCCTGGGTCCCCAGGCTCTGGAGGGCGATGGTGTGGAGGTGTTTCTGGGGCGCGACTGGCTCCGCTCCGAGCCGCCCTACTCCCAGGAGACCGGCACCCGCATCGATCAGCAGGTGCGCCAGCTGGCCAGCGCGGCGCTGGAGCAGGCGGTGGCTCTTCTGGAGCCCCGGCGCGAGCTGATGGACCGGTTGGTGGAACGCCTGATTGCCGAGGAGACCATCGAGGGCGACCAGTTCCGCCGCCTGGTGGACGCCCACGAGCAGTCCACCAGTGGCGAAGCCACCTCAGCCGGCCAGGCCGCTGCTGAAGCGGATGTCGAGGCTGCGCAGGTAGGTGTGTAGCCCGGCGTCCTGAATCGGCAGCAGCAGGGCGTCGCGGCCACTCTCGTTCACATGGCTGTGCCAGTGGCCCGGCGGCGTCACGAAGGCAGCGCCGGGTTCCCACTCCATCCGCACCGGGTTGCGGATCGTCCCGTCCGGGTTCAGGTCGGGGCCGGAGAGCGTGGCGCAGCCCGGGGCGCAGTCGATCACCAGATCCAGGGCCACCGACTGGTGCCGGTGAGGAGGCTGCACGGCCCCGGCCGGCACCAGGCCGTACATCGCCCAGAGGGTGTGGGTCACGGTGCGGCTGGCCGGCAGATCGCTGTTGGCGAGCAGCAGGCTGAGCCTGTTGCTGCGGGCGGCGCCCGGATCCGCCGCCAGGGCCGCCAACTCCCGCCGCAACCACTCGCCGGGGTAGTGGGTGGCCTCGAAGCGGGGGCGATCGGCACGCACGCCCAGGTGGCTGAGCAGGGGCGCGTCGTGCACCCAGTAGAGAACACTCTCCTCGGAGGCCTCCAGCACGGCGGCCCCGCCGGCGGGCAGCACGAAGAGGTCCCCCTGGCTCCAGTTCTGGCGGAATTCGCGGGCCGGGGGGATGGCGGGCTGAAGGCAGTGACCCGCTCCCCGCCACACATAGAACAGCGAACTGGTGGCGTTGGCACCGGCACTGATCGCTTCGCCGGCCAGGATCCGCACGAAGTTGGCGCTCAGCGCCGGGCTGGTGGCTGGCCCCTGGCAGCCCAGTTCACTGCTGAGGTCGAGGGGCAGGATGGCCGTGGGCCCCTGGCCGTGCAGCTCAGGGCCCCAGCGGCCCTCCGGAATCGGCTCGGTGAGACCACGCCGCACCGGATTGGCGGCCTGGCGGTAATCGAACAGCTGGGCCTTGCTGGTGCCCAGCGCAGGGGCCTCGGGCGTAAGGGTCATGGCTCAGGCCATCGGACGATCGGTGGCCGAGCCTATGCAGCCCGGGCCTGGGCTGACGTGCCTGCGCGCACAGGGCGGGGCCTCAGCCACCGGCCACGGCCGGCACGATCGACACCTCGTCGCCGTCCTTGAGGCCGGTGGCCTGGTTCTCCAGGAAGCGGATGTCCTCGCTGTTCACGTAGATGTTGAGGAAGCGGCGCAGCTTTCCGTTCTCATCGCAGAGGCGGGCCTTCAGCCCGGGGAACTGGCCGTCGAGGGCGTCGATCAGAGCGTCGATGCTGGAGGCCTCCAGCTCCACGCTGGCCTGGTCGTTGGTGAATTTCTGCAGGGGGGTGGGGATCAGAACCTGAATGCCCATGGATCGGCGTGACGGGGGGAAGGGGTTGGGGAAAAGGGAACGGAGTGGGGCGTGACCAGGGTTGGGGGTTCAGTCCCGGTGGTCGGCCTGGGCCTGCTGCCAGGCGGCCTTGAAGCTGTCCAGCTGGGCTTCGATGGTGTAGGGGGCTCCGATCGCATCGACCACGGCCTCGGTGGTCTTGAGGCCGTTGCCGGTGATGTAGGCCACGGTGGTCTCCTGGGGATCGATCTTGCCCTGCTCCGCCAGCTTCTTGAGCACGGCGATGGTGGTGCCGCCGGCGGTTTCGGTGAACACGCCCTCGGTTTCGGCCAGCAGCTTGATGCCCTCCACGATCTCGGTGTCGTTCACCGCGGCGATGCTGCCGCCGGTGCGGTTGGCGATGTCGATGGCATAGGGGCCGTCGGCGGGATTGCCGATGGCGATCGATTTGGCGATGGTGTTCGGCTTCACCGGAGTGATGAAGTCACGCCCTTCGGCGAAGGCCTGGGCGATGGGGCTGCAGCCCTCGGCCTGGGCACCGCTGAAGCGCACGGCCTTCTCGTCCACGAGGCCCACCTTGATGAACTCGTCGAAGCCCTTGCGGATCTTGGTGAACAGGGAGCCGGAGGCCAGCGGCGCCACGATGTGGTCGGGAAGCTGCCAGCCCAGCTGCTCGATCACCTCGTAGCCGAGGGTCTTCGAACCCTCGGAGTAGTAGGGACGGAGATTGATGTTCACGAAGCCCCAGCCGAAGGTGTTGGCCACTTCGGAGCACAGGCGGTTCACCTGGTCGTAGTTGCCGTGCACCGCCATCAGGGTGGGGTTGTAGATCAGGGTGCCGAGCACCTTGCCCAGTTCCAGATCGCTGGGGATGAACACGCAGCACTCGAGGCCGGCGTGGGCCGCGATGGCGGCGGTGGAGTTGGCCAGGTTGCCGGTGGAGGCGCAGCTCACCGTCTTGAAGCCGAGCTCCCGGGCCCGGGTGAGGGCCACCGACACCACCCTGTCCTTGAAGGAGAGGGTGGGCATGTTGACCCCGTCGTTCTTGATGTAGAGGCTGCGCAGACCGAGGCGACGGGCCAGATTGTCGGCCTTGAGCAGGGGCGTGAAACCCGTGCCCACGTCGATCGGATCCCCCTCGATGGGCAGGAAGTCGCGGTAGCGCCAGATCGAGGCGGGGCCGGCCTCGATGGTGGCCCGGCTCACCCGGTTGCCGATCGCCTCGTAGTCGTACACCACTTCGAGGGGCCCGAAGCACACGTCCTCGCAGACGTGGCGGGCTCCGGCTTCGTAGGCATGGCCGCATTCCTTGCAGCGCAGGCCGGTGAAGGTGGAGCGCGAGAGGGTGGCCGTCACAGCAATCGCCCGGGTTGCCCCGAACCCTAACAGCGCTGTCCGGACCCTCGATCAAAAGCCGATTCGGGAGGTCGGGATTTGATTTCAAGGGCTGGGGCTGCGGTTTCAGCCCGCCCGGGACTTGTGGCCTGGCTGGGGCTGTCTAGCCTCGGCGCCTGAGCAGCCTTGAACGCTCCTTGCCCCGCGCTCGCCTCACCACCAGGCCCTCCCTGTTGCTGCCGGGCCTGCTGGTGCTGGCCCTGGCCGCCGTGGTGCTGCTGGCCCGCCTCTGGGTGGAATGGAGCTGGTTCTCCCAGTTCAGGCTCACCTCCGTGCTGGCGCGCCGCTGGGCCCTGCAGCTGCTCGGGCTGGGGGTGGGCCTGGCGATCACGGCGGGGCTGCAGCGCTGGCTGCGCTGGCTGTGGGCGCTGCCGGCGGAGCAGGGCACGCGGCGCCGTCCCCTCAGCACCGGCCCCTATGCCCTGGTGCTGCTGGGGCTTCTTGCGGCAGCGCTGCTGCCCCTGTCCCTGATCTGGGGGGTGGTGGCGCGCCTGGCGCTCCAGCCCTTCGATCCGGCGCCTCTGCACGGCCTGATCGCCCTGGCCAGCCTGCCCCCCGGGGCCTGGGTGTTGCTGATGGCGGCCGCCGTGGTGCTGCTGCTGGCCCGTCCCCGGGGCGGGGCGCGCTGGCTGCACGGTGGGGCTGGATTGGGACTCGCCCTGGTGCTCGGCCGTGGCTGGGGGCGGTGGAGCCTGGCCGTGATGGCCCAGCCCACCCGGCTGCAGGAGCCCCTGCTGGGGGCGGATGTGAGTTTCGTGCAGCTGCGCTTCCCCGCCCTGGCCCTGGCCCTCACCCTGGCGATCGCCATGCTGCTGGCCACCCTGGCCCTGGCCCTGTGGGGCCTGATGGCCCGTGGCTCCCAGCTCAGCGACGGCCACTTCGCCGGCTTCGCTCCCGCCCAGCTCCGGGCCCTGCGCCCGCCCCTGGCGGCTCTGGCGCTGCTGGTGGCCCTCGCCTTCTGGCTGGGGCGGCACCAGCTGCTGCTGAGCACCACCGGCAGCGTGCCGGGTGCCGGCTGGCTCGATGTGCACCTGGCGCTGCCGCTGCGGACCGCGGCGACGGCCGTGGCGCTGCTGATGGCCGTGGTGCTGGCCCTGCCCCTGGCGCGGCAGGGCTACCGCGCTCCGGTGCTGGCGGGGCTCTCCCTGCTGCTGCTGGCCCTTCCGCTCCTGGAGGCCGGCCTCAATCCCCTGCTGCAGAACCTGCTGGTCAACCCCCAGGAGCTGGAGCGGGAGATTCCCTACCTGGCCCGTTCCATCGACGCCACGCGGCGCGCCTTCCAGATCGATGCGATGGAGATCATCGATCGGGTGCCCAACGACCGGCTCTCGCGCCAGGACCTGGCCGAGGGGGAGGCAACCTTGAGCAATGTGCGCCTCTGGGACAGCGAACCCCTGCTGGCCACCAACCGCCAGCTGCAGCAGCTGCGGGTGTACTACCGCTTCTCCGAGCCGGCGGTGGATCGCTATGCCCTCCAGCCCGACGCCGGCCTGGGGCGGCAGCAGGTGATCATGGCGGCCCGGGAGCTGGACCAGGGGTCCCTCCCCCGTACCGCCCGCACCTGGCTGAACCGCCACCTGGTGTTCACCCACGGCAACGGCTTCACCCTCTCGCCGGTGAACACGAGCGGACCGGAGGGGCTGCCGGAGTACTTCATCTCCGATCTGGGCCCCTCCACCAAGGTGCAGGGCAATACCCAGCTGGGGATCAGCCGGGAGGAGGTGCAGCAGGTGGTGCCCACCCAGGACCCGTTTCTCTACTTCGGCTCCCTTCCTTCCCCCTATGCCCTGGCCCCCACGGCGGTGGAGGAGTTCAACTATCCGCAGGGGGACAACAACTTCTACATCCACTACAGCGGTGGCGCCGGCGTGCCCCTGGGCCGGTTCTGGCAGCGCCTGGCCGCCGCCATCTACCTGAGCGAGCCCAAGCTGCTGGTGCGGGGGGAACTCAATGCCTCCACCCGCCTGCTGCTGCATCGGGAGGTGCGCGACCGGGTGCGCACCCTGGCCCCGTTCGTGCGTTTCGAGGCGGAGCCCTACCTCGTCTCGGTGAACCTCCAGGGGGAAGCCCCCTTCCCATCCGACCAGCACCAGTTCTGGATCGTGGACGGCTTCACCAGCAGCGCCTTCTACCCCTACAGCGCCTCAGTGCCGGGCCGGCCGGACATCCGCTACCTGCGCAACAGCGTGAAGGCGGTGGTGGATGCCTTCACCGGCCAGATGGTACTCTACGTGGCGGAGCCCGCCGATCCCCTGATCCGCACCTGGCAGACCCTGTTCCCGGAGCTGTTCCAGCCCCTCTCGGCAATGCCCGCGGCGCTGCAGGCCCACATCATGTACCCGCGCTGGCAGTTCGAGATCCAGACCACGCAGCTGCTCCGCTACCACGTGACCGATCCCCGCATCTTCTACAGCGGCGATGACGTGTGGCAGGTGCCCAAGGAGCTCTACGGCCAGGATCAGGTGCCCGTGAAGCCCTATCACATCAGTGCCCAGCTGCCTGGCGAGCCGGAGCCGGAGTTCCTGCTGCTGCAACCGCTCACACCGCTGGCCCGTCCCAACCTGGTGGGCTGGCTGGCGGCCCGCAGCGATGCCCCCCACTACGGCGAACTCACCCTGCTGCGCTTCCCCAGCCAGCTGCCCATCTACGGCCCCGAACAGGTGCAGGCCCTGATCAACCAGAACCCCCGCATCAGCCAGCAGTTCGGGCTGTGGGACCGGGCCGGCTCCCAGGTGATCCAGGGCAATCTGCTGGTGGTGCCGATCGGCGAGGCCCTGCTCTACGTGGAGCCGGTGTACCTGCGGGCCCGCGCCGGGGGGCTGCCCACCCTCACCCGGGTGGTGGTGAGCGACAGCTCCCGCATCGCCATGGAGCCGAGCCTGCGGGAGGCGATCGAGGCCCTGCTCGATCCACGCCGTTCCCAGGAGGCCATCACCCAGCCTGCCCCTGCCGCTCCTGAGCCTGCCGCACCTGCGGCCACCACCTGAGCCAAGAAAAAAGCCCCCCTGGTGGGGGGCTCGGACAGGTTCAGGCCGCCACGGCGGTCTTGGGGTCGAGCTCGCCCTTGGCGTAGAGGGTGGCGTAGTAGTTGATGTCGCGCTGCTTGATCTTGCTGGCGTTGCCGGCGCACCAGAACTGCTGGTAGCGATCCAGGCAGACCTGCTTCATGTAGGCCCGGGCGGGCTTGTTGAAGTGGCGGGGATCGAAGTTGGCGGGATCCTTGGCGGCGGCCTCGCGGATGGCGGCGGTGAAGGCGAGGCGGTTGTCGGTGTCGATGTTCACCTTGCGCACGCCGTTGCGGATGCCTTCCTGGATCTCCTCCACGGGCACGCCGTAGGTCTCGGGGATGGCACCGCCGTACTTGTTGATCATGTCCAGCCACTCCTGGGGCACCGAGGAGGAGCCGTGCATCACCAGGTGGGTGTTGGGGATGGCCTTGTGGATCTCGGCGATGCGGCTGATGGCCAGCACCTCGCCGGTGGGCTTGCGGGTGAACTTGTAGGCGCCGTGGCTGGTGCCGATGGCGATGGCCAGGGCGTCCACCTTGGTCTTGGCCACGAAGTCGGCGGCCTCGGCGGGATCGGTGAGCAGCTGGCTGTGGTCGAGCTTGCCCTCGAAGCCGTGGCCGTCCTCGGCCTCACCCATGCCGGTTTCCAGGGAGCCCAGGCAGCCCAGTTCGCCCTCCACGCTCACGCCGATGGCATGGGCCACGTCCACCACTTCCTTGGTGACGGCCACGTTGTACTCGTAGCTGGCGGGGGTCTTGGCGTCGGCCTGCAGGGAGCCGTCCATCATCACCGAGGTGAAGCCGTTGGCCGCAGCGCCGTAGCAGGTGGCCGGGCTGTTTCCGTGGTCCTGGTGCATCACCACCGGGATGTCGGGATAGGTTTCCACGGCGGCCAGGATCAGGTGGCGCAGGAAGGCTTCGCCGGCGTACTGGCGGGCGCCGCGGGAAGCCTGCAGAATCACCGGAGAGTCGGTCTCGTAGGCCGCCTCCATGATCGACTGCACCTGCTCCAGGTTGTTCACGTTGAACGCCGGGATGCCGTAACCGTTCTCAGCGGCGTGATCGAGCAGCAGCCGAAGCGGAACCAACGCCATGGGAAACCTCGCAGGCAGAGAAAAGGACTGCGGCGGAGTCTAGGTGATGCCTCACGGGTCTCAGGCTCACGAGAAAGGCCCCGCGATCGCGAGGACCGCGGGGCCGGCAGCGTGCGCCCAATCTGATGAATCGATCAGGTCAGTCGATCTGATCAGTCGATCAGGTACTGCTTGCGCAGGGACTGCAGGGTGTACCCGTACTGCTTGGCGGCCCGGCGGGCCGTTTCGGCCTGGCGGGCGAGTTGCTTGGCTGTGGTGATGGTCATGGACGTGCCTCCGGTAAGAGTCGGACTCGGGTTGGATGGCGCGTTGCTTCGGGTGTGCGGGAGGCCCCGTTGGATCCCTACTTCCGCCAGCGGGGCCGGAGCCCCTCGGCCAACGTGGCCAAATCGTAGCGGTTGCTACCGAATCCGAGTCAGTCCTTCGGCGCGGGCCTGGTCGCAGCAGCGCTGGCTGCTCACCGCCTCCGCCAGGCCCGGCACCATCGGCCGCCCCTCCCGCACGGCGCTGCTCCACCACCCGTGCAACCGGGCCACCGGAGCGATGCGGCCGTCCTCCCAGGTGCGGGCAAAGGCCAGGGAGGGCTCGGGCTCCAGCCGGCGCAGCGGCTCCCCCGCCTGGGACCACCACAGGTGGAACCCGTGCACGTAATCGCTCTGGTTGTCGGAGCCGAGCACGGCGGTGCCCTCCCGCCCGTAGATCTCCAGCCAGCAGCCACGGCCGCGCCGGGTCACCGAGGAGAGGCACACCTGGGCCGGTACGGGCTCGCCATGGGCGCTCTCCAGCTCCAGCTGCACCAGGGCCGTGTCCTCCGCATCCACCGCTCCCATCCGCCCGCTGCCATCGGGCAGCGGACGCTGGCGGATGGCGGTGCCGAGCCGTCCGGCCACCCGGTGGCTGGGGCCCACCAGCCAGTGCAGCATGTCGAAGGCATGGGTGCCGAGGGCCCCGAGCACGCCCCCGCCGGCCGCCGCCTGGGAATACCAGCTCCAGGGCCTGGAGGCATCGGCGCGGCTGCCCATCAGCCAGTCGAGCTTCACCAGCGCCAGGTCCCCCAGGGCACCGCTCTGAAGCAGGGCGGCCAGCTGCTGGAACAGGGGCACGGCCCGGTACTCGAAGTCCACGGCAACGGTGCGTCCACGGGCCAGGGCCAGCCGCTGCAGCTCCTCCACCTGGGCGGCGTTGAGGGCCACGGGCTTCTCCAGCATCAGGTGCTTGTCCGCCAGGAGGGCCTGCCGGGCCAGCTCGAAGCGGGGCTCCGGCGGGGTGGCGATCACCACCGCCTCCACATCCGGCTGCTCCAGCAGGGCGGTGAAGTCGGTGTGGCCGGGCAGCTCGGCCGCCGCACAGGCGCTCTCCAGGCGCTCGGGGCGGGGATGCCAGAGGGCCACCGGCTCAGTGCCGCTGGCGGCGTGCAGCGCCGGCAGATGCACCTTCTCGCCGAAGCCGAGCCCGGCGATCGCCACGCGGAGGGGGTGCTGGCTGGGGGAGGGGGCACTGGGCACCATGGGGAGGATCGGCAGGGTGGAGGATCGGCGAAGAGATTCAGGCCGCCTGCAGCAGCGGCGCGCCCGCTGCACAGCTGGCGTCGATCACGGCGCTGATCAGGTCATCGTCCGCGGCAGGTTGCCATTCGGCACCCAGCCGGGGCAGACCATTCACGGAGGTGTCGCGGTAGAGCCGCTGGCCGCAGTCGATCTCCATCACATAGAGATCGCCCATCCGGGGACGCTCGTCATCCCCGGCGGCCGCCTGGAAGCGGCTGAGCACCGAGAGGTTGCCGCCCCTGCTCAGGCGGAGGCTGCCGGCATCCCACCACTGGCGGCCATCCCGGTTGGCGGGCACCTCCCGCCAGTCCACCGAACCGGCCAGGGCTGGCGGGGTGGGCCAGCCCGGAACCGGGGCCAGCAGCAGCAAGGCGATCAGCAGGGGCGCCAGCCAGCTCAGCAGCTCGCTCAGCAGCTCGCTCAGCAGTGGCGGCGCCCATCCGGCGGGGTGTGAGCTGCCGGCGGGGCGGGTCATGCCGGTACGAGCTCCCGGCAGCCATGCAGCCGCAGCAGCTCGCCGAGGGTGTCGCGGAACTCCGGACGGGTCACGATCGCGTCCACGAAGCCGTGGTCCTGCAGGTATTCGGCGGTCTGGAAGCCATCGGGGAGCTTCTCCCGCAGGGTCTGCTCGATCACCCGGCGGCCGGCAAAGCCGATCAGAGCCTTGGGCTCGGCCAGGATCAGGTCGCCCAGCATGGCGAAACTGGCGGTGACCCCGCCGGTGGTGGGGTGCGTGAGCAGGGGGATGTAGAGCAGCTCCGCGGCCCGGTGGCGCTGCAGGGCGCCGGAGATCTTGGCCATCTGCATCAGGCTGAGCATGCCCTCCTGCATGCGGGCGCCGCCGGAGGCGCACACGATCAGCACCGGGTAACGGCGGGCCGTGGCCTCCTCGATCAGCCGGGTGAGTTTCTCCCCCACGACCGAGCCCATCGAGCCGCCCATGAAGCGGAAATCCATCACGCCGAGGGCCAGGGGCAGGCCGCCGGTGCGGCAGAGGCCGGTGACCACCGCATCCCGCAGCCCCGTGCTCTGCTGGCTGTCGCGCAGGCGGTCGGCGTAGCTGCGCCGGTCCTTGAAGGCCAGCGGATCGGTGGGAGCCACGTCGCTGTCGAGGGGTTCGAAGCTGCCCGGATCGGCGATCAGCCGGATGCGCTCCCCGCTGTCGATGCGGTGGTGGTAGCCGCAGCCCTTGCAGACGCTGGCGTTGGCGATGAGGTCCTTGCGGTACACCACCAGCCCGCAGTCGGGACACTTGCTCCAGAGCCCATCCCCCTCCTCCACCTCCTGGGTGGCACGCACCACGGGTGCGGCCTTGCGGCGATCAGCGAACCAATCGAAGAGGGACATCGCTGGGCTGCAGGAACATCGGCGGGCTCGGCTCCATTTAAGGGCCTGCCCAGCTGGGGGCCTGCCCCGGCCGCCTCAGCTCCCCGGCAGCAGCCCCAGCGACGCCAGCAGCCGCAGCCAGGGGTCGTGACCCAGCAGCCACACGCCGGCCCCGCCGGCGGCGAGGAACGGTCCGAACGGCATCGGGTCGTGGCGTCCCAGCCGGCCGCTCAGCCGCCCGACCACGCCCACCGCGGCGCCGGAGGCCACGGCGATCACCACCGTGAGCCCCAGTCCGGTGAGCCCCAGCCAGGCACCGAGCAGGGCCGCGAGCTTGGCGTCACCGAGGCCCAGGGCGGGTTTGCCGATCAGGCGCTCGGCCAGGGCGCTCACCGCCTCGAACCCCAGCAGACCCACGCCGGCGGCCACCAGATGGTGGAAGAGCAGGGCCCGGCCCACCTCAAGCCCCTGGGCAAAGCCCAGCAGGGCCGTGCAGGCCAGCCCCAGGATCAGGCCGATCCGGCAGAGGGACTCCGGCAGCCACAGCCGGTCGAGATCGATGAGGGTGAGGGGAATCAGCCAGCTGAGCAGCAGCCAGCCCGCCAGCACCAGTCCCGCAGACCAGGGGGCCGGCCCCATGGCCTGCGGCAGGGCCGCCACCGCCGCCACCCAGAGGCCGGCGGTGAGGAGCTCCACCAGGGGATAGCGCGGGGAGACGGGCGCCTGGCAGTGGCGGCAGCGGCCCCGGATGAGCAGCCACCCCAGCACCGGGATGTTCTCGTGCCAGCGCAGCCGGGTGCCGCAGCGCGGGCAGTGGCTGGGGGGGCGCACCAGGGACTCCTGGCGCGGCAGGCGCCAGGCCACCACGTTGAGGAAACTGCCGATGCAGGCGCCCAGCCCACAGGCCATCCAGAGCCACAGGGCCGAATCAGCGGGAGCGGCGGCCGTGCCTGCGAGGGGCTGGAGGTCGGGCGGCATCGGGCCGGCTGGAGGAAAAGGAAGGGTCCGGGTCGGACGTCAGCTGGGCCGGGCCCAGCGCACGCGGGCGGAACCGCCCCGGGGAGTCCGCCCCCGGATCAGATCGATGGGGATGAACTGCTCGTCGGGCAGCAGCACCGGCAGTTCGAACACCACCCGCCCCCGGCCCGCCTGCAGCACCACCCCGCAGGGATCGGGTCCCATCGGGCAGCGCTCCATGTAGGCGTACATCGCCTGGCGGGCCAGTTGAAACACCACCTGACTGTTGACGCGATCAAGGCGCAGATTGAAGGCAGGAGAAGGAGAGGCTCCTGCGATCAGGAAGGAGGGATGGGATGGACCGGGTGTGCCGTTGGTGATGGCCTCACCGCCTCCGAATCACCGCACCACCATAAGGGTTGGCGCTGTGGTTTGGAACGGGGCGCTGTAACCCTCAGCCGGAGGTGTTCTTGTCCTGGATCATGCGATGGATGATCGGGGTGAGGATCAGTTCCATGGCGAAGCCCATCTTGCCGCCGTTCACAACGATGGAGGTGGGGCTGGACATGAAGGAGTCGTGGATCATGTCAAGCAGATAGGTGAAGTCGATCCCCCACTTCTCCCGCGCTCCCTTGCGGAAGTGAATGATCACGAAGCTCTCGTCCGGCGTGGGGATGTTCCGGATCATGAACGGGTTGGAGGTGTCCACGGTGGGCACCCGCTGGAAGTTGATGTCGGTGCGGCTGAACTGCGGGCAGATGTGGTTGATGTAATCGGGCATCCGCCGCAGGATCGTGTCCACGGTGGCTTCGGCCGAGTAGCCGCGCTCGGCGTTGTCGCGGGAGATCTTCTGGATCCACTCCAGGTTCACGATCGGCACCACGCCCACCAGCAGATCGGCCAGGCCGGCCACGTCGTAACCGTCGCCCTTCACGCCACCGTGCAGGCCCTCGTAGAAGAGCAGGTCGGTGCCGGTGGGGATCTCCTCCCAGGGGGTGAACTGGCCGGGATCGAGGCTGGTGCCCAGGCGTTCGTTGTGCTCGGCGGCCTCCTCCACCGAGTGGAGGTAGTAGCGCTTCTGGCCGCCGCCGGTCGCGCCGTAGGTGCGGAACAGCTCCTCCAGCTTGTCGAACAGGTTGGCTTCCGGGCCGAAGTGGGAGAAGTTCTCGCCCTTGGCCATGGCGGCCGCCATGGCTTCCTTCATGGGGCCACGCTCGTAGCGGTGGTAGCTGTCACCCTCCACCACGGCGGGGGTGATGCCCTCGCGCTTGAAGATGTGCTCGAAGGCACGCTTCACCGTGCTGGTCCCCGCGCCGGAGGAACCGGTGACTGCCACGACCGGATGACGCTTCGACATGCGCGGGGACTCGGGAAACTCAGGGCGAGTTTGGCAGGTCGCCGGTCCGGGCTCCTTCCCCCGGTGGGCTCAGCCCTCGAGGGCGGCCAGCAGCTGCTCGCCCATGGCCCGGCAGCCCACCAGGGTGCAGCCGGGTCCCATCAGATCGCCGGTGCGGAAGCCCCTGGCCAGCACCCGGTCCACGGCGGCCTCCAGGTCGGCGGCGGCCGCGTCCTGCTTGAGGCCCACCCGCAGCATCATGGCGGCGCTGAGCACCATCGCCATCGGGTTGGCCTTGTCCTGGCCGGCGATGTCCGGGGCTGAGCCATGGATCGGCTCGAACAGGCCGGGGCCGCCGGCCCCGAGCGAGGCGGAGGGCAGCATGCCGATCGAGCCGCTGAGCATCGCCGCCTCGTCGCTGAGGATGTCGCCGAAGAGGTTGCCGGTGAGCAGCACGTCGAACTGGCGGGGATCGCGCACCAGCTGCATGGCGGCGTTGTCCACGTACAGGTGGCTGAGCTCCACGTCCGGATAGCTGCTGGCGTGGAGGCGCTCCACCCGGTCGCGCCACAGCTGCGACACATCCAGCACGTTGGCCTTGTCCACGCTGCAGAGGCGGCCGCCGCGCTGGCGCGCCAGATCGAAGCCCACCGTGGCGATCCGGTCGATCTCCGTGTCGCTGTAGGCCATCGTGTTGAAGGCCCGCACCCCGTCGGCGGTCTCGACCCGGCCCTTGGGCGTGCCGAAGTAGATGCCGCCGGTGAGTTCCCGCACCACCATCAGATCCACCCCTTCGATCACCTCCCGCCGCAGCGTGCTGGCCTCGATCAGGGCCGGGATGATCTTCACCGGGCGCAGGTTGGCGAACAGGCCCAGGCCCCCCCGCAGCCCCAGCAGGCCCGATTCGGGCCGTTGCTCCCGCGGCAGGGTGTCGTACTGGGGTGAGCCGATCGCCGCCAGCAGCACGGCATCGGAAGCCCGGCAGGCCTGCAGGGTGCTTTCCGGCAGGGGAACGCCGGTGGCGTCGATCGCCGCTCCCCCCATCGGCTGCTCGTCGTAGTGGAGGCTGAAGCCGTGGCGGGCCGCTACCGCATCGAGCAGCTGGCGGGCCACGCCCATGATTTCCGGACCGATGCCGTCGCCGGCGAGCAGGGTGATCCGGTGGCTGGAGGTCATGGTGGGGGAGGCGGCAACCGAGTGGCGCGAGCGCGAGGTTAGGTGGCGGCTTTGCCGCCGGAGCCGGGCTGTTCCTGGGCGTTTTGACGCTTCTCCAGCTGGCGCAGCTGGCGGGTGAGCTCCGGCAGCTTGCTGAAGGCGGCGGAGCAGCGCAGCCAGAGCCGGTTGGGGATGGCCGGATAGCCGCTCACCACTTCACCGGCGCCCACTTCACCGTGGATGCCCGATTTGGAGGAGGCGATCGCCCCGTCCCCCATCACCGCCCGGTTGGCCAGACCCACCTGGCCGGCAAGGATCACGCCGTTGCCGAGCCGGGCTCCGCCGGCGATGCCCACCTGGGCCGCCAGGGCGCAGCCGCGGCCGGTGCTGACGCCATGGCCGATGTGCACCAGGTTGTCGATCTTGGTGCCGGCACCGATGCGGGTCTCGCCCACGGCCGGCCGGTCGATGGTGCTGCCGCAGCCCACCTCCACCCCGTCTTCCAGCACCACCCGGCCGGTCTGGGGCATCTTGCGCCAGCCGTTGGCGGTGGGCACGAAGCCGAAGCCCTCGCTGCCGATCACCGCGTTGGAGTGCACCACGCAGCCACGGCCGAGGCTGCTGCCGGGGTGCACCACGGCGCCGGCATGGAGGGTGCAGCCCTCCGCCAGCGCCACTCCGTCGTAGAGCACCACCCCCGGGTGCAGGCAGCAGTTCTCGGCGATGGTCACGTTGGCTCCCACCACCACGTGGGCGCCGAGATGGCTGCCCTGGCCCACGGCCGCGGAGGGATCCACCACCGCACTGGGATGGACGCCGGCTGGCAGAGGAGTGGGGGGAAACAGGTGCTCGAGCACCTCCGCGAATCCGAGGCGGGGATCCTGGAGGGCCACCCAGGCCATGCCGCGGCTGCTGGCCAGCTGCTGCAATGCTGCGCTGTCCTCGCCGCGGGCGGGCAGCAGCAGGGCGGAGGCCCTGCAGGTGTCCAGCACGCTGCCGAGGGCATGGCCGGACTCGAGAAAAGCGATCTGGCCGGGATCGGCCTGGTCGAGGGCGGCGGCGGACTCGATTTCGGCATCCCCCCCCAGCTCGTGGGGCACCGCCTGGGGCCCACCGGCGGCCTGCACTTCGCTCAGGAGGCCGAGCAGGTCGCTGAAGCGCATGGCCGCTGCCGTGGTCTGGGGCGGATCGTAGAGGGCGCCGCCGCCGCTGCCCCAGCCCTGCCGGCAAGGAGTGTCAGGGCTGAGGCGGCGGCGGGGTGAGGGCCATCTGGTCGCGGTGCACCACCTCCACGCCGGCCCGGCCGATCAGCTGCCGCAGTTCGTCGCTGCCGTGGGTGGCCAGGCCACGCCCCAGCTCGCGGCCGTCGCTGCTGAGCAGGCGCACGGGCTCCCGGGGCCGGAAATCGCCGCTCACCTCCACCACGCCCACCGCCAGCAGGGAAGCGCCCCGCGTCATCAGGGCCCGTTCGGCTCCCCCATCCAGCCGCAGGCTGCCCTGGGGCAGCAGGGCATGGGCGAGCCAGCGCTTGCGGTCGGGCAGGGGGGCGGCAGAGGGCTGGAACACGGTGCCCACCCGTTCGCCGGCGAGCAGGGCGTCGAGCACGGCCGGATCGCGGCCATCGGCCAGATGCACGCGGATGCCGCTGGAGGTGGCGATCCGCGCCGCCGCCAGCTTGGTGGTCATGCCGCCGGTGCCCCACTGCCCGCCCCCTTTGGCCCCGTCGCTGAGGCGCTCCAGCTCGCCCAGGTCGCGCACCTCGTCGATGGGCCGCGCCGTGGCGTCGTGGCGGGGATCGCCGGAGTAGAGCCGATCCACATCGGTGAGCAGGATCAGCTCGTCGGCCGCCACCGCCACCGCCACCAGGGCCGAGAGGGTGTCGTTGTCGCCGAAGCGCAGCTCGTCGGTGGCCAGGGTGTCGTTCTCGTTCACCACCGGCACCACGCCCCAGTCGAGCAGCTGGGCCAGGGTGCGGCAGGCGTTCTGGTAGCGGCGCCGGGAGGCCAGGTCCCCCCGGGTGAGCAGCACCTGGGCCACGGTCTGGCCGCGCACCGCGAAGGCGTCCTGGTAGAGGGCCATCAGCTGCCCCTGGCCGATGGCGGCCGCCGCCTGGAGGGCGGCCACCTCGGATGGACGGCGCTCGATGGCCAGGGTGGCGCAGCCCAGGCCCACGGCGCCGCTGGTGACCAGGGCCACCGCATCACCGCGCCGCTTGGCCCGGTTGAGGCTGGCGGCCAGATCGGCGATCACGGCGGCAGTGGGGCGTTCGGGGGTGCCGCGCAGCAGGCTGGTGCCCACCTTCACAACCCGGCGCAGGGGCTTGGTGGTCATCCTCGGGTGGTCATGGTCTGATGGTCATCCTCCGAGGCTGGTGCCGAGCCAGTGGGCCATGCGCAGCTCCAGCTTCTGCAGCCGATCCCGCTGACAGGGCTGGCCCAGCGGGTCGATCGGTTTCACCAGCACGGTGAACAGCCCCAGCCGGTTGCCGGCGATCACGTCGGTGAACAGGCGGTCGCCGATCAGGGCCACCTGGTGGTAGGGCAGGGCGAACTGGTGCAGCACCCGCCGCAGGGCCCGGCGGCGCGGCTTGCCGGCCGAGGTGGTGAACGGCAGACCCAGCTGCTGCGCCACGGCCCCGATCCGCTGGCGCGAGGGGTTGTTGCTGAGCAGGTGGATCGGCAGCTGTTCGCGGGCCGCCTCCAGCCAGCGCACGGCGCTCTCCGGCAGCACGGCTTTGCCCCGTGGCAGCAGGGTGCGGTCCACATCCAGCACCAGGGCGCGGATGCCCTGGTCGAGCAGATCCTGCAGGGGCAACTCCGCCAGGGTGCGGTCGATCAGCCAGTTGGGGCGCAGCAGCTGACGCAGATTCACGCCAGGCCCTCCCGCTCCTCCAGCTCGGCCTCGATGCGGGGCTGCACCCGGTCGAACTCCTCGCCCTCCACGAGCACGGCGCCGTTGCCCTCCATGCGCGCCACCACGAAGAAGGGGTCCAGCGGGATGTAGAGGCCGTATTCCTCGCCTTCCACCAGAAAACTCACCAGAAGTTCATACGACTCGGTGTCGTCATCGTCGTCCTCGTCGTCGTAGTCGTCGGGCTCAGGTTCGTCGAGTTCACCGCTCACGGTGAGGGTGGCCGCGGAGCGCACCAGGGTGAGTTCATGCTCCTGCAGCACCACATCGGCCACCGACAGAATCGGCTCGCTGGCCTCCACCGTGGCGATCAGTTCGGGCTCGGCGTCGTCTTGGAGGTGGAACAGGCACACCGGGGTGTCCACGGGCGTCAGCAAGCCGTAGTCGCTGCCGTCCAGAGGAATCAACTGCTCCAGAAAACAGAGCAGCTGCCGGCCCTGCCGGTCCCCCACCAGCACGGTCGGCACATCGGAACGGATCTCGCCGGAGCCTGTCATGAAAGAAGCAGCGGTGCTCGGAAACGGAGGAGCAATGATTTCAGGATGGTGCAGAGCCCGCCGTTCCGCCGCAGGCGATGGCCGCCAGCGTCACCGGCAGCGGCCCTGACTGCGGCAGCAGCTGGGGCTCCGGGCCCTCCTGCAGCCACTGCTCCAGCAGCAGGGCCGCGGCGGCGCTGTCGAGGGCGCCGGAGCGGTCGCCATGCAGGCCATGGCGTTCCGCTGCGCTCCAGGTGCTGCCGTGCTCGTTCACCCAGGCCAGGGGCAGACCGGTGCCGACGGCCAGCCGCTCGCCGTAGCGGCGGCAGTGGCGGGCCTGTTCGGTGGGTTGCCCGGCCTGATCGAGGGGCAGGCCCACCACGAGGGCTTCCACGCGCCGCTCGGCCAGCAGCTCCTGCAGCCGCTGCAGATCGGCCGGGAAGCGCCCCCGCGCCAGGGCGGGCAACCGCCGCACCGTGAGGCCCAGGGGATCGCATCCCGCCAGACCGATGCGCCGGCGGCCCACATCCAGGGCCAGCACCGAGCGAGGCCTGGGCCGGGCCATGCCTAGCGGGGCCCCAGCGGTGTGGGCAGGGGACGCCGCTTCGGCTGCCACTGCTCGAGCATGGCCTCGAGCCGCCGCGCGGCCAGCTGGGCCGGGGCCTGGAGCTCCTGGCGCCGCCAGACGCTGCGGGCCATCAGCACCCGCTCGCCGCGCTCCTCGGCGCCGCTGCGCTGCAGCCACTGCTGGCAGCTCTCCTGGCGGATGTCGCAGGCGAGCCAGAGCGGAGCATGGCTGCCGAGGGCCTGCTGGGCCTGGTTGAGCAGCAGGACCACCGGCCCGCCGAAGAGGTGCTGCCAGCCCGGATGCACGGTGAGCTTCACGTCGTAGCCGCCGCTGGCATGGTCCGACACCCAGCGCACCGCGGCCACGGCTTGGTCGCGGCTGGGGTCCACCAGCATCCAGCCCCGCCGGCGGCTCTGGTCGAGCAGGTCTTCCACGCGCCGATCCAGAAGCTGCCGCAGGTGGGCCGGGCAGGCGGCCTGCTCCAGGTGCCAGAGCAGGGCTGCGGTGCGGCGGTTGAGGTTGCGCAGCTGCAGGCCGCCGGCATCGCCGGCGGGACGGTCGGCGGCGCGGTGGGAAGGGCTGTGGGAAGCGCGGTCGGCGGCGGGCCAGCGCCAGAGCCTGTCGGTGCGCAGGGGTTGGAAGCCCTGTTCCCGCAGGATGGCCAGCCGGTCGGCATCGCCGCTGGAGGCGGTGGCGATCCAGCTGCTGGCCCCGCGGCCCCGGTCGATGGCCTCGCGCAGCAAGGCGGAGGCCACCTGCCGGCGGCTGGTGGGGCCGGAGAGCCGCAGGTGCTGCACCTGCCAGCAGCTGCCGCTGCGGTTCAGCCGGCGGGTGACGATCAGTCCCACGGGGGTGATCGCCTCGAAGGCCACCAGCACCTGGGGGCCGAGCGAGGGTTGGCTGCGCAGCAGCTGCAGCAATTTCTCCGGCAGGCTGAGCAGAACGGCCTGCTGCAGCAGAGGGTGCAGGGGCAGGTAGGCCGGATCCCCCAGCAATGGGATGTGCCAGCCGGCCAGACTCTCGATCCGCAGACCGGCGTCGTTGGCGTCGCCGGGCGGTGGGGTGGCCTCGGACCGCTCGGCCGGCTCGCTGCCGCCATCCCCGCAGTCCTGGAGCGCGGCGCACTGCAGGGGGGCTTGGGAGTGAAGTTTCCTCGCGTCAGGGTCGAGGCGACCGCTGCGGTTCCGGGTGGTGGATGGAGGGAGCACCGTCATCCCGGCAAGACCTCAGGGTTGACCTGGACAGGGAGGGGCTGGCGCGTTCGGGCCAGTACTACCGTCAGCTCCCTTAATCCTACCGCCGCGCCAAGGGCGATGCGGGCGCCTTCAGCCCCGGCTGGAAGCGGCCGGGCGCACCAGCACCAGGGGGGTGCGTTCGTTGGCGTTGCCGGCGGGGTTGGGCCGCAGGGCTCGCTGCAGCAGCGCCTCGTCGCAGCCCTGGCTGGCGGCGAGCACCTTCACCCGGCCGAGGTCGTTCACGTCCACCACGGCCACGCCCACCCCCAGGGCCGCCGCCATGCGGGCGCAGAAGGCTCCGGGCTCGTGCGGGCCCAGCACGATCGTCTGGTCGTAGGGAGGGGTGGTGCCGGTCACGTCGTCGATGAGGCGTGCCTGCTCGCCGGCCAGCCGGTAGAACCAGCCCTTGGAGCCCACCAGCTTCATGGCGGTGCCCACCAGCCAGGCGCCGAGCACCCGAGCCGGCCCCACCACATCGATCAGGCTCTGCAGGCCGCAGGCGGTGGCCAGGGAGCTGGTGGGGTGGAACACGCGGCAGAGCAGCCGGGCCAGGCCCGAGGGGGTCACGGTCTCGGGGTGGTGGTAGCGCCCCTGCATCACCGCCAGGGGGGTTTCCCCGATGGTGAGCACGTCGCCGGGCTGGAGCAGGGCCCCGGCGTAGTGGCGCAGCACGCTCTCGGGGTCGTCGAGGCTGCCGAGCAGGTGGGTGCGCACCGGCAGCACGCGGCAGTGATCGCCCTCCCGCCAGGGGGCCGTGCCCGGATCCAGCGTCTGGGGGCGCCGCAGGGGCACCAGGATGCCGTCCCGCCGCCAGAGCCGGCCGAAGGGCCCGTAGTTCACCCACAGCACCTCCAGCCAGAGGGTGTCGAGCAGGGCCTCCAGATCGGCACCTGCCGGGCTGGTGATGTCGACGCTGAGCCGGGCGCGGGTGCTCTTGTGGCCCTTCACGATGTAGGCGGCCCAGTAGCCGTCCGGACGCGCCTCCTCATCGGGGTGCAGGGCCTCCACCGCGGTGCGCACCTGAACCGCCGCCAGATCGCCGCGGCCCAGCAGGGTGGGCCGCAGTTCGATCTGGGGAACGAACACCTCCATGCGGGGGTGGGGGTTCTGGATTGTGACGATTCCGCTCACCCGCAGGCCCCCCGGGAGCTCGGCAGGGGAGTGCTCGACGCGGAAGGGTTCGGGCCGGAGCCGCAGGGGGGAGGCCGGCCGCAGGCGGTGCCGCAGTTCGAGCCACAACAGGGTGATCCCCAGCAGCAGGGCGGCCACCAGCAGGGCCTTGAGAAGCACGACGAGCAGCAACGGCAGGGGCATGCGGTTCGCCGGAGCGTAGGTGCACCGTGCGCTCTAGCGTCACCGCTTCTGGCCTGGCCGCCGCCCATGCGCAAGACGTTTGTGCTCGATACCAACGTGCTGCTGCACGACCCGGCGGCCATCACGCGGTTCGAGGACAACAACATCGTGATCCCCATTGAGGTGGTGGAGGAGATCGACCGCTTCAAGCGGGATCCGGCCGAGAAAGGACGCAATGCCCGCCAGGTGTCGCGGCTGCTCGACGACCTGCGGGCCCTGGGCAACCTGGCCGACGGCGTGCCCAACGGCGATCAGGGCGGCACCTTGAAGGTGGTGTTCTGCAGGGCCGAGACCCTCACACAACTGCCACCGGAGCTCAAGGCCGGCAACGGCGACAACAACATCCTGGCCGTGGCTCTCGAGGAGCAGCGGCTGGAGGCCGTGATGGGCAGCCAGCCGCCCGTGGTGCTGGTGACCAAGGACACCAACCTGCGGATCAAGGCCGACGCCGTGGGCCTGATCGCCCAGGACTACACCACCGACAAGGTGGCCCTCGACGACCTCTACCCGGGGCTGTGTGAGGTGTGGGCCGACGCGGCCCAGATGGATGCCGTGAAGCAATCGCCGGGGTTGCCGGTGGAAGGTCTGGAGGTGCCGGGGGTGCTGCAGGCCAATGAGGGGGTGATGCTGGTGGACCGGGCCCAGCCAGGGCACACTTTTCTCACCCGCTATGTGGCCCCCACCGCCACGCTCCAGCCCCTGCAGCGGGCGCCGAAGGCGCGGCTGGGCCGGATCCAGCCCCGCAACCGGGAGCAGACCTTCGCGCTCGACCTGCTGCTTGATCCCGACATCCAGCTGGTGACCCTGGTGGGCAAGGCCGGCACGGGCAAGACCCTGCTGGCCCTGGCGGCCGGGCTGCACCTCGTGGCCGATGAACGGCTCTATGAGCGGCTGCTGGTCACCCGGCCCGTGATTTCCCTGGGCAAGGATCTGGGTTACCTGCCCGGCGACATCGAGGAGAAGATGGGCCCCTGGATGCAACCGATCATCGACAACCTCGATTTCCTGCTGGGCAACAGCCCGGAGGATCAGGGCCGCGGCGGCTCCTCCGGCGGCGGGCCCGGTTCAGGCCGGGCCCATGGCCAGCGCAGCCAGCGGAGCAACTGGAGTGATCTCAAGGGGATGGGGCTGCTGGAAGTGGAGGCGATCAGCTACATCCGCGGCCGCTCGATTCCCCGCCAGTACATGGTGGTGGATGAAGCCCAGAACCTCACCCCCCATGAGGTGAAGACGATCGTGACCCGGGTGGGCGAGGGCACCAAGATCGTGCTCACCGGCGATCCATACCAGATCGACAATCCCTATGTGGATGCCGAGAGCAATGGCCTCACCTGGCTGGTGGAGCGGTTCAAGGGCCAGCAGCTGGCCGGCCACGTGACCCTGATGCGTGGTGAGCGCTCGCCCCTGGCGGAGCTGGCGGCGAATCTGCTCTGAGAATGGATTTGAGGATGGAAACTTCCGGGGCCTACAGCGTGATCTGCCATGACGGCTGGGGCAACACCAGCGTGGGCGAGTTCGAGAGCCTCGAGGAGGCGCGGCAGCTGTTCCGAACCCTCTGCGCCGACCGTTGGTTCCGCACCGACGGCGGCATCCGCAGGCTGTCGATCGTGGAGCGTGCCGGTGGCGGCACCGTGGATTCCTATGACGTGGGGACAGCTGGGCGCGGCTGAGCCAGAACCGCCTCCACCACCGCCAGCGCCACCCGGCCCGCATGGTCGGCCTCGCCTTCGACGCCACTGTTCAGTGCCACGGTGACAACGAGATCCTGGCCGGGCAGGTAGAGGTAAAGGGTGCGGTAGCCCATCGATTCGCCCTCGTACTGCCAGCCGGTCCCGAGCGTGGACGAGACGAAACCCGAGACGCCGAGCCCGAACCCGCGCGGGTCGTCCGGGGTGAGTTGCGCGAGGGTTTCACCGGTTCGCATCGACACGACCTGGGTGAGTTCCCTGCGGGCCGGGCCCTCTTCAGCTCGTTCGAGCTGAAGAGGGCCCGCACCCAGCGGTTCACCTCTTCCGGACGCGACACGGCCGCCCCTGCGGCGCCACCCCAGGACATGTCCTCCGCCTTGACATCGGCACCATCGAGATTCTTCATGCCTGGAAATCCCTCGGCCACGAAGTAACCCGACGCCATGAGGCGGCTGATCTCGGGGGGATAGGGGCCGGCTCGATAGAAGGTGCTGGTGAGGCCGTAGCGCGGACCGAACAGACGGCGCTCGAAGTTGTCCTGAACCGTGCGGCCGCTGGCTTTCTCGATCACCATCCCGGCAAGGATGTAGTTCGTGTTCGAGTAGGCATAGCCCGATGTGGGCTGCGGCGCGCCGGGATAGGCAGGGTCGACGAAACCCACGAGCACGGCGGGCGTGAAGTGGCGCGACAACCCTTGCTGCCCGATGTCGGCGATCATCGCGGCCACGTTGTCGTAGCTCGGGATGCCGCTGGTCATGGTCAGCAGCTGGCGCAGCGTCACCTGCCTCCAGGCGGGGTACTGGGGCAGCCACGTCTCCAGGGGGTCGTCAAGGTCGAGCACGCCCTCCGCCTGCAGTTGCAGCAGGGTGACCGCCGTGAACGACTTGGTGATGCTGCCGATCTGGAACAGCGTGTCGGGCGTGATGGCGGCGGCGCCAGCCGTGTTCGACACCCTGCCGGCGGTGATGTTCACTGTGCCGCCATCTTCAGGCAGGCTCACGCTGATCGAGATCGCGGTGGCCTTCTCGCCGGCGGCGGTGTCGGCGATGTAGGCATCGGCAACGGCCTGCAGCCTCGATGCCAGGGCCTCACCGGCGTGGGCCGGCGCCACCAGGTTCAGCGCGGCGGCCAGGGCAACCATGGCCGACCGGGTGCGTTGGCTGATCACGGGTGACGCCATGGGTGTTCGCCGATGCTCGCACCCATGAAGGCCTCACCCCGGTCGGCGAGTTCTCAGTGGCGGTGCAGGTCCTGCCCGATCAGGCTGGCCCCCACGGGCGCCATCATGGTGAAACACTTCGCTGAGGCGGCACAGGAGCTGGCGGGGCCGACTGTGTTGCTGGCCACAGTGTTGCTGGCCGTCTTCGGGTTGCGGCGGTAGACGCTGCGGCCGCCTTTGATCGTTTCCAGCACCTGGATGTCGGCGATCCTGAGGGGATCGATGCGGATCGGATTCTCCGAGAGCACCACGAAGTCGGCCACTTTGCCCGGCTCGATGGAGCCCTTCGTCTTGTCTTCGAAATGCTGGTAGGCGGCCCACAGGGTCATGGCCTTGAGCCCCACGATCGGCGGAACGCGATGCTGCGGACCGACCACCTCGCCACTGCCCCGGGCCACGCGGGTCACGGTGGACGACAGCACCCGCATGGAGTCGGGCAAGGCCACCGGCGCGTCGTGGTGGGAGGTGAAGATCATGCCCTGCTCCAGTGCCCAGCCGGTGGGGGAAATGTTGTTGCCCCGCTCGGGCCCCAGCACCGAGCTGCGATGCCAGTCGCCCCAGTAGTAGGTGTGCATCGGGAAGAAGGAGGGGATGATGCCGAGCTCCTGAAACGCGGCCACCTGATCCTTCCGCGCCGTCTGGGCGTGAATGGCCACGGGCCTGCGGTCGGTCTTGCCGTGGGTGGCTTCGGCCTGGCGAACGGCCTGAATGAACTGGTCAACGGCGGCATCGCCATTGACATGCGCCATGATCTGCCAGTTGTTGGCAAACGCCTTCTCCACATAGGCGGCGGCCTCGGTGTCGCTGAAGGTGGGATAGCCCAGATAATCGGGTTTCTGTCCTGGCGGCGCCTTGAAGTAGGGCTTGGTGAGCCACGCTGTCTTGCCCTGGGGGGAACCATCCAGGTTCAGCTTCACCCCGCCGATGCGGAAGTGTTGCTTGTAGGTTCGCCCCACGAAGGGTGAGGCCATCGACCTGTCGGCACCGACGATGTCGGGATAGGCCACCACGTCGATGGTGAGGGCATCCTTCTTGGCCAGTTCCTCCCAGGTGTTGTTGATCCCCAGCGTGGAGCGGCCCTCCTGGGCGGTGGTGAAGCCAAAGCTCAGGTAGAGATCCTCGCCAGCCTTGGCGATGGCCTCCTGGTCGGACACCGACAACTTCGGCAAGGTGCCCAGCAGGCTGAAGAAGGCCGTTTCCTCCAGCACGCCGTCGGGCTCCTGGCTGCCGGGTCGGCGCCGGATCACCCCACCCTTGGGATCCTTGCTGCTGGCCGTGATGCCTGCCAGTTCGAGCACCTTGCTGTTCACCGTCGCCAGATGGCCGGACTGGTGGATCGCGATCACGGGAATCTCTGCCGACACCGCATCCAGCTCGTCACGGGTGGGGTGCCGCTGCTCGGTGAGCTGGGCATCGTCGTAGCCGAAACCGATGATCCAGCCGAGCTTTCGGGATGTCTTGCCCTCACCCCATGCCTTCAGGGTGGCCTGCAGCGCGCCAATGTCCTGCACGGCCCCATCCGGAGCCGCCAGCAGGTTGGCCGCCAGGGCCTGCACGCCCGCGTTGAAGAGATGACCATGGGCGTCGATGAAGCCCGGCACCAGGGTGTTGCCACCCAGATCGATCACCTTGGTGTTAGCCCCCTTCCACTTGAGTACGGTTGCGTCGTCGCCGACGGCCTGGATGATGCCGTTGCTGATCGCCACGGCCTCGGCCTGGGGCTGACGATCATTCACCGTGACGATCTCCCCACCCCGAAAAATCACATCGGCGCGACCGCCATCTTCGGCCCTGGCCATCGCCGTGAGCAGCAGCGAGACCGCGAGGGCTCCCGCAATTCGGCAATTCATTCGGCAATTCATTCGGCCATGCATGGTGCGATCTCCGCTGTCTTGACTGGCTGCATGGACTGGATGCTGGGAGGGTGCAGGGTGGATCGTGACGAGTCCTATCCCCTTCAATCCCCCCAATGGCCTATCACTGGCCCATCACATCAGTGGATTAGTCTCGGTGGATTAGTCTCAGTGGATTAGTGTGGACTAGTTAGGGGATCAGCCTGTTATTTTGATGGTGTCTGCCCAGCTTCTGCTGCGTCAAGCAGGTGTTGAGGAAGTTGACGTTCCATCCCGGGAGTGACACTCGCCCAACTTCGAGTATCATCGGCACGTTTTTCTGATTGGTTCTTGGTCGATCAGATCCCCTTCAGGCAGGTTGTCGGGCAGGTCTTTCCTGATGAGGACGCTTCTGAACTCCGGCACGGCCTGGGGTGGACTCTGATCCGTGTATCGACTGGGGTTGGCTGACGCTGCCATGGTGCTCCGCTCTGTTGCCTGTCTGAGGCGCCTGGGAACCTCAACGGCCCTTGGAGGGGTCCTGGGACTCACCCTTGGCGTTGCGATCCCCGTGGCCAAGGCGGACACCGCCAAGCCAGAGGTGGCTGAGCCACACGCGGCTGAGCCAGAGACGGCGGACCCGGATGTGGTGCCGCAACCGGGCTTGCCCCTGCATCCCCAACCCGCGCCTGCGCCTGCTGGAGAAGCCAACGCCGAGGCCGAGACCACTGAAGCTGAGACCGCTCAGGCTGAGACCACTGAAGCCGAGAACGGCGAGTCAGGTTCTGAGCCGGAAGCCGCCGAGCAGGCGGCCCCCACACCCGCTGCACCTCCCAAGCCCACCAATTTCTGGACGCGCGCCAATGCCCTGGGGGATTTGGGTGGGGCTCGAACCCAGCTCGCCGAGCGTGGGGTGAACCTGCGCTTCTGGGCCACCGGCTTCTACCAGGGGCAGTGGTCGGGGGATGTGGGCACCTTCACCTCGCAGGATGGCCGCGGAAAGAAATTCCTCACGGGTGGACGCCTCGATGCGCTGATCGATCTCGACACCACGAAGCTCGGGCTCTGGCGGGGGGCGGTTTCCACGCACACCTGGAGCTGGAGGGGGGAAGGATTCCGGCGTTCCGGGGTGGAGCGCTGTGGCCGGTCAATGCAGCCGCGATCCTGCCTCTCGGCAGCCAGGATGAGCTGCAGGCCACCTCCTTGTATTACAGCCAGCGCTGGGGCGGCACCAGTCTGCTGGTTGGGAAGATCAATGCCGTCGATCTGCTGGCGAACGATCCCTTTTTCGGTGGTTGGGGCACCGACCGCTTCATGAACCTGGCCTTTGTGGCTCCACCCAGCGGCGTCGTTCCAGCCGTGTTGATGGGCGGACTGTTGGCCCAGCAGATCGGTGAGGTGAACCTGTCGGCCTTGGTGTTCGACCCCGCCGACCAGACCAGCAACTACTGGGTGGATGGGTTGTTTGAGGATGGGGTGAATGTGTCTCTCGCTGCCCAGTGGAGCGGCACGGCCTGGGGACGTGCGACGAATCTCGGCCTGAGCTATACCTTCAGCACCAAGGATTCCGTCGATCTCCGCAGCATTCTGCTGCCATCCGATTCCAAGATCATTGCCACATCCTATCCCGATAATCTGAGTCTTCAGTTCGGACATGTGTTCTTCCCCAGCAAGGTAAGGCCTGGCAAGGGAATCGGCTTCTATGGGAAGGTGGCTGCCACGCGAGGCAATCCCAACCCGATTGGCTGGTCGTTCATCGGGGGGATCACAGGTGAGGGAATGTTCGAAAACCGCCCCTATGACAGTTTCGGAGTGGGTTTCTATTACTACAGCTGGAGCGGAGCGCTTGATGCTGCCCTGGATCCCTTCATCCCACTCGATGCCGAAAAAGGGCTGGAGATCTACTACAACTTCGCTGTCACCCCGTGGTTCATCCTGACGGCAGACCTGCAGGTGATTAACCCGGGTCGAACCAACTTCGCGACGGAAACCGTGGCGGCGCTCCGGGCAAAGTTCACCTTTTGAGGAGATGGAGCCTTGACGAGCAAAGCCTCCCACTTTGTTTGAAGATCAGGCCAGGAGCCAGCAGATCCCGCGCACGCGTTTGCAGATTTCAAGAAGTTCAGGTTTAAACCTGGCTTCTCGAGCTCGTTACTTTGTCGCAACAATCTTCTTGCTGCTGAATCTGCTGCCATGGAGCCGATGACCGCGATTCCGGCGGACGGTTGGAAGGATGGGCTTAGTTTCAACACAATCATGTAAGCGTCTTGGTTGTAGCCTTTCGACTCTCGGAGCCGCGTTAGATCTGTTGAACGCTCAAGATCAGCGGCGGGTAGAAGCCCAATGCGGTCATCTGACATGTTTGGCCCCGCCCGCAGGATCTTGAAGTTAGGCGTTGCGTTCATTCGCCAACAGGGCTACAGAGTTCAATGAGACAACCATCCGGCGCTCGAAGATACGAGACGATCTGGCCCCAAGGCTTTTTAGTTGGTGAACTCAGCTCAATGGCGCCTTCCCTCAAAGCATGCGCATGAGCAGTAGAGACATCTCGTGTCACGAAACCGATTTCCATGCCCAACGGAAGTGACGACTCATCTGCGCGGACATGGCCACCAGAAAAATTCACATCGCCAAGCTCGTGTGCGGCAAATGAAAGAGTTGTTTCTCCAGTCTCAAGTTCCCCATATGTCCCTGATTCGTGGAGGAAGCGTTGTTTCAGTCCAAACGCACGCTCGAAGAAACTCAGGGATGAAGCGACATCGGCGACATATAGAATCGTATACCCAAGCTTCATGTCTTACTTACAAGAATAACCCTGCCTAAGGCTATCCCAAGTGGCGCGTGGACGCAATGGCCGCGTTCATTGCATACAACTAACGCTACACCTGGGTGGCAGGCCGAAAACTTGGGGTGGTGAATCAGAGAGTTGAAGGTGGCCTGTCCACTCGAGGGGCTTGTTCGAGGCTTGTGCGCCGAAACCTTGGCACAGATTGGCCTCTGCGATAGGGAGACTCATAGGCACTGATGCCATGCAAATTGGAATGGCTAGGCATGCACACGATCAAGATTGCGCCTCCTATACACTCCTGTCGCACTGGATTGTGGCAGCACACCCCCTGATCAGCGCTGGATCTAAGGTCACCATGAATGGTGCTTCGAGGTAGCGGTAACACTCTGAGGTGGGATCCTGTTCTTGCTCCTTTGGACCCAGCCTTCATTTCAACACCCGGTTTGAGATCCAAGCCGGGCATGGCGTTGGAACGGGGGCCTGGTTCCGGCTTCGACTTCACTGTTGCCGCGTTCCTCCCATGCTGCTCTGCAGCCGGTTTGCACCGCTTCGCGATGATTCCGCTGGAGGCCCGATCGCCGTGGTGGTAACCAACAACGAGGGTGTCTGAGACAGGCCGGCTGACCGGCTTGGGTCAGGCGCCACGTCGGCGCAGCCGCGCAGGACGATCGCCATGGGATCGGGGTCATGGGCTGGCTGCTCCGGGCAAGCGCTGGGGCCGCCAGATCGTGAGGGCTGCCAGCACCGCCGCGCCGCCGCAGGCCAGGGCGAACAGGAACGGCCCCGCAGGCCCGGTGACTGTGAGCTCGCCGCCGAGGAACGACACGATCGCTGCGGCCAGGGTGAACATCGCCGTGGAGAAGCCCATCACCCAGCCCTGCTCCTCGGCCGAGGCGGAGCGGGAGTAGGCCGCCAGCAGGGTGGGATAGCCAATGCCGTGCAACGCGCCGGCAGGCAGAAGCAGCGCCAGGGCCAGCGGGCCTGACGGCACCGCCACGAAGGCGGCGATCACGGCGCAGAGCAGCAGCGCCACCCAGCCCATCAGGGCGCGAGGCGCCAGACGAGCGTTGAGGGGTTCCACCAGTAGGCCGCTGGCCAGGGCGAGGCCGGTGCCGAGCAGGAACATGGCCAGGCTGGCCGCCTGGGTGCCGTAGCCGAAGCGTGCCGTGAGGCTGGCAGCGGCGAACACATAGAACCCCATGAAGCAGAGCATGTAGGGGAAGTACACGGCGGTGACCCGCAGCACCGCGCGCCGCTCCAGGCCGCGGGCCAGCAGCCGCCACACCTCCAGCGGGCTGAGCCTCAGCGGTGCCAGCGCCTGGCGGGCGTCGCGGAAGCTGCAGGCGATGAACACCAGGGCCAGCAGACAGAGCAGGCCGCCCACCACGAAGGAGAGGGTGGGGGAGGCCCAGGGCCCGAGGAGTGCCGGATCGGAGAACACGCCGCCGATGATCGGGCCGATCACCAGACCGCCGCTCACGCCCACGTTGGCCAGTCCGAGGTTGCGGGTGCTCTCCGCCTCGCTGCGGGCCAGATCGATCATCGCCGCCGCCGCGATCGGCTGGGTGCCGGCCGTGAAGCCGGTGATGGCGCGGGAGGCCACCAGCAACGGATAGCTCCGCAGGGGAATCGCGGCGGCGGCCAGGGCGTAGCCGGCGAAGGCGCCCAGAAGGCAGATCAGGATGCCCCGCTTGCGACCAATGCTGTCGGAGAGGCGGGCCACATAGATCGAGCCGAACAGCCAGGTGAGGAAGAAGGTGCCGATGGCCACGCTGTAGAGGAGCTCCGCCCGGGAACGGGAGGTGGCCTCCGGCAGGAAACCTTGGCCGGCCTTCAGCAGCAGCGTGTCGAAGATCGGGAAGGCCAGCCCCTGCCCCATCACATCCACGAAGCACACCACCATCAGGGCAAGCAGGGCGAGCCTGGGAGCGCGACTGGACGGGCCGGGGATGGCAGCTCCGCTCATGGGGAGGTGGGGAGGTGGATCGTTTCCATCGTGCTCACGGCCTCGGCCAACGGCATGGGCCTGAAGAGGCGATGCAACCCATGGGCCGCGCCGCGCCCACGTGGATAGGGTGAAGGAGATCGGTCACCATCGGGCCTGACGTCTCCTGGGGGAGCCATCCCCGAGCCGCCGCTGTCCGGCGGTGCCGTGGTGTGCGCAGCAGTGGCCCACGCTCCGGCGCCCACGCCCTTTTCTCCCCCAAGCTGCCCGTGAGCGAACCTGATCCTTCGGCCATCCTCGCCATCGCCAGCGGTTATGGCGTGTCCAAGGCGTTGCTGTCGGCCGTGGGGCTCGGGCTGCATACACAGCTGGCGGCCGGGCCGATGACGTGCGAGCAGATTGCGGCCGCCTTCGGACTGCAGGGCCGGCCAACCCGCGACTTCCTCGATCTGCTGGTGTCGGTGGACATGCTGGCTCGGGAGGGCGACGCCCCGGAGGCGCTGTACGGCAACACGCCGGCCACCGCGCGCTTTTTGGATCGCAGCCAGCCTGAGTACATCGGCGGGCTGCCGGAAATCTGGGAGCTGCGCGACTACCGCTTCTGGGCCGACCTCACCGAAGCCCTGCGCAGCGGCCGGCCTCAGAACGAGGCGAAGCATGCCGGCACTCCGTTCTTCGAGGCGATGTATGGCGATCCGGAGCGGCTGGAGGCCTTCATGAACGCCATGAACGGCTCTTCGCTCCGCAACTTCCAGGCCCTGGCCAGGGCGTTCCCCTTCGGCTCCTATGCCACGCTCACCGACATCGGCGGTGCCGATGCGCTGCTGTGCCGCGAGGTGGCCGCCGTGCACTCCGGCATCCACTGCGTGAGCTTCGATCTGCCGCCGGTTACGCCGATCGCCGATCGACGGATCGCCGCGGCCGGCCTGGGGGAGCGGATCCACGCCGTGTCCGGTGATTTCTTCGTGGATCCCTGGCCGCCGGCGCAGCTGATCACGATGGGGATGATCCTGCACGACTGGAACCTGGAGCGGAAACAGACCCTGATCCGCAAGGCCTACGACGCATTGCCGGAAGGGGGGGCGCTGATCGCGATCGAGGCGTTCATCGACGATGCCCGCCGCCACAACACCTTCGGGCTGTTCATGTCGCTGATGATGCTGATCGAGTTCGGCGACGCCTTCGACTTCACGGCGGCCGAGTTCCGCCAGTGGTGCGCCGCCGCCGGCTTCAGCCGCTTCGAGACCATCCCGCTGGATGGCCCCTCCAGCGCCGTGGTGGCCTACAAGGATCCCCGCTGAGGCGTGCTTGCCCCCAGGGTGGGGAGGAAGCTCGGCGGCCGCCGGTGCCGCGTGGCCTGCTCGAAGGCATGGGCGTAGCCCAGAAGCTTCCCTTCCTGCCAGGCGCCGGCGAAGAACGACAGGCCCACCGGCAGGCCGTGCACAAAGCCGGCGGGCACCGAGATGTGGGGATAGCCCGCCACCGCGGGAGGGGTGGAGCAACCGCCGGGAAGGATGTGGTCGCCCACCAGCGGGTCGATCACGAAGGGAGGCGAGCCCTCGGTGGGGGCGATGATCGCGTCGAGCTGGTGCTCGCGCAGGGCCCGGTCGATGCCGCCTGAGCGGCTCAGGCGCCGCAGCTCCGCCATCACCTGTTGGCAGGCGGGCTCCTCCAGATCGCCCCTGGTCTGCGCCTGCTCCAGGAACTCCTGCTGGAAATACGGCATCACCGCGGCGGCATGGTCGCGGTTGAAGCGGATCAGTTCCTCCAGCGAGCGCACGGGCGCCAGCGGATGGCTGTGCAGGTAGCGGTCGAGGCTGTGCTTGAGGCCGTAGCGGAACAGTTCCAGTTCCAGGCCCCCGAAGAAGGGCAGTGCACTGGCGCGCACCGGATCCACGATCACCGCGCCCAGCTGCCTGAGCTGGGCGATCGCCTGCTCGATCAGCCCATCGGTGCCCTCGTGCTGCCCGAAGCATTCGCGCGCCACGCCGAGCCGGGCACCCTGCAGGGCCGCCGGATTCAGGAAGGCGCGGTAATCGGGCGCCGCCCGGCGAACTCCCTCGGCGGTGATCGGATCGTCGGGATCATGGCCGGTGAGCACATTGAGCAGCGCGGCCACATCGGCCACGCTGCGCGCCATGGGGCCGGCGGTGTCCTGGGGATCGGCCACACCGATCACGCCGGAGCGGCTGATCAGGCCCACGGTGGGCTTGAGGCCCACGATGCTGTTGCTGGAGGCTGGCCGCACGATCGAGCCATCCACCTCGGCGCCGATGGCCGCCACGCAGAGACCCGCCGCCACCGCCACCGCCGAACCCGAACTGGAGCCGAGTGGACTGCGGTCGAGCACATAGGGGTTGCGCACCTGGCCGCCTCGGCTGCTCCAGCCGCTGCACGCCCGGGTGGAGCGCATGTAGCCCCACTCGCTCATGTTCGTCTTGCCGAGCAGCACGGCTCCTGCCTGCCGCAGCCGCTCCACAACAAAGGCATCGCGGCTGGCGATGTTGCCCACCAGCGCTAGAGATCCGGCGGTGGTCATCATCCGGTCGCCGGTGTCGAAGCTGTCTTTCACCAGCACCGGGATCCCGTGCAGGGCGCTGCGGGGGCCGCTCTGCCGCCGCTCCAGGTCGAGCGCCTCGGCGATCGCCGGCGCGTCGGGGTTGATTTCGATCACCGAGCGCAATGTGGGTCCGGCCCCATCGAGGCTGGCGATGCGTTGCAACGCTGCCTCACAGAGGCTTGTGGCGCAGCATTCCTGCCGCGCCATGGCTTGCTCGAGTTCAGCGATCGAGGCATCCAGGTCAATGTTCCCCATGGCTCCCTCCATGTCTGCTTCGTGCTCCGGTGCCATGGATCACAAGCCTATGGGGCCGTTGCACAGGCAGCTGTTTGCTCCCATCCCAATGGTCCGGGGTGAAGGATCCATAGGAATCGTCAGCCGCATTGGATCCTGATTGTCCAGCCTTTTTCGCTGCGGGAACGCATGCCTTTTTGAAGCGAAGCGTCAAACCTTCGAATGTTCCAGATCAGAAGCGAACATATATATTAAGCTTGCTCGACAGGCAACTTCTGCACCAGTCTTCTGTGTCTGGTTGTTATACTTCATCCAGATGCTCAACCTGCAACCTGCTGCTCAAGTATCCAGTTTGCGCAAATCTCCGCGATCTTCTCCCATTCGGGCTCCAGCGTCAGATAATGGCCAAAACCCTTAGCCTCATGGAAAGTTGCCCGAGAACCATGTCGTTCGGCAATGTGTTTAGCTGTTGAGGGAGGAATCGCCAAGTCATCCGAACCAGACACTATCAAGACAGGGCAAGTAATACCATCATAGTCAATCTTCGTAGTCTGATTCTCATCAAAGATCCAGAAGAACAATTCGAACATCACGCGGCCCGATTCCGGTATTAAGCGATCGAAAACAGCGAGTTGCTCTCTCGGGTCCAGCTTATTGAGCCCAAAAGTGACCATCGTGTCGAAATCGGGCAGCAAAACGCCTTCCCAGAATGAGCCAGCCCTCATCAACGCCTTGCCAAGCTGGCGCTCCTGGGTGGTTGTTGGAAGGACACCCCAATTGATACTGCCATTCAGCAGCACTACCGCTCTAGCCAAGCCCATGGCCGCCAACTGTTGTGCGATCACTCCACCTAGTGAATGCCCGACAAGGACCGGAGTCTCGTCCAAGCAGTTGACGAAGCCAGCGATGTCGTTGACGTAATCCGTGATGCTCGTTCCGACGAGAAACGCCGAGGTATCCTCCGAAAACGGCTTGTCGTGATGGCGGTAAGCCGGGCTGTGACAACGAAATCCCCTTTGCTCGAAATAGTCCGAGAAATTCGTCATAGTCCAAGGCCCAGCATTCGTACCGTGAATCAGAACAACATGATTTTCTTTCATAGTGCTCCTAACTCAATAAAGCGTTTTGGGGCATGAATCGCAACAGAATGTTTGTCGAGCCAGTTCAAACCCACCTTGTCCCTGACACACCGATAGGGCGCGCTCCTGAATTGCATAACGCTGTCCCTGAGTGGCATGCCGAGGCTTGGGGTGGCACAGAACAGAGTTGGTGGTGGCCTGTCCACTCGAGGGGCTGGTTAGACAGCCATCTTCGCCTTGTCGGTAGCGCTGACATGCAATTGCAAACCCAACGCCGAAATCACACGCAATACTGTTGCTAGCTCAGGGTTACCCGAAGATGATAAGGACTTATACAGACTCTCCCTACCAAGACCTGCATCACGTGCGATTTGGCTCATACCTTTGGCCCTGGCAATATCCCCCAAAGCAGCAGCGACAATATGAGGATCGCCTTCCTGTAGAGCTGCTTCCAAATAAGCCGCGATATCCTCCGCAGTGGAAAGATGCGAGGCAGGATCCCAAATTGTTGTGGTTGTCCTTGTCATTAAAGCCTCCTAGAGGTTGCGTGCAAGATCCTTGGCGAGTCGAATATCCTGGTCTTGTGAGTTCTTGTCGCCGCCGGCGAGCAGGACTACAAGAGCACCACCTTGCTCTTTGAGATATATCCGGTAGCCGGGGCCGTAGTGAATGCGTAGCTCTGATACACCCTCGCCTACAGGGCGAATATCTCCGAAGTTGCCCAAGGAGAGGCGCCTGATCCGTATGTTGATGCGAGCCTTGGCCGTCCGGTCACGCAGGGCAGCAAACCACGCGGCATAGGCAGACGTCTCCCGGATCTCGACCATGCTTCACTGTATCCCAGAAGATACGCCAGCGCAACCGGCTGCTTGGTCTGTCTAACGCTTGCCATCACCAATCCGCAAAGTGGCAACAGTGAGACTAGATCATATTGGAGGCGGGTCTGGTGTATGGCCATGTTCTGCGGACAGCCAGTAATTGCCGGAGGGAGATTTTATCGCGCTATCCAGCAGTAGACGGACAATGTGGCGTGCGAGCGGCTCCTTGATTTCTTGATACCTGGGCACTGGCTGCGAGACGCCTGAAGCTGAAGTTCGGCACCAGTCGCGTTTACCACCGTGGTGTACCAGGAACCATCCACTCCGCCCGATCGACCGAATCAACTCGGCCCGCCTCATAGCATGACTACTTCGCCGGCCTTGTGAATACCCGGAGTACGATCGCCTGAGAGGACAAGGTAGAGACCTTTCAGATGCTCAACTCAATCAGCCAGGGTCTCGCATTACGTCCAGAAAGCAGGATAATTCCAGGTTAAGCAAGCCAGGAATCACCCTCCTGTCAATGAACGTGCTTGATCTTTGTTGTGGAATCCTGTTCCGTTTGCAGTTGACCTGAGTTATTCAATCAACCCTACTCAGGCTGGCCATACGCCGACAAGCCCCACGCGACAAGCCACGCAGGGTCTCTCTGTCTCAGAACGCCCTCGTTCAGCGCCGGGCTGCCTTAGGTGTGCTTTCTCATCAGGTCATTCAGTGATCCATCGCTGCTGGGGTCTCTGACGGGGCGTGAAACCACCAAGGGCCATTTAGTATCTGCGACCGCTATCGATCCCGACATACCGGCTCAGCCACTGGTTGCGCTCCTCGGACGTCTGGAAGGCTATGCCGTAGGCCCATTCCTTCAGCAGGGTGCGGATGAATCGCTCCGCCTTGCCATTGGTGGTGGGTGTGTACGGCTTGGTGCGGATCGGCCTGAGATTCAGGGCCTTGCAGGCTTTTCGCCACTCTCCGGATCGGTAGGCCGAACCGTTGTCCGAGAGGATCCGCTCGCAGGTGATCCCCTGCTCGGAGAATCAGCCCACTGCCCGGGCCCAAAAGTCCACGGCGACGTGGGCCTTCTCGTAGCCTGCTCCCCGCGAGCAGCCCAGACGGCGATCGCCGGTGACTCAATGTCCCACCCTGCGGCATCTTGCCAGCTGTCTGGTGTCTGTCCCGTGTCAATCAGGTAGCCCGGCTGCTCCCACTGGTAATGGCGCACCCGGCGGCTACTACTGCGCATTAGCGCAAGCGCTAGGGCTCAAGATTCCGTAGACGAGCCAGACCGAGCGCCTTGAGTACCCTGCCCACCATGGAGAGAGGCGCCTGCAGCGACCGGACGATTCGGCGCAAGGTGCAGTGCTGGTGCTGGAGATCAACCCCATGCTGCAGTCGCTGCGGATCGCGGGTCCGCCGCTGGCTGTGGCGAACGTTCCGTCGATCTGCCAGTGCCGCTGGAGCGCCTTCACGGAACCGGCCCAGCCACTATTCGTCGGTGCGCAGGCGGATTGCAGCGGCGGCAGCGAGGGTTTCGAAGGGAACACCCTCTTCGAGGTGACCGTCAATCAGTTGCTCCCATCCGAGCGGCGTCAGGCGGTCCAAGGGATGGCTATGCATGGGGAATGATGTCCGAGCGCTGGTATCAACTCAGCAAGTCGTTTCGCAAAGACCCATGGATTTAGCGTTGTTGTAAGTTTCTATCGCCCAATGCCAGGTTTGCTCGGGGAAGCCTTCTCAAGCCCGCCGTTTTCGTAGCATGAGAACTCGGTGGCCCAGAGATATAACCAAGCAGCCTCCGGCAACAAGGTCAAACAGAGCAAGCCAAGATTTACTTGGCTGTCAGACTAATAGGTCTTCAGAGCGAATGAATCTCCGAAATCCAGCGTGATCGCCGCTCCATATCATAAGCTCAGTGATGGGACAAACACCCGGCGAGGGAGTTCTTCCGCAAACTCTTTGAGGATCTGCAACGGTCGCGCTGGTGGCAACCTGCTGAGGTTCGGGCGGCTGGAGGATCTCGATCCGATCACCACCAGCACGATCGCCACCACCAGATGCACTCAAGCTGAAACCGGGTCGGAGCCAGGGGGCCTGGCCGAGATGGCTGCACCTTTTGCCAAGTCCAGCTCGCCCCCAGGCGGCCTCCACCAGGTCCGTTGGAGGTCGGAGCATGAGCTGGTGAGGTTCAGAATCTGAGCCGCCAAAAGGAGTGGGCTTACCAGCTACCCCCACGGCCTGTGGCAGACCTCGAAGGCAAGGGGGGGCAGAGAGGGAGCCAGGGCCGGAAGCTATTGATCACAATGACAAGCTCTCGATGCACACGCCAAGCGAACCCTTCATGCCCCTGCTGCTTCCCATGCGCCTGCTGGCCACGGCCTTTCTCATCCTGTGCTTGCTGATCCAACCTCAGCCAGTGGCTGCCGGTCAGGCATTTCCCACCTGTCCGGCCGGCATGGAATGGATCCCCGGCGGCACGTTCCGCATGGGGTCGGATGACCACTACCCCGATGAGCTCTCGGTTGATGCGGTGACGGTGGAGGGTTTCTGCATCGACCGCCATGAAGTCACCAATGCCGAGTTCGATGCGTTTGTGAAGGCCACGGGCTATGTCACCGTGGCGGAACGGCCGATCCCCAAGGATCAGTACCCCGATCTGGCTGACGATCAACGGGCTCCCGGTGCCCTGGTCTTCGAAAGCCCAGCTCCTGGAAGTGAAGTCGCCTACCTGAGCTGGTGGCACTGGACTCCCGGGGCGAACTGGCGGCATCCGCAGGGCCCCGACAGCGACCTGGAAGGCCTGGCCAACCATCCCGTCGTGCAGGTCGCCTTCAGGGATGCCGAGGCCTATGCCGCCTGGGCCGGCAAGGCCCTTCCCACCGAGGCCCAGTGGGAATTCGCCGCCAGGGGCGGCCTCAAGGATCAGGTCTTCAGCTGGGGGAAAACCTATTCAGCGAAGCAGGCCAACACCTGGCAAGGGGAGTTCCCCATCCACAACCAGGAAAAGGATGGCTACTTCGGCACAGCCCCGGTGGGGAGCTTTCCGCCCAACGGCTACGGGCTCCAGGACATGACCGGCAACGTCTGGGAGTGGACGCAGGACTGGTACCGACCCGGCCACCAGGGCATGGCCGATCATGTGAATCCAGCTGTGAGCGAGCAGGAGCTGAGTTTCGATCCCCGCGAGCCTGGCATCGCCAAGCACGTGATCAAGGGTGGTTCCTTCCTCTGTGCGAAGAACTATTGCAGCCGTTACCGCCCGGCGGCCCGGGAGGCCCTCGAACCGGATACAGGCACGTCCCATATCGGCTTTCGGCTGGTCTCCGGCCCCACTGAGGGGTAGTCGTTGCGACTCAGCTGGGCACGCCTGCTCAATTCGGGCAAACCTTCAGCGCCTCGGCCTGCTCCCCGCCATTGCCTGGGATAGTTGCTATCTGCGCTCCCATCAGGGGTCGCTGTTCTCTTCAGGTCCCCAGCGCGGCGCATGGCCCCACTCGCACCAACGATCCGTCGGCTGACCAGCCTGCTGCTGGCGCTGTTCTTGAGTGTTGCCCTGGTGGCGTGCGGCGCGAAAGGCCCAGACGTCAATCAGGCCTCCGCGAACCCCACGGCGATGCCCACCGGTCAGCCAGTGGCGCGGCCGATGGGCATGCCCACCGAGAAATTCGCGAACAAGCCCAACATCCTCTTCATCATGGGCGATGACATCGGCTGGATGCAGCCGGGGGTCTACCACCGCGGCCTGATGGTGGGTGAAACCCCCAACATCGACCGGATCGGCAAAGAGGGCGCGATTTTCATGGATTACGTGGCCATGCAGAGCTGCACCTCGGGCCGCAATGCGTTCTTCACGGGCATGTACCCCCTGCGGACGGGCATGATCCCGCCCCAGCTGCCCGGCAGCCCCACTTACCTCAAGCCAGGAACGCCCGCACTGGCCAAGTTCCTTCGCGATCAGGGCTACACCACGGGAGAATTCGGCAAGAATCACCTGGGTGACCACACCGCCTCACTGCCCACGGCGCACGGTTTCGAGGAGTACTGGGGCTACCTGTATCACCTCGATGCCATGCAGCAGGTGAGCTTCCCCGACATCAACAGCTCGCCCACGCAACAGGCGATTGCGCCCCCTTGCCAGAACACCCCCGTCCCTGGGCTGCCTGCCGTGGCCGGTGCTGTTGATCCCAAGACCACAACCTGCCTCACCCCGCCCCGCCCGGTGATCTGGTGCACGTCGTCCGACGGCACAGAAAAGAACCAGAGCTGCAAGGACGAGGGACCGCTGACCCTGGAGCGATCCAAGACCGTGGACGAGGAGATCTCAGCCAAGGTGATCGACTTCCTCGACCGCAACGATCCCAAGAAAACCAACAAGCCGTTCTTCGTGTGGTACAACCCGGCCCGCATGCACGTCACCACCGTGCTCTCGGACAAATACATGGACATGGTGTCGACAAAGGGCGGCAAGGATTGGGGGGTCAACGAGGCGGGCATGAAGCAGATGGATGACAACATCGGCTACGTGCTTAAGAAGCTCGATGACATGGGCCAACTCGACAACACGCTGATCGTCTTCACCACCGACAACGGCGCCGAGAAGATCTCCTTCCCCGACGGCGGTGTTACCCCCTTCAAGGGCCAGAAGGGCGAAGCCTACGAAGGTGGATATCGGGCCCCGATGGTGGTGCGCTGGCCCGGCCATATCGAGCCGGGCACCGTGAAAGACCAGCTGTTCGCCGCCCTGGACTGGGTGCCGACCCTGGTGGATATCGGCGGGGGAGCCAAGGGAGACGCCCTGAAGAAGCAGATCGAAGCCGGAAACTATCCCGGCATCGTCAAGACCACACTGGATGGCGTCAATCAGCGCGACTATCTCGAAGCCAAGTCTGACAAGTCGGCAAGAGATTATTTCTTCTACTACTCCGGGGCTACACCATCAGCCGTAAGGTACAAGAACTGGAAGATGTACTACACCATGTCTGAGCCAGGAGCAGACGGCTGGATCATGCCCCTGATCCCCTTCCATTGGACACTCGTTCAGAACATCAAGCGCGATCCCTTTGAGCAGGCCGTCGGCGTCGCCCAGGAAACCGCGATGAGCATTGGCGGTGCCTTGGCCGGTCCAGTCACGGCCTACCAATACGACTGGAACATGTTGCCCATCGGCCAGCAGTTGTGGGAAGAACAGTTGATGTCCTACAAGACGTACCCACCGCTTCAATCCCCTGCCACCTACAACCTCGACGCAATCTTGGCGAAAGTCAAAGAAGCCGGCCATCCCAGCGAATAACTGGAGCACCCACACCATGAGCAACATCATGAGCGACTCTGATCACGCCTGGGCTCAGCGCTTGAAGACGTCAAGGTCCATGGGGATCCTGATGATCGTGCTGGGTGCCCTGGCCATTCTTTACCCTCTCTTTGCAACGATCTTCACCTTCAATGTGATCGGCTTCGTGCTGCTGTTGTTCGGCTTTCTGCAGCTGTTTCATGGCTTACAGCTCAGCAAGGCAAAGGCTGGTCAACACTTGCTGGCCATCCTGCTCGGCATCTTCTATTTGATCGTTGGCTTCTGGATCCTGCGCCATCCAGTCTTCTCGATCCTGGATCTCACCATGGTGATTGGAATTCTGTTCTTCATCCAGGGAGCCATCCAGGTGATCAACGCCTTTGATGGCCGAGAGGAGCATCGCAAGTTGCTTCTCGCCACTGGTATTGCCGGCATTATTCTCGGCATCCTGATCTGGAGCAACTGGCCCTTTGATTCCCTCAGCCTGCTGGGGCTGCTGGTGGGAATCAACCTGATCCTCTCCGGCGTCAGCATCCTGAAGACCTTCCGGGCGGATCAGCTCATCCCCTCGGCTGGCTCAGAATCCACCTGACTTCGATGAGTGCCAGTGCCTCGGATCTGCAATCGCGTTCAGGCTCATGAGCGATTCGTCGACAATGCCCCTGAGGCGCAGAACCATCATTCAATCGCTGGGCACACTGCTCTGCGCCACGCTCCTGGCCGTTGCCTTCGGCCTGCCAGGAGTTTCTGCCCAATCGCTGGATCCTTTACCTTCCTGGAACCCTGGGGCTGCCAAAGACAGCATCCTCACCTTTGTCGCCCAGACCACCGATCCCAGCAGTCCTGACTTCGTTCCTGCAGAGGAACGCATCGCCACCTTCGACCAGGACGGCACGCTCTGGGTGGAACACCCGATGTACACCCAGGTGATGTACATCCTCGAACGGGTGCCTGAGCTGGTGAACGCCAAGCCTGAGCTTGCCCGGGAGAAGCCCTACGCCACCGTGCTCTCTGGGCTAGCAGGTGACAGAACGAGTCTGGAGAGCCTGACGCTGCCGGATCTTGAGACACTGGCAGCCGCCACCCTCACCGGTATGCCGCTTGACACCTTCAATCAAGAGGTGAAACGTTGGCTCGCCACGGCGAAACATCCACGCTGGAAACGCCCCTACACCGAGCTCACCTACCAGCCGATGCAGGAGCTGCTCATGCTGCTGCGCGCGAAGGGCTATCGCACCTACATCGCCACGGGTGGTGGCCAGGATTTTGTGCGTGTCTACGCGCAGGAGGTCTATGGAATCCCCCCTGAACAGGTGATCGGCACGGCCGGCAGCACCCGCTACGGCTACACCAGCACGGGCAAGCCCTTTCTCACCAAGGAACCCAAGCTTCTCCTCGACAACAACAACGCTGGCAAGCCAGAAGGCATCCATCTGATGATCGGTCGCCGGCCCACGGCGGCATTCGGGAATTCCACCGGCGATCGGCAGATGCTCGAATACGCGAAGGCAGGGGGAGAAGCCAACCTGGCGATGATCGTGCTGCACGATGATGCCAGCAGGGAGTATGCCTACGGCCCAGCCCAGGGGCTGCCGGACACCAAGGTGGGCACCTTCACCCAGGAGCTCTACGACGAAGCCAAGCAGCAGGGATGGGTGGTGATCAGCATGAAGAACGACTGGAAACAGATCTTCTCGTTTGCGCGTTAGCCCCGAGTGAACACGCTCAACGAATAGCTGTGACGGCCTTTTCCGGCGGTGATGCTGGCATCAACGCCCATGGGGCGCCCACAGCTGAGGCCACAATGGTCAGAGACAAACCCGCAGGCGATGCGACGATGTTCAGGTGCCACCCCTGCTGACCATTGACAGCGTCGAGTGCCTGCAGTCCAGGCTGGAGGCACTCGGACTGTCCCTGAAGGTCACTCAGCTCGCCGGGGGTGAGCTGAGAGGAACTCTGCTGCCCCTGCTGCTGGGTCCGCTGAGGCTGCTTCGCATCCGGGTCGACAGGTCGGTTCACTGTGCCGGCCCCAAGCCGCGTGGCAGCCAAATCGTGGCGATGGATCTGGGGAGGGATCCGGACGGCGGTGTGACTTCGCCAGCCCAGATCCTCAGCCATGGCCAGCCGCTGTCGCCCAGGGCCCTGTTCGGGCTCTCCGGCGCCGGCGAGGTCCATCTGAGCACTTTTGGCCCGTGCGACATGGCCCTGCTGCTGATCCATCGGGAGGAGTTCCTCCATCGGGCCGACCGGCTCGGCTGCTCCGTGCTGGAGCAGGTGCTGCCCCGCAACTGGCTCACCTTGGATCCAGGCCGGTTTGCGCGGTTGCGGCGCTACCTGCGCCAGCTCTTCGCGACGCTCGAGACCGATCCCAGCTTGCAACAGGTGGCTGGTTTCGACGAGCTGGTGAGCAACGATCTGCTCCCTCTGGTGCTGGAAGCCCTGATCCATGGCGGGCATGCCAGCAACAGCCTGCCCCGGGCCCCTTCGCGGATCGAGCTGGTGAAGGCGGCCCAGCGGTGGATGGAAGCCCATCCCAGACACCCCATTCACCTGGAGGGCCTCTGCCGAGAGGTGCACACCAGCCGGCGGAGCCTGATTCAGGGATTCCGGGAGCACCTGGGGATGGGTCCGATGAGCTATCTGCGGCTTCATCGCCTGCACGGCATCCGGCAGGAACTGCTGGGGGCCGATCCAAGCCAGATGACGATCCGCGCCCTCGCCGCGGAATGGGGCTTCCTCAACCCTGGCCACTTCTCCAGGCAGTACGCCGAGCTCTTCGGTGAGCGGCCTTCCGACACCCTCCGCCGTCCTCGATGCTGACCTGATGCACTGTGGGTATGCCAGCCGCGCGCGCTGCTGTGCCCTTAAGACACCCTGGAGAAGGCGTTGGATGGCTGCAGACCAGAGATCCTTCACTCTGCCCAGAGATGCCAGTTACCTCCGAGGACTTCGTGGCCAAGCTGCTAGACGAGAAGATCAGGATCAACTGGTCTGGGCGGAAACGCTGCAACGACCTCATCGTGCTGAGGAGGCTGTGACGCTCAGCCAAGGGGCCTAGTGGGACGCCTCTCGCGAAGCCGAGTAGAGGTGTACGTCCGTATCTACAGCGATGACTGGAAGTCTTCAACCACCCCGGCCCAGTTCGCGCAAAGGTACTGCCCTGTTTATTCCCACAAGACCTGCATCGAAAGCGAAAGCCCTATTCAACCTGCACAAGACTACCGATATCAGGGGCATAGCCTGATCCAGTAAAGCTGTCACATGAGGACAGAGAAATCAATTCTTCGTAGGATGTCCCGAAAGCAAAAGAAATACAAAAAAACTCACCGTAAATGACAAGAAGTAGCTAGGATCTGAATTGCTGAAAGCCACAACCAATGTCAAATAAAAAGCCAAATATCATTCTGCTTGTGACGGATGACACAGGCTATGGCGATCTTGGGCCATACGGCGGCGGCGAAGGGCGCGGGATGCCAACCCCAAACTTCGATCGGCTTTCCGCTGAAGGCATGACCTTCTTCTCCTTTTATGCCCAACCGAGTTGCACCCCGGGTCGGGCCGCCATGGTCACGGGTCGTATCCCCAACCGCAGCGGCATGACCACTGTGGCCTTTCAGGGGCAAGGCGGCGGCTTGCCAGCAGCAGAATGGACCCTGGCCTCCGTGCTGAAACAGGCCGACTACCGCACTTTTTTCACGGGCAAATGGCACCTGGGTGAGGCCGATTACGCGCTGCCCAATGCCCAGGGCTATGACGAGATGAAGTATGTCGGTCTCTATCACTTGAATGCCTACACCTATGCCGACCCCACCTGGTTCCCGGATATGGATCCAGAACTACGCACCATGTTCCAAGAGGTGACAAAAGGTTCCCTGTCTGGTAAGGCCGGCGAACAGGCCAAGGAAGACTTCAAGATCAATGGTCAGTACGTCGATACACCTGAGCAAGGTGTTGTCGGGATTCCCTTCTTCGATGGCTATGTCGAAAAAGCAGCAACTGAGTTTCTTGATGAGGCGGCCAAAGGTGACCAGCCCTTCTTTCTCAGTGTGAACTTCATGAAGGTGCACCAGCCCAACCTGCCGCACCCCGACTTCATCCACCAATCACCTTCAAAGAGCAAGTATGCGGACTCAATCGTCGAGCTGGATGCCAGGGTCGGGGCGATTATGGACAAGGTCCGGGAGCTTGGCCTGGAAGAAGATACGTTGGTTTTCTGGACCACGGACAACGGCGCCTGGCAGGATGTGTATCCCGACGCCGGCTACACACCGTTCCGGGGCACGAAGGGTACTGTCCGGGAGGGAGGCAACCGCGTCCCCGCCATTGCCTGGTGGCCAGGGAAAATTCCGGCTGGCGCCAAGAACCACGATATTCTCGGTGGACTCGATCTTATGGCCACATTTGCGGCCCTTGCAGGGGTATCCCTGCCCACCAATGATCGCGAGGGACAACCGACCACGTTTGACAGCTATGACATGTCTCCGGTGTTGCTTGGCACCGGTAAGTGTGAGCGCAAGACCTGGTTCTACTTCACCGAGAACGAACTAACACCAGGCGCAGTACGGGTGAACAATTACAAGGCTGTTTTTAATCTACGGGGTGACGATGGTGCAACCACTGGAGGTCTGGCAGTAGACTCTAACCTCGGCTGGAAAGGAGCAGAGAGTTATGTCGCGGTGGTGCCGCAATTGTTTGACCTATGGCAAGACCCACAGGAGCGCTACGACATCTTCATGAATAACTATACGGAACGGACCTGGATGCTGGTCACCATTGGGGAAGCGGTCAAAGAGCTGATGAAAACCTATGTGCAGTATCCACCGCGCAAGATGCAGAGCGAGGGTTATTCTGGCCCGATTACGCTCACCCAGTATGAGCGCTTCCAGCATGTCAGGGAAATGCTCTCCAAGGAAGGCATAAAAATACCGCTGCCCACCGGTAACTAGTCTGAAGCTTGCAGAAGCCGACAGTCCGCTTGAGCGATAAGCCACGCTTGAATAACATGCCTGCAAAACTGGCTTCCTGGCAGGCATGTATTCCATTTATTGATTCACACTCCAGGCAGATTGGAAGATCTTGGCGCCAAGGTTGACTGGCTTTTTGGCAGACCCCTTCGTTTACCTCTTAAGTGGGGCACCGCCCCAGAATGAGTATCCCATCGTTGGCGAATCCTTCCCCCAAAGAGTTGCGCCTCCACGGCACCCACAGCCTCGGGTTCAAGGCCAGGGTTGGCAATGAGGTGATCAGAGGCCTTTAAAACAATCCAGGAGATAGCCCAGGCCTGCCATGCTCAGTTTGGTCCCACGCGACTAGCAACGCGGCCTCACTGTGCTGCAGAACGCTTGCCATCACCTGGCCGTAATTCACTTAGGGAGTTACTTGACATCCCGTGGTGGCGGCTCAGGTGCATGGCAATGTTTGGCAGTCCAAGACTATGAAGGAGAATTGGAAAACCGAATCAGAATCGTGCAATCCCCCGATGATACAATAGTGGTCTAGCGCGACTTGTCATGCCTTCCTCTTAGGTGCTTTTCAATTGTTGCAGGTGGGTTATTTAGGAGTTCAAAGGAAGGGGAGAGATCCTGAGCAGGAAGCTCTTCAGATTCAGGAAGCCAAACGAAATCCAGAGACAATGGCTTGGCTTGAGAGCTTGCTATCGTTCTGGCCTGCCACGATAAGATTATTTGCCTACAGTCTTTGTCGCGATGATGATTTAGGAAAGTTGGCCTATAGGCCATTTTTGGAGACTGGCCTACTCTTAGAAAGTCAAACAATGGGTCGTGGATTTCTTTTGCACCAAGGCCTAGAAAAAACTGCTTCCCGCAAAAGCGGAAATGACATCCAGTCACCACCTTGTCCTCAATGTTGGGACAGATTAGTAGGTGCCCATTTGAGGGGTATATCCCACTGGCCACATTGAGGCCCCAGCCAATAGGCCATGCCTTCTTCTGGAACAAGATTTCAACCCAGTCCTGTTTGAAGCCGTACTCTTGCTTAGAGATTCCTTTTAAATTCAATGAGCTCGTTTGCTTTGCTCGAATCATGCCCAGCATTGTTTTCAGCATCCAGAGTTCGATGTCCTCGCCAGCAAACAAGCACATCTTCTCTGCCAGGCTAAAATCCTGAACGATCGCTAGAGACTTCTCAAACAATCGTCCCGCTTCGGCATCGAGAGGGCTAAGTGCGGCATTGTGGTTGGAACACAGCACCTTTGAAGCGAGACTTGAAAATGAAAAGGTCTTGGGATGCTGCTCCTGAAACGGAAATCCAAAGACATCGACCTCATTTCCTCCTCCAAGTTGCTTCTGTATGGATTGACTGAGTATGTGTTCACGTGATAGCTTCTTGGAGCAGGATCTCAAGCAGTTCGCATAGCATCTTGAATTGGTGATCTGATTAGATTTTGACACATGTATCTTCGCAGGCGGCTTTGCCCATCGACCTGACTTTAGGCAGCAGAACTTAGCCTTCTTTCCGCTGCCGCATGGGCAGCACTCATAGGCCAGCTGTCTTGAAGTGCCCACAAATCCTTAAGTACTGGCAAGATACTAGTCAGCGGTGGAACTGCCTAACGCCTACATCACAGGAGACAACTACGCGCCTCCAATGGTGGTGCGTAGTTGGCTACCTGTGCATGTTACTGTTAGGCTTTTGCTTGATCATGTTAAATTGAGCCCGCCATCAGAGAGTATGATTTCGCCTGTCAAATAACTGCTTGAAACAAGCATTGAAGCAGTATGGGCGATCTCAGTTGGCTGAGCCCCTCGCTTCATCGGTGACCTTTCACTCCATAACTTATGCGCATCAACCCAGCTCTCTGTCATGGGAGTATCCACTAGCCCTGGAGCAATTGCATTTACGCGAATTTCAGGTGACAAGGTTAGTGCCAATAGTCTTGTCATATGGTTCAAAGATGCCTTGCTTGCAGCATATGGAATTGACGCGCCCTTAGGGCGTACACCGGCATGCGAACTTATATTGATAATACTACTCGTATAGTCCGGACAAGATGACTCCCTTAAGGCTTGCTCCGCTTCAGAGATCAATGTCCAAGGAGCAATGACATTAACTTCGTAAAGCTCTCGCCATACCCCTGGTGATGCTTCCTTAAGGGAGCCATGAGGTATCATTGCATTGATTCCTGCATTGTTAATAAGAACATCTAGCCGACAGCAGCGAGATAATACATCTGATATTAACTTTCTTGCCTGCGCCTGATCAGATAGGTCAGCTTGAATATAGGTCGCTCGTGGGACACTACAAGCAAGCCGTTCGCCTTCACTAACAGATTTCCTTGAATGAAATACCACGTTAAATCCGTCGTCAGATAACTGTAATGCGATAGCTTTACCTATACCTGATGTAGACCCTGTTACTAGCGCGACCCTTCCACTATTCTTCATTGTGCATCCATCTGATTCGTAAGCCTAATAACTAGCTGAGCCGCACCGCCGTTCTTGACGAACGTCGTTCGGCTAGCAGGCGGTGTCGGCTCGAGCTTGCTGTTGCTTGGCCGTGCAAGTATCCTAAGCAAGTAGAACAATCGTAAAAACACGGTCGAAGCAACGCTGAATAGACGGGTCCGGTAACCATCTCAGACCAGTCGTCCTGTTCAGCCTATCCACCTTCGCCGTCAGTGGCTAGGTGCTCCACTTCGCTTCTTGGGCCTGGGTTGCTGAGGCAACTCCTCATTGCGATCGCGATTTTATGCGGATCCGGTATCCACATGTTCAGGCTGAGCCACCGTCAGAGCAGGTCGGCGGGGCTGGAGACTCCCAGTGGCCCCCGATTCAGCACATGGGTGTAGATCATTGTTGTCTTGAGATCGCTGTGGCCCAGTAACTCCTGAATCGTGCGGATGTCCTGGCCCCGCTCGAGCAGGTGGGTGGCGAAAGAGTGGCGCAGGCTTTGGCAGGTGGCCGGTTTGCTGATTCCTGCAGCCAGCACCGCCCGGCGCACCGCTTTCTGAATCAGGCTGGGATCCATGTGGTGACGGCCCTGTTCTCCGCTGGCTGGATTGCACCAGCGGGTCTGTTGCGGGAATACCCATTGCCACCCCCATTCCACCGGAGCATGGGGGTATTTCCGGCCGAGAGCATGGGGTAATTGCACCCTCCCCCAGCCTTCGGCCAGATCCTGCTGGTGGATGCTCTTCACCTCCTGCAGATGCGGTCGCAGCTGCTCCGCCAGGCGTCGAGGCAGCAGGGTGCGGCGGTCCTTGCCGCCCTTGCCGTTGCGCACGGTCAGCTCCTGCCGGCCAAAGTCGAGGTCGTGCACCCTCAGCCTCAGGGCTTCCATCAGCCGCAGGCCGCTGCCGTAGAGCAGCCCCGCCACCAGCGCCTCGGTGCCGTCCAGGCGTTGCAGCACGGAGCGAACCTCCTCCACCGTCAGCACCACCGGTAGACGCCGCGGCGTTCTGGCTCGCACCACGCCCGCCAGCTCCAGGTCGCGCTCCAGCAGCTCCCGGTAGAGAAACAGCAGGGCAGAGAGCGCCTGGTTCTGCGTGGAGGCGCTCACCTGAAGATCCACCGCCAGATGGGTGAGAAAGGCGTTCACCTCGGCGCTGCCCATCTCCCTCGGGTGCCGCAGGCTGTGGAAGCGCAGATACCTTCGGAGCCACTGCTCGTAGGTCGTCACCGTGCGCCTGGCGTAGTGGCGGGTCTGCAGCTCCTCCCGGTAACGCTGGATCAGCCCCGGGGGCTTGGCATGCTCGGGCATCGCGGATTGCACTGTGGCAATGCTTCAGCGTTGCCACCGATGGTGCGCCGCCCTCAGCAGCCCAGCCCTCAGCAATCCAGCGACGTGCGACGTTCGGCTTCGCTGATGTCGCCCCGCTCGCGTTGCCACTGGCGCCGGCGCAGCCTGCCGTAGGCCTGGCAGAACTCCTCGCCCAAGGCCTGGCGCAGACGGGTGTCGGCATCGAAGGCATCGAGCGCCTCGCCCAGATCGGCCGGCAGCCGTGGGCAGATCTCCGGTCCCAGCGGGGACGCGTAGTTGTCGTTGTCATGGCGGAGCCCGGGCGGCAGCTGCCGCTCGATGCCGTCCAGCCCCGCCGCCAGGATGGCCGCCTGCAGCAGGTAGGGGTGGGTCGAGCCGTCCGGTAGCCGCAGCTCCAGCCGCTGGTCGTCCGGGATGCGCAGCATGTGGGTGCGGTTGTTGCCGCTGTAGCTGATGCCCGCCGGGCTCCAGGTGGCCCCGGAGGTGGTGGGTGGCGCCGCCAGCCGCCGGTAGCTGTTCACCGTGGGGTTGGTGAGGGCGCAGAGGGCCGGGGCGTGCTCCAGCAGCCCCGCCAGGAACTGATAGGCCAGGGCGGAGAGGCCCAGCTCACCGGCGGGGTCGTGGAACAGGTTGATGCCGGCGCTGGCGGTGCCCGGCGCTCCCCACAGCGACAGATGGGTGTGGCAGCCGTTGCCGGTGCGTTCGGCGAAGGGCTTGGCCATGAAGCTGGCCTTGAGCCCCTGCTGCTCCGCCAGGGTCTTCACCATCACCTTGAAGAAGGCGTGCCGGTCCGCGGTGGTGAGGGCATCCGCGAACGTCCAGTTGACCTCGAACTGGCCGTTGGCGTCCTCGTGGTCGGCCTGGTAGGGCCCCCATCCCAGCCCCTCCATCGCCTCCAGCAACAGACCGATCAGTCCGTAGCGGCGCATCAGGGCCAGCTGGTCGTAGCAGGGTTTCTCCTGGTGGTCGGCCGGATCGGCGATGCCGCCGCCATCGGCGTCCAGCAGGAAAAACTCGGCCTCCACCCCGCTGCGCAGCTCGTAGCCCAGCCCTGCGGCCCGCTCCAGCTGCCGGCGCAGCAGGCGGCGCGGGCACTGGGCCATCGGCGCCCCCTCCAGCACCAGCTCGGCCGCCACCCAGCCCACCTCCGGTTGCCAGGGCAGGGGGGTGAGGCTGGCGGGATCGGGAATCGCCATCACGTCCCCATCGGCCGGGGAGAGATCCAGCCAGGCCGCGAAGCCGGCGAATCCCGCCCCGTCGCGGGCCATGGTCGGGATCGCCGCGGCGGGCACGAGCTTGGCCCGCTGGATGCCGAACAGATCCGTGAACGAGATCAGCAGGAACTTGAGCTGCAGGTCACGGGCCTGGCTGGTGAGATCGGACATGGAGACGGGTATCGAGGGGATCGGGGCTGGAGGGTTCAGGAGGCCAGCAGGCCATCCACGATGCGGCGCAGCTCCCGTTGCTCGGGCGCGCTGCTGTGGGGGTTGCCTGCCCGGTGGCCGAGCAGGGAGCGGATCAGGTGGAAGTCAGCGCCCGGGATCCGCTCGGCGTCGGCGGCCATGTCCTCCGGCGTGAAGTAGAGGTCGTGGTCGGCCGCCACCACGGCCGTGCGCGCCTGGATTCCGGCCAGGGTGGCGTCCAGATCGCCGCCCGCCGCCACGTCGTGGGCCAGCCAGGTGTCGAGCATGGCGATCAGATCGCGCGGATCGTGGCGGCGGTAGTGGGGCAGCCACTGCTCCTCCACGTGCTGCTCCACCGGCACATCCAGGCTTCGAAAGAAGGGCTGGCTGGCGGCCCAGCTCGCGTAGATCAGGGCATAGGTGCGCAGCCCCTGCTCCGGCGGCGCGTCGAAGCCCGCGCCGTTCCAGTGGCGATCGGCCGTGAGGGCCTGGCGCAGGCTGATCAGGAACAGGCGGTTGTGGGGCGAGGTGCGGGTAGTGCCGCACACGCAGCAGATCCGCTCCACCCGTTCGGGGCTCTGCACCGCCCACTGGTAGGCCTGCTGGGCCCCCATCGACCAGCCGTGGATCAGGGCCGGCCGCTCCACGCCGAACACCTCCGCCAGCAGCCGCTGCTGGGCGATCACGTTGTCGTGGTGCTGCACCACCCAGCCCTGTTCGGCCAGGCCCATGGCGCCGTGGCTGGGGCTGGAGGAGGCGCCGTTGCCGAACATGCCGGCGATAACTACCAGCCATCGGTCGGGATCGAAGATCGGACCCACCATCCAGGCCAGATCGGCCGGCCGGGCCCCGTAGGAGGTGGGCACAAGGATCAGGTTGGAGCGCTCAACGTTGAGCCGGCCGACGGCGGCATAGCGCAGCCGTGCCTCGGGAATCACCTGGCCGCAGGCCAGGGGAAAGGATCCCAGGGCCAAGTCCGCCTCGACCCTGGAGGCCGTGCTGGTCATGCCGGCAGGGCCAGGGCCGGCAGGTCGCGCAGCAGCACGCGATGCACGGCGAGGTAGCCCGGGGCCAGGTGGCGCAGGTGGGGGGCGATCCGGCCGTGCGCCGCCGGCAGGGCGTGGAAGGGCAGCGACGGATAGAGATGGTGCTCGGCGTGGAAGGGCATGTTCCACATCAGCCAGCGCACTGGGGCCACCGTGAGGGTCGTGCGGGTGTTGGCCGTGCCGTCGCTGCTGAAGCTGCAGCCGCTGTGCTCCGCCAGCAGCACGAAGCGCAGGAAGGGCTGGCCCACCGCCAGGGGCAGCAGCCAGCTCCAGAACAGAAAGCCGTTGGCGTGGATGCAGGAGAGGAGCAGCACCACCCCGTACACCAGGAATTGCAGCCGCACCGAGCGGCGCACCTGGGGAATCACCTCGGGACTGAGGTAGGGCAGGTCGCTGAGGTCTCCCCAGAGCAACCGTGCGTAGCCCCGCAGCTTGCCGCTCCACCAGTTCCAGCCGCTGAGTTCGAGCAGGTAGCCCCCGAGGGAGGTGGGCACCGGATCCTCCAGCTCAGGATCGCGTCCGGGCTGGTGGGTGAAGCGGTGGTGCCACTGGTGGTAGCGCCGGTAGAAGGTGGCGTTGTAGAAGCTCAGCAGCCCCGCCAGCCAGGCCACCGCATCGTTGAGCGCCTTGCTGCGAAACGCCGTGCGGTGGCAGCACTCGTGCAGCGGAGCGAAGCAGGTGGCCAGGGCGATGCCGCTGATCAGCAGACCGGTGAGACGCGCCGCCCAAGGCAGCCCGGGCTGGCGCCAGATCAGCCCCGCCAGCACGAGCGTGAGCAGATGGCTGAGGAGCCGCACCACGGCGGGGGCGGTGCTGAGGGTGTTGAGTTCGGCGAGGGCTGGGCGGTCGATCAGCCCGGTGCTGGAGGTGGCCATGGCAAGAGTCCAGCAGTCCGGAGGGCCGCCCTGCGGTAGGGGTTGAAACCACCCCATGGCGAGGGGCTGTGCAGGCGCACCGCCCTCCCTACAATCAGAGTGTCCACAGTGAACACAATCCCCATGGTCTGCGCCGAACAGGTTGCGCTCGACTCCCGGGCCGCCCAGGGCGGTGCCGATGTGCGCCGTCAGGTGCTGGTGGAGTCCCTGCGCCGCCGCTATGCCGATGCCGTGGGCCGCGGCGATGCCGCCGCCAAGCAGGCCCTCTTCCAGGAAGGCGTGTACCTGAACGTTCCTCCCGAGCAGTTCGTGGACGCCAACTGAACCGGCTCAGATCCCGGTTCCAAAGCCGGCTCCGGCCCTGGCTGCCCCAACGGTTCCACCTCCCCTGAGCGTCCTGCCATCCCAGCCTTCCGCTGCCGTGCTGCTGCACAGCCTCTGGGGGTTTCCTGGCGACCTGCAGCAGGCGATCCAGCGGGCGTCCACCGCTGGCTTCCACGGGCTTGAGGCCAACCTCCGGCATCCCGCCCTGGCGGGCCTGGAGCCCCCGGCCGTGGCCGCAGCCCTGGCCGCTTCGGCCATGCCCCTGGTGCTCGAGCTGGTCACCGGTGGCGACTACGTGCCCCGGCTTGCGCTGGGGCCGGAGGATCACCTCCACGAGCTGGAGCGGCTGCTGGCTGCATGCCCGGCCTTCGCCCCGCTCAAGGTGACCGTGATCACGGGCTGCGATGCCTGGAGCTGGCCGCAGCAGGAGTGGTTCTGGAGCAGGGCCGTCCCCCTGGCCGAGGCCTCCGGGCTGGCGGTGAGCTTCGAAACCCACCGTTCCCGCAGCCTCCACAACCCCTGGACCATCCAGCGCTTCCTGGATGCCTTCCCCGGCCTGCGGCTCACGGCGGACCTGAGCCACTGGTGCGTGGTGGCCGAGCGGCTGATGACGCCCGATCTGGCGCCCGTGGCGGCCATGGCCGGCCGGGTGGACCACATCCATGCCCGGGTGGGCCATCCCCAGGGCCCCTCGGTGGGCCATCCCTTCGCGCCGGAGTGGGCCGAAGCCCTGGAGGCCCATCGCCGCTGCTGGCGGCTGTTCCGTTCCAGCCGCACCAACGGCGTCCTGCCTTTCACGATCACGCCCGAATTCGGGCCGGATGGCTACCTGCCCGAACGCCCCTTCAGCCGCGAGCCGGTGGCCGATCTGCTGGAGATCAACACGGCCATGGCCCGTTGGATCCAGGCGGGTGCTCTCGATGCAGAGGATGGGGATCAGCCGTGAGGCCCATCACCGCGGCGTAGAGGCGCTGGTGCTGCAGCAGGCGCTGCTCCAACCGGTGCGGCGGGCCCGGCACCAGGCCGCTGCGGTAGCCCCGCTGGGCCGACTCCACCAGCCGGCGATCCTCCTCCAGGAACAGGAGCATGCTCTCCAGCCACTCGGCGGCCAGCGGTGCCTGCGCGGCCGTGCCCAGCAGCCACAGCTGCATGGCGCAGCGCTCGAGGGTGAGGGGCGGGAAGCTGATTACTGCCAGCCGGCCATCGGGCCACACCAGCAGATGGGTCCAGGGGGCGAGCCCGAAGGTGAGGAAGTCGCCGCCCTCCATCGGGGTGGCCAGCAGGGAGCCGTGGCGGCTGAGGGCATGGCGGTAGTGCCGCACCGGTCCCTGCTCGCGGTGGAGCGTGCGGGGATGGGCGATGGCCACGTGGTAGTCGTCGAGGGTGTTGTCGTGGGCGATCTTCCAGTTGCAGGCCAGTTCGCGGCTGGTCTGGCCCAGCAGCTGCAGAGGCCGGGCCAGGGCTTCCCCCGCCTCCTGGAGCACCAGATCCAGCTGCTGCTCCAGGGGCAGGGGATCGGCGCCGATCGCCACCCAGATCAGCGGCCCGCTCGCGTGGCAGGCCAGCGGTTGGAGCGGCCAGTCGGCGCGGCAGAAGGGCTCGAGGAACTCCCCTTCCCGGGCCGCCGCCCGCAGCTGGCCGTCGAGGCCGTAGGTCCAGCCGTGATACGGGCACACCAGGCGCCGGCTGGGCTGGGCCGACCCGGCGGGATCCTGCAGGGCCACGCCGCGGTGCGGGCAGCGGTTGAGGAAGGCCCTCACCCCTTCACCGGGCGCATGGGTGAGCAGCACCGGCAGGTCCAGCAGCTCCAGCGCCAGGCTGTGGCCCTCCGGCAGGGCCGCCAGCGGCGCCACCGGATGCCAGAACCGTGGGGCGTAGCGCTCCCGCTCCTGCCGGGCGGTGGCAGCGCACGTGTAGAGGTGGGCCGGCAGGAAGCTGGCCGCGGCGGCCGCCGGGATGGGGCTCATGCCGCCAGGGACGGCTCGAGGCTGCGCAGGCACTGGGCCAGCTCCTCGCGCAGGGTCAGGAATTCGGGAGACACCCGCAGGTGGCCCATGTTGGAGTGGTCCAGATCCACCTGAACGCTGCGCACGATCCGCCCCGGACGCGGCGCCATGATGTGCACCCTCTGGGCCAGCAGCAGCGCCTCCTCCAGATCGTGGGTGATCAGCAGGGCCGAGAGGCCGGTGCGTTGCCAGAGCTTGTGCAGGAATTCCTGCATCGATTCACGGATCTGGAGGTCGAGGGCGCCGAAGGGTTCATCCAGCAGCAGCACCTTGGGCTGGGCCGCCAGGGCCCGGGCGATGGCCACCCGCTGCTGCATGCCGCCCGAGAGCTCCCGCGGCAGGCGCCGGGCCGCGTCGCCCAGGCCCACCACATCGAGGAAATAGCTGGTGCGCTCGCGGATCTCCCGCTTGGCCAGCCCCTGCAGCTCCATGCCGAAGGCCACGTTCTGGGCGGCGGTGAGCCACGGGTAGAGGCTGTACTTCTGGAACACCATGCCCCGATCGGAGCCCGGGCCCTTCACGCTATGGCCGTCCACGCTGATGGAGCCCAGCGTGGGCCGCTCCAGGCCGGCCACCAGCCGCATCACCGTGGATTTCCCCGAGCCTGAGCTGCCCACCAGGGCCACGAATTCACCGGTGTTCACCTCGAAGCTGATGCCCTCGAGCACGCACTTGGCGTTGCGGCCCACCCCGAAGACCTTGGTGACGTTGTCGACGCTGAGATGCATGGGAGTGAGGAGTCAGTTGGCCCAGCGGCAGGTGCGCCGCATCAGCAGGCGGAAGCCCAGATCGATCAGCAGGCCGATCAGCCCGATCACGATCAGGCCGAGGAAGATCTCATCGGTGCGCAGGAAGCGCTGGGCCAGGCTGATGCGCTTGCCGAGGCCTTCATTGGCCGCCACCAGTTCGGCCACGATCACCAGATTCCAGGCGGAGGCCATGTTGATCCGGTAGGTGTCGATCACCTGGGGGGTGATGCACGGGGTGATGACCCGCAGCAGCACCTGGGAGGTGCGGCCCCCCAGGGTGAGGGCCGTCTCTACCAGTTCGTTCGGCACGAACTTCACGGCATCCATGATCATCAGGGTGTTGAAGAACAGGGTGCCGATGAAGATCAGCAGGATCTTCGGCAGTTCGCCCAGGCCGAAGTAGATGATCAGCAGCGGAATGAAGGCCGGCGCCGGCATGTAGCGGATCAGGGCCATCAATGGCTCCAGCAGCCGGCAGATCACCGTGCTGGTGCCCATGGCGATGCCCAGAGGCAGGGCCACGGCGGCCGAGAGGGCAAAGCCCGCGAACACCCGGCCCACGCTGGCCACCAGGTCAGCCCAGAGCACCCCCTGGGCCGCCTGGCTCTGGCCGGCGGCGATCACCCCGGAGGGGCTGGGCAGGAAGAGCGGATCCACCAGGCCGGCGCTGGTGACCGCTGTCCAGAACACCACCACGGCGAGAACTCCCGCCAGCCCCAGCACCCAGGGGTGCTGGCCCAGGCGCTTCAGCCGCTCCGTTGCCGGGGCGGCGGCGGGCTGGGGCTCGATCGGTGGAGCCTTGCTGGCGGGAGAGGTCATGGTGGTGGGTGTCCCTCAGCTCACTTCGCCGCTTTGACGAAGGTGTCCACGAACAGCCCGTCCAGCTTTGGTGGCGTCTTGGCGAGACCCACGTTCTGCAGGAAGGCGCTGATCTCGCCGGCCGCGTAGGGCAGTGAGGACATCGTGGTGCCCGGCTCCAGCGCCTTGATGTTGTCCTCGAGGCTGAAGATCGTGGTGCCGGCGTTGTACTCCTTGTACTCCTCCTCGCTCACTCCGGCCCGCTGGCTCATGATCGCCAGCGAGGGGCCTGGATTCGCCTCGATCTCGCCCAGGGTGGCGAACCAGGCATCCACGAGTTTCTGCACCTTCTCGGGGTTCTCGGCCACGAAGTCGGTGCGGCACACCAGGTGGTCGCTGATGGCGCCCGGGAATTCCTTCGAGGAGAAGAGGGTGGCGCTGCCGGGGCGCTTGAGGGCCTGGGTGGTGAAGGGGGCGAACACACCCACCGCATCCACCTGACCGGCCACGAAAGCCGCCGCTGCGGCGCCGGTTTCCAGGGGCACGAAGGTGATGTCATCGGCGGTGAGGCCGGCCTGCCTCAGGCCCAGCAGCAGCAGGTAGTGATCCACCGTGCCCTCCTCGGCGGCCACCTTCTTGCCCTTCAGATCGGCAATGCTGGTGATGCCTTCAGCGGCGATGATCTGGTCATTGCCGGTGGAGTTGTCGTTGGTGAGCACCACCTGCAGATCGGCGCCACCGGCGATCGAGCTGATGGTGTCGTTGAGGGTCTGGCTGTTGCAGTCCAGCTGGCCGGCGTTGAGGGCGTTGATCGAATCGAGATAGCCGTCGAACCACTGCAGGGTCACCGGGATGCCGAACAGGCCCTTCTCCTCGGTGACCTTCCAGGGGATCCAGCCCGGCCAGGCGCTGTAGCCGACGCGCACGGGCGTGTCGGAGCCTCCGCCACCCTGCTGGCCGCAGGCGGAGAGGATGCCGGCGCCCAGGCCCAGCAGCAGCAGGCTGGCCAGCAGGCGCTGGCGTTGACGGGGCTTTCGGGGAGTGGTTCGGGGTGTGGTCATGGAAGGGTTCGGTGGGTGAAGAGGTGGATGGCGATCCGGCCACGCCGGGGGGGCCGGCGCAGCCGCAGGGGGCTCAGGGGGGGATGGAGCGCCGGATGGGGTGGTCCATGGTTCAGAACAGCTCCAGGTAGCGCTCGGTCTCCCAGCTGGAGATGGCGCTGTGGTAGCTGGCCCACTCCTCCCGCTTGAAGCTGATGAAGGCGTCGGCCATGGCCTCGCCGAACACCTCCCGGCCGAGGGGATCGGCCGCGAAGGCCTCGATCGCTTCGCCGAGGGTGCGCGGCAGGGTGGTGAGCCCGCGCCGGGCCCGCTCCTCGGGGCTGAGCCGGTAGGCATTCACCAGGTTGGGCTCGCCGGGGTCGAGGCCCTCGCGGATCCCCTCGAGACCGGCGGCGAGCAACAGCGCCGCGGCCAGGTAGGGGTTGCAGGCACTGTCCGTGGCGCGGCACTCCACCCGGCTGCCGGCACCGGGGATGCGCAGCATGTTGGTGCGGTTGTTGTTGCCGTAGCAGATGAACACCGGCGCCCAGGTGAAGCCGCTCATGCTTCCCTGCACCACCAGCCGCTTGTAGCTGTTCACAGTGGGGGCGATCACGGCGCAGATCGCCGGGGCATGGCGCAGGATGCCGGCGATGAACTGGCGCCCCAGCGGGCTCACCCAGCTGCCGGTGCCATCCGGCGGGGTGAACAGATTGGTGCCGCTCTCCAGATCGGCCAGCGACATGTTGAAGTGGGCGCCGCTCCCGGTGCGATCGGCGAATGGCTTGGGCATGAAGCTGGCGATCAGCCCGTGCTTGCGGGTGATCTCCCGGGCCATCAGCCGGAAGAACGTGACCCGGTCCGCCGTGATCAGGGCATCGGCGTAGCCGAAGTCAGTTTCGAACTGGCCGTTGCCGTCCTCGTGGTCGAAGGAGTACACGCCCCAGCCCAGGGCGTTCATGGCCTGCACCAGCTCATCGAGCCAGTCGAGGTTGTCCAGCAGCCCGCGCAGGTCGTAGCAGGGCTTGCCCAGGGTGTCGGCGCTGCTGGCCGGACCGAGGGAACCGTCGGCGCCGCGCCGCAGCACGAAGAACTCGGTTTCCACGCCGAGGTTGAAGCGCAGACCCATCCGGGCCGCCTGCTCCCGCACGCGGCAGAGGATGGCGCGGCTACAGGCCTCGAAGGGCTGGCCATGGAGGTGCAGGGTGCTGGCCATCCACACCGTGTCGGGCCGCCAGGGCAGCACGGTGGCGGAGCTCAGGTCCGGCACGGCGGCCACCTCGTCGTCGCTCACGTCCTGGGGCACGCCGTCGAGGGCGGCGCCGGTGAACAGCTCCGATCCCGCCAGCATCGCCGGCAGGTGGTGCAGGGGCACGGCCTTGGCCTTGCACACCCCATGCAGGTCCACGAAGCTGGCCAGGGCGTAATGCACGCCCTGCTCTTCCAGCCCGGTGCGGGCGTCCTCAGCAGTCACTCCGCTGGCGCTCACACCGCCGGCGGTCAAGCCGCTGGCGCTCATGGGCTCACCAGGGCAGGAGTGGCTGCCACGGCCTGATGCTGCAGGGCCCGTTGCTGACTCACCCAAGCGTGCCAGGCATCCAGACCCTCGCCGCTGCTGGCGGACACCCGGATCACGGCACAACGGGGATTCACCTGGCGGATGTGGGCTTCGATGCGCTCCACATCCACCGCCAGGTGGGGCAGCAGATCCGTCTTGGTGATCAGCACGCAGTCGGCTTCACGGAACATCACCGGGTACTTGAGCGGCTTGTCGTCGCCTTCGGTGACACTCAGCAGGGCCACCTTGCGGTGTTCGCCCACCTCGAATTCGGCGGGGCACACCAGGTTGCCCACGTTCTCCACCCAGAGAATGTCGAGGCTGGAGGGATCCAGCCGCTGACGCAGCAGCTTCAGGCCCCCCGCCACCATGGCCGCATCGAGATGACAGGCGCGGCCGGTGGTGATCGGCACCACGGGCACGCCCACGGCTTCCAGCCGCTGGGCATCGAGGTGGGTGGTCATGTCCCCTTCCAGCACCGCCATGGCATGGCGGCCGGCGAGCTGGGCGAGGGACCGCTCGAGCAGGGAGGTCTTGCCCGCTCCCGGGCTGCTCATCACGTTCAGACAGAGCAGGTTCCAGCCATCGAAGTGCTCGCGGTTGTGCTCGGCCTGGTGCTGGTTGGCCGCCAGCAGATTGAGACCGAGGGTGTCTTCCAGAGGCATGTGCATGGCGATCAGGCGGTGGTGAGCAGGGATGGCGAAGCGCTGGCCACAGGCGGCTGGAAGGTGTAATCCACCGAGCGGATCTTGAGTTCGCGGCCGCTCACGATCTCCTCCATCGGGTGCTGGCAGCAGGGGGACCGGTAGCCCTCCTCTGGTGAGGGGGTGTAGGTGCCGTTGCAGCGAACGCAGCGGCCCTGGAGGGGCACGGTTTCGATCGCCAGCGCGGTGCCCTCGAGCCAGCTGCCGGTCACGGCGGCGTTCCAGGTGAACACCAGCTGATCCGGTTCCACGCAGGTGAAGTCCCCCACCAGCAGATGCACCGTGGACACCCGGGGTTCGGCGGGAGCGTGCTGCTGCTTCCACTCCTGCATGGCCAGCAGCAGGCACTTGGTCATGTCGACTTCATGCATCCGCTCACCTCCAGGCCTGATCGACGTGCATGTTGCAGATGTCGCTGATCCAGCCCGGCTTCGCCTTCCTCGGCAGCTGGCCGCTCACCACCAGGTGGGCCATCGTGTCGCAGATCACCCGGGTGGCCATCAGGGAGGTCATGTCACTGATGTCGTAGGGAGGGGACACCTCCACCACCTCGAGGCCGCAGACCGGCACATTGCGCACGATCAGTTCCAGCAGCTTGAGGGCCTCCCGCGGCAGCAGGCCGCCCGGCTCGGGCCAGCCGGTGCCGGGCACGAAGCCGGCGTCGATGCAGTCGATGTCGAAGGAGATGTACACGCAGTCGGTGCCGTCGGTGGCGCGTTCGATCGCGAACTTCGCCGCCGCCTCCAGGCCCATCTCGCAGATGTCGGTGACGGTGAGCACGTTGGTGCCCCGCTCCCGGCACACCTTCACCCCCTCGCGCGGCACCTGCCAGCCGCCGATGCCGAGCTGCACCAGGTTCTGCGCTGGTGCATTGGCCATGTTCGTGGCATGGAACCACGGGCAGGTGTGCATCCGCTCGTCCAGATCGATCTCCTGGGTGTCCACATGGCGATCGAAGTGGATGATCCCCACCTTCTTGTCACCCAGATGGCGGCAGACGCCGCGCACGGTGGGGAAGCCGATCGAGTGATCGCCGCCCAGGATGATCGGGAAGGCTCCGCTGCTGAACACATGAGCCACACCCTTGGAGATCTGGTCGAAGCTCTTTTCGTTGTTGGCGGGAATGGTGAAGATGTCCCCCACATCGCAGAGCTTGATCTGTTCGCGCAGATCCACCCCCATCTCGTAGTTGTAGGGGGTGTAGAGCGCCGAGATGCGGCGGATGCCCTGGGGGCCGAAGCGGGTGCCGGGCCGGTAGGTGGTGCCGGAATCGTGGGGCACGCCGAGGACGGCCACGTCGAACTCACCGACGCGGTTCACATCCTCGATGTACGGGGCCTTCATGAAGGTGTTGATGCCCGCGTAGTGGGGCAGTTCACCGCGGGAGAAGGTGGAGATGCGCCGATCGATGATGCTTTCGGCGGCCTCCAGGCCGAAGCGATGGGCCTGGTCCACCTCCTGCTGCCAGCCGGTGAGGGGAAGCTGGCGTTCCTTCTCGAGGGCGCGGAAGCCTTCGCCGGGATGCTGCCGGTCAAAGGCGCCTTCAGCGCCTGACGGTGAAACCATGGGGGGACGGGAGAGGGGAATGGGGCGGTCTCCCGGGCTTTTGTCCCTCCGTGCACCGGCGCCGCCGGTGTAGTTCTCTCGGACCAGACGCTGCTGAGGGGCCCTGAAGATCAGGAACCAACGCAGCCGGAACCCTAGAACCTGTCCGCCAGTGGAGTCTGGGGGAAGCGCAGGGTCGGCTCAGTACCGATCACTACCAATGGGCTGATCATGGGCTGATCCCGTTGCTCCGATCCCGCGGGGCGGATCCCGGTGAGGGTTGTTCGGTCGCTGGGGGCCGTGGCTGTGTTCTGCGGCTGTGCTCTGCGGCTGTGTTCTGCAGGTGTGTTCAGTGGCTGTGGTCGTGTTGGTGGTGAGGCTGCCCATGCTGCTGTCCGCCGGCGTTGCTGCCCTGCTGGGTGGGCTGGTGGTGGTCCGGGTGGGCCAGGGAAGGCAGGCCGAGCAGCAGCAGCGATCCCGCCGCCAGAACACGGGCTCCCCGCTGGGCCAGGGGCATCAGGGAGAACCGCGTCATCGAGAAGCTGCAGAAGGAGATGGGCGGACCGTATCCAGCGGCAGGGCGCAGGCCGGTAACGGACGACACCAATCCCGCCCCAGGGACCTGCATCGCGGGAGACCCGGTGCAGGAGCCCTGGCGGGGGCTCAGGGCCGGCCCCCGGCCGCCAGCATCTGCTCCGGCTGTACCCACTGGTCGAACTCCTCGGCACTCAGTTCGCCCAGCACCAGCGCCGCTTCCCGCAGGCTGAGCTTGTGCTGGTGGGCGTGCTTGGCGATGGCGCAGGCCCGGTCGTAGCCGATGGCCGGCGTGAGGGCCGTGACCAGCATCAGGCTCTGGTCGAGCAGGGTGGCGATCCGGGCCTCGTCGGCCACCAGACCCTCGATGCAGTGGGCGCGGAAGCCCTCACAGGCCCCGGCCAGCAGCGCGATGCTCTCCAGCACGTTGTGGGCGAGCAGGGGCTTGAACACGTTGAGTTCGAAGTTGCCCTGGCTGGCGGCCATCTGCACCGCCGCGTTGTTGCCCATCACCTGCACGGCCACCATGGTGAGGCTCTCGCACTGGGTGGGATTCACCTTGCCGGGCATGATCGAGGAGCCCGGTTCGTTCTCCGGCAGCACCAGTTCGCCCAGGCCGCAGCGGGGGCCGCTGGCCAGCCAGCGGATGTCGTTGCCGATCTTCATCAGCGAGCCCGCCAGCACCGTGAGCGCCCCGTGCACCGCCGCCAGGGGTTCATGGCCGGCCAGGGCCTGGAACTTGTTGGGGGCGCTGGTGAACGGCAGGCCCAGGCGCTCCGACAGCCGCGTGGCCACGGCCTCGCCGAACCCCTGGGGTGCATTCAGGCCCGTGCCCACGGCGGTGCCGCCGATCGCCAGCTGGTGCAGCTGGGGCAGGGCGGCCCTCAGGGTGTCCAGCCCCAGCTGGAGCTGAGCCCCGTAGCCGCTAAATTCCTGCCCCAGGCTGAGGGGCACCGCGTCCTGCAGGTGGGTGCGGCCGATCTTCACCACACGGCTGTAGGCCGTGGCCTTGACCTCCAGGGCCGCCTTGAGCGCTTCCACGGATGGAACCAGCTGGTGGTGCAGCTCCAGGGCCACCGCGACATGCAGGGCGGCTGGAAAGGTGTCGTTGCTCGACTGGCTGAGGTTGACGTGGTCGTTGGGGTGCACCGGCTGCTTCGAGCCCAGCACCCCTCCCGCCGCCTCGATGGCGCGGTTGGCGATCACCTCGTTCACGTTCATGTTGGTCTGGGTGCCGGAGCCCGTCTGCCACACCTTCAGGGGGAATTCCGCGTCCAGCTCCCCTCTGGCCACCTCCTCGGCCGCCGCCACGACCAGCTCCGCCAGCTGGGGATCGAGCCTGCCCTTGTCCCGGTTCACCTCGGCGCAGGCCGCCTTGAGCTGGCCGAAGGCCCGCACCACGGGCAGCGGCATCGGCTGACCGAACGGGAAGAACCGCAGCGAGCGCTGGGTCTGGGCGCCCCAGTAGCGGTTGGCGGGCACCGCGATCGGGCCCATGCTGTCGGTCTCGATCCGGGTCGGGGGGCTGGCGGCGGTCATCGGCTGCCGATCACCTCGGTGTTCAGCTCGTTGAAGCTCATGCTGCCGCTGCTCTGGAAGGAGTCCGGCAGGGGGATGCCGGTGGCCTGACTCACGGCGGGGTTGATGCGATCCACCGACACGGGGCCCTCGGCATCGAGCAGCACCCGGCCTTCGCCATCGAGCACCACCACCTGGGGGATGTGGCCGTGCCAGTAGTGGGCCGGGTCGCCGGCGCCGGTCTCGGGCCGGTTCTGGAGGGGATCGGTCACCAGGGGAATCAGCTCGATGCTGTTGCCCCAGAGCCGTTGCAGCTCCGATACCACCGGCGAGAACTGCTTGCTGGCGGCATCATCGTCGAGATAGAAGACCAGCACCGCCGGCCGGTGCTCCTGCAGGGTCTGGGCCAGGCTGCTGCGCGGCGGCACCAGGGAACCGTTGCCGGCGTAGAGGGCGTAGATGTTGCCGTCGTAGGTGTTGTTGGTGAGGGAAGCGAGGGCAGGGTTGACCCCGCAGAGGATCACGGCCAGGGTCAGCAGCGGCGCCAGCACCGCCCCCATCACGGCCGCCAGCCCGTTCTCCAGCAGGCCCTGACTCCACGGCCTCGTGTCGTGCTCCGGCTTCCGCAACGCCCTGGTCCCCATGGAATGGGGCCATTGTGGAGGGTTGGCCCTCCCCCTAGGGGCGGCCGGTGCGCCGGCCCATGCCCTGCACGATGCCCCGTCCCACCAGACCGATCGCCCGGCCCACCACCTCGGTGAGCAGCACCACCACCAGGTTGCCGAGACTCTGCACCAGCTGCCGCAGCTGGGGCGCCACCGCATCGCGGGTTTCCAGGGCCAGGGTCACCAGCTGCTGGAGCGGGCCCAGGCGCTGCAGCTCACCGTCCCTGGGCTCCAGCAGGTTCACGGCGCCGATGCGTCCGCTGTCCACGCACAGCAGCTGGCGCCGGCTTTCGTAGATGGCGATCGGCCGCTCGAACAGGTCGCCCCAGCGCTGCTGCGCGTTGAGCTGGTTCCGCAGCCGCTCGAGATTGCGGGTGGCCAGCAGGTCGGAGCGCAGCAGGTAGCGCCGCAGCTCGGGCCAGCTGCCGCAGCAGGCCAGCACATCGGCCGCGAGCAGTTCGGCGGTGCGCACCAGCCAGTTGGCCACCAGGCGCTCCAGGTGCAGTACGGCCCGCAGTTCATCGGCGGGCACCAGCTGGCCATCCACCAGCAGCGGCTGGGCCAGCACCAGCGTCGCCAGCATCGGCTGCAGATCGGGCAGTTCCGGGTCGATCACCGTGAGGTCGCTGGAGGCGATCAGGGTGCGAGACACCGGCTCCAGCATCCCCTGGCGCGGCAGCTGCACGTAAGGGCTGGCCATGGCCCGCAGCGCCTGTTCACGCAGCTGGGGCTGGCAGGCCAGCCACCGTTCCAGCAGCGCATCGGCTCCTTCCGCGTCGGCGGCCAGCTGGCCCCGCAGGCTCTCCAGCTGGTCCAGCAGCGCCAGCAGCAGGTCGCGGCAGCGCTCCGGATGGAGGCCCTCGATGGCGAGCAGCTGCCCGCTCCGGTTCTCGAGCCCGGTGGCGATGGCCGCCTCCAGCCGCTGACGCACGGCCTGCCAGATGCCGGCCGCATTGCGCTGCTGGAGGGTGAGGATGCCGCCACGGCTCTCGGCCCCGGGTCCGGGGGTCACCGAAGCTGAAGCCGAAGCGGGAGCCCCGGACTCCGGCAGCTCCCAGGCCAGGCTCAGGGGGCCCCACAGCAGCAGCAGCAGCTGCCTGGCGCAGGCCAGCTCCCGCAGGCGGCCCTCCAGGGCCCAGCGCTGCAGGGGCTGGCTGGGCGGGGGATCCAGCAGCCGCTGGCAGAGGGCACGGGTGGCCTCGATCTGCTCCAGCCCGCTCACCAGCAGATGCTGGCCCAGCCCAAGCGGCTGGGGGGCCTCCCCCTCCGGCCGCAGCGCTGCGCCGGTCTGGAGCTGCAGCACCCGCCCGCCGGCCCGCAGGGTGCGGATGGCCTCCAGCAGCTCCTCCGGGCTTGGCGCTTCCAGCAGGCCATGGGCGGAGAGCTCCAGCAGGGTGGAGGCCGCCACGCCGTGGCCCGGCGGCAGCAGCACCAGCAGGGGCGCCGGGCGCCAGCGCTCCCGCAGCAGCAGGGTTTCGCGCCGCAGACTTTCGCCCGTGGTGCCGGCGGCGGGCCGCCATAGCACCAGGGTCGGAGCCCCCTTCAGCAGGGAGGGGTCGTCGACCGTCTCCAGATCGTCGAAGTGCTCGGCCAGCAGCCGCAGCAGCCCCGATGCCACCAGGGGTTCAGCGAACAGCAGGAGCTGCGGACTCACGCACCAGGGCCGAGTTGATGGCCCAAGGTAACGAGCTCAGGGCTGTTTCTCCAGCGGCCGCCGGCAGCGCCTGCCGGTGAGGTTGAGGGTGTACGACTCGATGCGGAAGCCCGTGCGCTCCTCGATCTGGCGCAGCAGGTCGGGCGGGAGTTCCACATCGAGATCCTCGATCGCTCCGGATTCGAGGCAGGTGATGTGGCTGTGGGGATCGCTGCGGTAGCCGTAGAGCCTGCCGTTGGCCCGGTCGAGGCATTCGATCACCCCGGCGGACTGGAGCGCCTCCAGGTTCTGGTACACGGAGGTGTGGCCGATGTTGCGGCCCAGGTCGTTCAGCTTCTCGAAGATGTCGCGAGCGCTGAGGTGGCTTTTCTCGGCCCAGAGCAGATCGAGCACCATGCGCCGCTGACGGCTCAGGCGCATGCCGAGATCACGGCAGCGTCGGTAGACCGCTTCCACACTGGTGGGGAGGGTCGCGGGGGCCGACGTGGTCAATCCGGATCATCACAGCAGGACTTTTTCTGTTATAGAGCAGGCCACAAGCGTTCCGTGTACGGGTTGCCAGGACCGGTCGCCGAGGCCGGCTCCTGGGGCGGGCAGCTTGGGCCCGGCTCTTCAGGCGATGGCGGCGCTCCCCGGCGGGTCGCCGCAGTCCTGCAGCCGCCCCTCACCCACGGCTTCGATGGCTTCGGCCAGGTCCACGGAGCCGTCGTAGAGGGCCCGTCCCACGATCACCCCTTCCACCCCGAGGGGCGCGAGGCTCAGCAGCGAGAGCAGGTGTTCGAGGCAGCCCACGCCCCCGGAGGCGATCACCGGCACCGCGCTGGCCGTGGCCATCGCCCGCAGTGCTTCGAGGTTGGGGCCGGCGAGGGTGCCGTCGGTGGCGATGTCGGTGCTGATGATGGCGGCCACGCCGCTGCGGCTGAAACGGCCGGCCAGGGCTGTGGCTTCGGTGCTGCTGGCGCTCACCCAGCCCCGGGTGGCCACCATGCCGTCGCGGGCGTCGATGCCCACCACGATGCGGCCGGGGTGGCGGGCGGCCAGGGTGTCCACCAGCTCCGGTTGCTCCACCGCCACGGTGCCGAGGATCACCCGATCGAGCCCGCAGGCCAGCAGCTCCTCGGCCCGCTCCTCACTGCGCACGCCGCCGCCCAGCTGCACCGGAATGGAGAGCGCCGCCGTGATCGCCTTCACCACGGCATCGTTCACCGGCAGTCCGGTGCGGGCGCCATCGAGGTCCACCAGGTGCAAGCGGGTGGCCCCCTGGGCCTGCCAGGCCAGGGCCTGGGCCACGGGATCCTCGGAGAAGCGGGTCACCTGGCCGTAGTCGCCCTGATGCAGTCGCACGCACTGCCCCTCCAGCAGGTCGATGGCGGGGATGATCTGCATGGAGCGGCGCAGTGGCTGCCAGCCAGGCTGCCAGAGCCTCCTGTCCCGCAGCTCGGGCAGGGGCACCAGCAGCCGCAGGCTCGGATCCAGCACGGCGGCCAGTTCGGCGGCCCGGTCGCGCCGCCCCCCGCGCTCCCCCACGAGCGTGAAGTGGCGATGCCCCCGGGTGCGTTCCAGCACGCCGGCCTGGGCCGTGTAGGCCGGACTCAGACGCATGGGGCCGGACTGACTGGCGTCATCCTGAAGCGTCATCGTGGGCCGGTGGCGCGGAGCCGGCATGGCGTTTCTGCTGGAGCTGGTGCCTGCGCTGCTGGTCGGCCTGGGGCTGGCGCGCCGCTGGCCCCATCTCTCCACCCGCCTGGCGCCCTTGCTGGTGCACTGGGGCGTGCCGTTCAGCGTGATGGGGCTGCTGCTGCGCACCGGCGTGGACGCCCGCTTCCTGGACGTGCTGCTGATCACCCTGGTGGCGGTGGCCTCGACCCTGCTGCTGGTGCGCGGGCTGCCGGCGCTGCGGCGACGGCTGCCCGGGCCCGTGGAGCAGTGGGGGGCCGTGGTGGGGAACACGGCCTACTTCGGCATCCCCGCCGCCCTGGCCCTGCTGCCGCCGGAGGCGGTGGCCTACAGCGTGAGTTACGACCTCGCCGCCACCCTCTTCACCTGGAGCCTGGGGCCCCTGCTGTTCACGGGCCAGCGGGCCGCGCCCCGGGCCCTGCTGCTGGGCCTGGCGGGCAGTCCGGCTCTGCGCGGCGTGGGGGCGGCCCTGCTGGTTCAACTGACGCCCTGGCGGGAGACGCTGGCCGGGGCGCTGTGGTGGCCGGCCCGGCTGGTGCTGCTGTTGTCGTTGCTGGTGGTGGGCATGCGCATGGGCGGGGCCCTGGGGGAACCTCTGCCCCGGCGGCTGTGGTGGCCGCTGGGGATCAAGCTGCTGATCTTCCCCGCCGGCATGCTGCTGCTCACGAGCCTGCTGGCCCTGCCGGCCCTGGTGCGGGCCGCCCTGGTGCTCCAGGCGGCCACGCCCACCGCCGTGTCGGTGCTGCTGCTGGCGGAGGTGCGGCCCTTGCAGGCGGCCGTTCCCGAGGCCGGGGTGGGGCATGCCGATGGCGAGCAGGCGGCGTCCCTGGTGCTGTGGAGCACCCTGCTGGGGCTGGCCACGGTGCCCGTCTGGGCCAGGCTGCTGATGGCCTGAGGGCCGTACAGGCCGGATTCCGGCCGTGGCTGGTGGGGCAGTCGGTCCGCTGGCGAAGGGTGGCTGGCGAGGTGCCGTTTCCTGGGGTTTCCTTGGGCAGGTGGTGCATGAACCCCACGTCGCCCTGTCTGCCTTGACTTGCGTGCCTTGAGCCTCTCCACGTCGTCCGGAGCAACACCGCGGGATCGGCGCCCTTTCGCTCAGGCCGGGGTTGTCGCCCTGGCCTCGGTGCCGGCCTCGCTGCGGCGGCTCCATGCCCTGCGTTGTCTGCACCGGCTGGTGCCCGAGGGCCTGCTCGAACCCCATGTGCAGCCCATCGTGGATCTCCACACCGGGGAGATCGCGGCCCTGGAGGTGCTGCTGCGGGTTCGCGGCGGGGCTGGCCTGCCGGACCTTCCCCCCGAGCACTGGATCGCCCTGGCGGAGGAGGAGGGCTGCATCGAGTCCATCGGTCTGGCGATGTTTCGGGCCGGCTGCGAGCTGCTGGCGCAACCCGCCCTGCGCCGCTGCCCCATCGGGGTGAATGTGAATCTCTCGGTGCTGCAGCTGCGCTCCCCCCAGCTGCTGGATCAGCTGCGTGGTCTGGCCGAGGCCTCCGCTGTCGACTGCGCGGCCATCTGCCTGGAACTCACCGAGAGCCACCAGCTGGGCGACGATCCGGAGCTGCTTCAGCGGCTGGACCGCCTGGCTGCCTGTGGTTTCAATCTGGCCCTCGATGACTTCGGCACCGGCTACGCCTCCCTGGCGGTGCTCCGCAGCTTTCCCTTCTCCCATGTGAAGGTGGATCGCTCCTTCGTGGCGGATCTGCCCCACTCCTCCCGCTCCAGAGCCCTCTGCCAGGTGATGCTGCAGATGGGTGAAGCCTGCGGCCTCACCGTGACTGCCGAGGGGGTGGAGACGGCCGAGCAGCTCGCCCTGCTCCAGGCGATGGGCTTCTCGCGGCTCCAGGGCTATCTCTTCGGCCGTCCCAGCCCGGCGGCTGACGTCGAGCTGCTCCTGACCGCGCCGCTGGCCCTCTGAGTTCCGCCGGAGCCGCCCGGTGGCATCCGGGCGACGGGTCAACCGGGAGAATGGCCGCGCCCCTGCGCCGCCGAGCCATGCAGATCCTCGTGATGGGTGGAACCCGCTTCGTGGGCAAGCCCCTGGTGGAGCAGCTGCTGGCGGCGGGGCATGGGCTGACGCTGTTCACCCGCGGCCGCAACCCCGTGCCCGCCGGTGTGGAGCACCTGGTGGGCGATCGCTCCGCCCCAGAGGATCTGGCGCCGCTCGCCGGTCGCCGCTTCGCCGTGATCGTGGACAGCTCCGGGCGCACCCTGGCGGACTCGCGGGCCGTGCTGGAGCGCACCGGCGCGCCGGAGCACCGGTTCGTCTACGTGAGCTCCGCCGGGGTGTACGCCGATTCGGAGCTGTGGCCCCTCGACGAGGACAGCCCCACCGATCCGGCCAGCCGCCATGCGGGCAAGGCCGAAACCGAAACCTGGCTGCGCCAGCAGGGCATCCCCTTCACCAGTTTCCGGCCTACCTACATCGTGGGGCCCGGCAACTACAACCCGGTGGAACGCTGGTTCTTCGACCGGATCCTGCATGGCCGCCCCGTGCCGCTTCCCGGCGACGGCAGCACCATCACCCAGCTGGGGCATGTGAGGGACCTGGCCACCGCCATGGCCCGCTGCATCGAGGTGGAGGCCTCCGCGAACCGCATCTACAACTGTACTGGAACCAAGGGCGTCACCTTCCGTGGCCTGGTGGAGGCGGCTGCCCGGGCCTGTGGCCAGGATCCGGCGGCGGTGGAGGTGCGCAGCTTCGACCCGGGCGGCCTCGACAAGAAGGCCCGCAAGGCCTTCCCGCTGCGGCTGGCCCACTTCCTCACCGACACCACGCGGGTGCGGCGGGAGCTGGCGTGGGAGCCGGCCTTCGATCTCGATGCCATCCTGCGGGACAGCTACGTGCATGACTACGCCCTGCGCGCCCCGGTGACGCCGGACTTCTCCACCGATGACGCTCTGCTGGCCGCAGGAGCCTGACGGCGCCCTGGCAACGCTCAGGTGGAGCGCAGGTAGCCCCAGGCGGAACTGAGGGCCAGCAGCAGGGAGGGCCAGAACAGCCACCAGCCCACGCTCGCTAGCAGCCCTGCTCCCCCCCAGGGCCAGAGCAGCAGCAGCAGGCTGACGAACTGCAGCACCGTCTTGAGCTTTCCTGCCGGAGAGGCCGGTCCACCGCTGCCCTGGCCGGCCCGCCAGCCGGAGATCAGCAGCTCCCGGGCCAGCAGCAGCCACACCGCCAGCAGCGGCAGGATCCCCCGGGCCCCCAGCCAGAGCAGCGGCGCGCTGATCAGGATCTTGTCGGTGAGGGGATCCAGCCGGGCGCCCCAGCTCGTGCCCCCGCCGGCGCGCCGGGCCAGCACCCCATCGGCCCAGTCGCTGAGGCCACCGACCAGGAGCAGCACCCAGGCCAGCCCCCGCTGATCGGTGACCAGGGCCAGCAGCAGGGGCAGCCCCAGAAGGGCCCGCAGCACGGTGAGCCCGTCGGCCAGGCGTCGCATCGTGTGGCCCCCCATCGACCTTCCACCCACGGGCTCAGAATGCCTGCAAGCCGTTCCCGATGCCGTGGTTGCCCAGTCCGTCTCTGCCGTGATGACCAGCCCGGTGCTGAGCGTGGGCGTGGACACCCCCCTGCAGGAGGCGGTGAAGCTGATGAGCGAGCACCACATCGGCGGCATGCCAGTGCTGGACCAAGCGGGCTCCCTGGTGGGTGAACTCACCGAGCAGGACCTGATGGTGCGCGAGAGCGGCTTCGACGCCGGCCCCTACGTGATGCTGCTCGATGCGGTGATCTACCTGCGCAACCCCCTGCAGTGGGACAGGCAGGTGCACCAGGTGCTGGGCAGCACCGTGGGTGAGGTGATGCGCAAGGGGTCCCACACCTGCAGCGCTGACCTGCCCCTGCCGGCGGCGGCCCGCCAGCTGCACGAGAGCGCCACCCAGCGCCTGTTCGTGGTGGATGGCGACGGGCGTCCTGTCGGGGTGCTGACCCGGGGGGATGTGGTGCGGGCCCTGGCCAGCGAGAGCTGAGCGCACCTGGGCTGAGTGGCCTCGCTGGGATTTCAGTCCCCCCAGGCCTGCACGGTTCCTTCCACCACCAGCCACTGCCGTTCTCCACTCCCAAGCGGATGGCCGCCGGTGAGGGCTCCGAACGCCGGCAGGGCCAGCCGTTGCTGCTGCGGGCTGTAGCTGAAGCAGGGCAGCCGCAGCCGGTCATGTCCCCGCCCCACCAGGGCCACCGGATGGAGATGGCCGCAGAGGTTGAGCAGGCCCTGCCGGGGCTCCGGTTCATGGCTCAGCCACCAGGGCCCGAGGGCGTGGGACGGTTCCTGGGGCAGGGCCGCGATCCAGCTGCCCCGCTCGTGGTTGCCACCGATCAGGCGCAGGGGACAGCCCAGCAGCCCCGGCAGGGCCGCCAGCTTGCTCCGCAGCTCCTGGGTGAGACCCAGGCGGCTGTGGATCAGGTCGCCCAGCACCACCACCTGTCGGGGCTGCAGGCGATGGGCCAGGTCCAGAAGGGCATTGAGGGTGGCGGCATCGCCGTCGCTGGGCAGGGGAATCCCATGGCTCTGGAACGTTTCGGCCTTGCCCAGGTGCAGGTCGGCCACCAGCAGGGCGCCGTGCACGGGATCCCAGATGGCACGATCAGCCAGCAGGGTGAGGGGATGGTCGCGCCACAGGAAGGTGGCGGATGCGGCACCGGTGGCCAAGGGCTGGCGAGGACATGGGGAGGAAGCCCCGATCCTGAGCCCTGGAGGCCCTCCGCCGCGGAACCGCGGAGCTGTGTGCCCGTGCGGCCGATCCAGGGCCAGATCGGAGGAGGAAACGGAACGGCGGGGCTGACGCGGCAGGGACGTCTTCCTGCCGAGGGGGCATCCAGTCCGTCAGTCGGCTCTGCCGTCATCGCGGATCTGCCGTCACCGGTCCTGTCCCGGGACCGCTCCGGTGGCTGTCTCCCAGACTGACTGGCCATGGCTGGCCCCAACGCAGTGTCGTCTGAACCCAACGACCGTCTCCTGCGTCTGGCGCCCCACCTGGTGGGGCGCTCCCGCAGAGGTGTCGTCGGCAGCAGCCGCTATGCCCGCCGCCTACGGGACAGGATCCGCACGGCGGCGGCTGATCCGGAGCAGAGCCCCCTGTTGATCAGCGGCGAGCCCGGCCTCGAGAAGGACAACATCGCCGCCCTGATCCATTTCGGCTCCCGCCAGCGGCGTGAGCTGATGCTGAGGCTGGACGGTGCCACCCTCAAGGCCGACGGCTCGACCCTGTTCGGCAGCAGCGGATCCGATGGTGTCGACTCGCTGCTGGATTGCCTCGGTTCGGGGTCTCTGTTGATCGACAAGGTGGATCAGGCGCCCGAGGTGTTGCTGCCGGCGCTGCTGGAGCTGGCCGCCACCGGCCAATGGCGCGCCCCTGGACCCGACAGCAGCGAGCGCCGCTTCCCGGGCCGGGTGTTCTTCACGGCCGAGCGGGCCCTGCCCCGGTTCGACCGTGTCTGCACCCTGATCCGGGTGCCGCCGCTGCGGGTGCGGCGCCAGGACCTGGGGGAATGGCTGCGGTACGTGGTGCGCCTGCGGGCCCGCAAACTGGGCTGGTCGCCGGCTCCGACGGTGAGCGAGGCGGCCGTGAAGCGCCTGCAGAACTACGACTTCCCCAACAACCTGCGGGAACTCGATGAACTGGTGAACCGTGCCCTGCAGCAGTGCCGCCGCGAGGGCACCGAGCAGGCCATGCAGGGGCATGGCGCTTCCCAGGTGCTGCCCGACGACGTGTTCTGGACCCCATCGCGACCGGCCCGGTTGCGGTTCGATCTCTGGCGCTGGAAACCGGGGCTCCGGTACCGGATGCGCGCGCCGGAGCTGTGGAACACCCTGCTGTTCGGCCTGGTGAGCTGGCTGTTCGTGCTGGTGAACCTGTGGCTCTGGCAGGGCCCCCAGGACCGGGCCCACAACGGGGGCCTCAACCTGTTCTGGGCCTGGTGGTGGCCCCTGATCCTGCTGGGCTATCCCCTGGTGGGCCGCCTGTGGTGTTCGTTCTGTCCCTTCATGGTGTGGGGGGAGATCGTCCAGCGCCTGGCCCGCACCCTGGGCTGGCGGCCGCGGCCCTGGCCCCGCGGCGACACCGACCGCTGGGGGGCGCCCGCCCTGGCCGCTGGATTCGCGGCGATCCTGCTCTGGGAGGAACTGGCCGATCTGGAGAACACGGCCTGGCTCAGCAGCTGTCTGCTGTTGCTGATTACCGCGGGCGCCGTGGTTGGGTCACTGGCCTTCGAGAAGCGGTTCTGGTGCCGCTACCTCTGTCCGGTGGGCGGCATGAACGGCCTGTTCGCCAAGCTCTCGATCCTCGAACTGCGGGCCCAGGGGGGCACCTGCAGCGGCAGCTGCAGCAGCTACGCCTGCTTCAAGGGAGGCCCTGCCGAGGGGGAAGGCCTGGCCACGGCGGGCTGCCCGCTCGGCACCCACCCCGCCCATCTGGAGGACAACCGCAACTGCGTGCTCTGCCTCACCTGCGCCCAGGCCTGTCCCCACCGCTCGGTGCAGCTGCGGCTGCGGCCCCCCGCCGCCGATCTCCAGCGCGACATGGCCCCGCCCTGGGGCGAGACCGGCCTGATCCTCGTGCTGGCCGGCGGCGTGTGCCTGCACAACTGGCAGCGGCTGCTGGGCTGGTGGAGCCTGGCGCCGGCGTCGCTGCAGGCCGGCCCCCTGCTGCCCCGGCTGGCCTTCGGCGGCCTGGCCCTGGCCGTGCCATCCCTGCTCTTCCTCGGCCTGCGGCCCTGGCTGCCGCGGCACCAGGCGCGGCTGCTGCTCTACGCCCTGCTGCCCCTGCTCTGGGGGGTGCTGCTGGCCCGTCATCTCCCCGTGGGCATGGAGGAAGCGGGCCTGCTGCTGCCCGTGAGCCTGGGCGGCGTGGACGGGACCTTCGCCCTGCCGCTGCCCAGCTGGAGCGCCGACGGCCATGTGGTGGCGTTCTGCCAGAGCGCGGCGGTGGGCCTGGGCGCTCTGGGATCGCTGGTGCTGCTGCTGCGCGTTCTGCTCGATCGCGGGCCGCGCCTGCTGCTCGGAACCGGCCTGGTGCTGGCGCTGGCCGGCCTGGGCCGTTGGCTGGTGGCGGCGTAGGCCCGGTGTCAGGCGTTGGCCCGCTTTGGCTCGGCCCTGCCCGGTCGCTGCCAGCGGCCGCTGGCAATGCGGGGCGAGTGGCGCACCTGATGGGGCCTGCCGAGGTACACCCAGGCCCGACCGCCGCAGCGGAGGGGCAGCCAGTGACGTTCGAACAGCCGGGGGGCGCCCTCCAGGCGGTCCAGAGCTTCCAGCGTGGCGGCCCGCACCGTGAACAGCTCGCCGTGGACGAGCGATGGGTCTGTGGGGAGGGGCGCCAGCACCGCCATGGGGAAGGGGCCCAGGTCGTAGAGGCAGGCCCCGGGCAGCGCCGTATCGGCCAGGTAGCGCTCCTCCCGCAGCCAGCTGTGGTTGGCCATGCCCCGCTTGAGGGTGCCGTAGACGAACACCGGCTGCCCGTTCACGCCACCCTGCCTCGATAATGGCTCCAGTGTGCTTGCGCTGTGATGACCCTGGCCCTGTTGCTGGCGCTGGCCGGATCGCTCGGGCTGATGGCCTACATCGTGCGGAGGCTGGAGAAGGCCTGAGCGGCGCCGAGGACCCGCTCAGCTGGAGCTGCGTGGGCTGGGCTCCGCCAGGTGCACCTGCTCACCGGGGGTGCGTTTGGCCACGTACATGGCGTTGTCGGCGGCCACCAGCAGGGCATCGATGGTGTGACCGTGATCGGGGAAACGGGCGATGCCCACACTCGCCGAGAGCGCGATCCCCGAGCCCAGATCCCCGAGGGAGCTGCCGCACACCTCCGCCAGCTTGGTGGCGAGGGTGACCAGTTCATTCAGGCTGCCGGCATCGGGCACCAGCACCACGAACTCATCGCCCCCCTGGCGGCAGAGCAGGTCGCTCTGGCGCAACACCTCCTGCAGCCGCTGCCCCACCAGCTGCAGCACCCGGTCGCCCACGGCATGGCCGTAGCGGTCGTTCACCTCCTTGAACCCATCGAGATCGAGGTAGAGCAGGCCGATGGCGCGTCCGTAGCGTTTGGCCAGCGCCAGATCCCGCTCCAGCTGCTGCATCAACTGGGCCCGGTTGGCCAGGCCGGTTAGGGGGTCATGCAGCGCCTGGTGCCGCACCATCTCCTCGGCGGCGTGGCGTTCGGTGATGTCCTGCAGGAAACCCACCAGGTAGCGGGGCCTGAGGGCCTCGTCGCGCACGGTGGAGATCGCCAGGTGATGGCGGCGGATCTCGCCGCTGCGCACCCGGTTCCAGAGGTCACCCTGCCAGTGCCCGCGCTGCAGCACCGCCTGCCAGAGCTCGTGGTAGAACTCCGGCCCGTGGCGGCCTGATTTGAGCAGGTCGGCCCTCTGCGCCTGGATCTCCGAGAGGCGATAGCCCGTGAGCTGGGTGAAGGCGTTGTTGGCCATCAGGATCCGGCCCTCCGGGTCGGTCACCACGATGCCCTGGTCACTGGCGTCGAACACCGTGCTGGCCAGGGCCCGCTCCTTGGCCGCCTCCTCGCTCACGGCCAGGGCTTCGCGGGTGGTGCGCTGGTTGATGGCCAGCAGGTGGGCGGCCATGGCGGCCACCAGGCTGGCGCTTGCGCCACAGATCAGCACGGCCCAGAAGGTGGGGCTGAGGCCATAGCGGTTTCCCTGCCCTGACCCGAGGCTCACCTGCACCCCCCAGCGCCTGCCGGCCAGCTCCAGGGTCTCCTCGGCGTCGGTGGGTCGCTCCCAGATGTCACGCCCCTGTTTCGCTGTGGTGTAGAGCAGCGAGGCCGGCTCGCCACTGGTGCGGTCGATGACGCGGACCGTGGCCCCGGCCAGCGCGGCCTGGTTCACCGTGGCCAGCACCCCATCGAACAGGTCCTTGAGCGCCATCGGGGCGTAGGCCCACCCCTGCAAGGCGTCGCCGTTCTTCTGGATCGGCATGAACAGCACCACGCCGGGGGGGTCGTCGGCCAGAGGGCGCTGCTCCAGCCCCAGCTTCACCTTCCCCGAGAGGGTGGCGGATCCGGTCCGGTCCGCCGTCTGCATGGCCCGTTGCAGCATCGGCCTGGTGGCCATGTCGAAGCCCAGGGCCTGCCGATTGACCACGTTCTCGGGCTCCAGAAATTCGATCGCGCTGTAGGTGGGCCTCGGCCCGGGGGGCTTCACCCGGAAGTCCGCAAAACCCTCGGTGCGCATCCGGGCCTCAAACGGGGCCACCTGGGCGGGGGTGAGGAGGCGGGCGAAACCGAGCCCCTGCAGGCCACCGTTCGCATCCCGGCCGCTCGAGGGGATGGCGAGCGTGGCATAGAAGCGACCAAATTCCGCCCGGGTGACCGTGCTGGAGGCCTGGAACAGGGCCACCACGGAGGCGAGGGCGGCGGCGTTCACCTCCAGCCTGGCGTGGATCGCATCACTCACCTGGGTGAGCAAGCTGCTTTCCTGCCTGGCGTACTGCGCCACGCCGAAGCGGCGGGTGAGCTCGCTGATGGCGGCCGTGGCCACGAGCCCACTCAGCAGCACGGCCGCGGCCAGGCGCTCGATGTGCCAGGACCTGACAGCATCCAGCCAGGCTCTGGGGGCCGGATCCGGCATGGTGGGGATCGGAATGGGCAGCGGTCCACCCTGTAGCAGTCAATAGCTAGCAGCCTTCCTGCCGTTCGGCTTGCTCCCGCAGCCGTTGCAGCCGTGCCAGCAGGGATTCATTGCTCATCCGGTTGTTCAGCCGCTCCGCCAGCAACGGGAAGGCCAGCGGTCCGGGCCGGGGGGTGCGTTGCAGCAGCAGCCGGCAGCCCATCAGCCGTTGCAGGGCCTCGGCGATGCGGGGCAGCTCCAGCTGCTCCCCCAGCACCTCGGCGCGGGCCTGGGCCAGCAGCAGATTGCCGGGCTCGTGCCGCTGGAACACATCGAACAGCAGGGCGGCGCTGATCTGGAGCTGACCGCCCGTGCGGGCCTGTCCGGGGTAGCCGTTGACCACCAGGCCGCTGATCTGGGCGATGGCCCGGAAGCGCCGCCGGCTCAGCTCCGACACGTTGATGGCCTGCTCCAGGTGGGCCTCCAGCTCGCTGGTGTCGAGCAGGGCATCGGCATGCTCCTCGAACAGCGCCTCGAAGCGGTAGCCCCGCGGTGCCAGCAGCTCGAAGCCGTAATCGTTCACCGACACGGTGATGGTGGTGGGGGCGTGGCGGGCCAGCCGCCAGGCCCAGAGAAAGCCGATCCCCTCGTGCACGAACCGGCCCTCGAAGGGGTAGGCATAGAGGTGGCTGCCTTCCCGGCTGCTGCACAGCTCCACCAGGAATTCCGTGCTGCGGGGCAGGGCCGAGAGCTCGGCCTGGCGGCGGAGCAGGGGCTCGAGGGCCTGGAGTTCCGGTGTGTCCAGGGCGGTGGTGTCCTCCGCGGCCAGGGCCCGGGCGGCCCGGTCCACCTCCTGGCGCAGGTGGTGGCTGAGCAGGTCGGAGAGGGCCATCTGGCCGCCGGCCCAGGCGGGCACGGCCTGGCTCTTGCGGGTGGTGGCCTTCACCTGGGCCGTCATCTCCCGCAGCCGCACGAATTCCAGCTGCCGCCCGGCGAAGAAGAACACATCGCCCGGCTTGAGCCGGCTGATGAAGGTCTCCTCCACATGGCCCAGCACTGCCCCGCGCACCACCCGCACCGTGACGGCACGATCGGCGGTGATCGTGCCGATGTTGACCCGGTGCAGCCGGGCGATGGCCGGTTCGCTCACCACCAGCCGCTCCGCCTGGCCCTGCTCCACCCGCCTGAGCTTGCGGTAGCGGGGATAGGCGCCCAGGCAGTCGCCCCCCTGTTCAAGAAACCGTAGGCACCAGCGCCAGCTGGCCTCAGGGAGGTGGCGGTAGCTCCAGGCGCTGCGCACCGTGGCCAGCTCCTCCTCGGGATGGAAGCCGGGGCCGCAGGCCAGGCTGGTGAGGTGCTGGAGCAGCACGTCGATCGGGGCCTGCGGCGGGCGACGCTCCTCCACCAGGCCCTCGGCCAGGCCGCGCCGCATGGCGCTCACCTCCAGCAGCTCGAGGGCGTTGGTGGGCATGAACAGCACCTGGGAGGTGCCGCCGGGGAGATGGGCGCTGCGGCCGGCCCGCTGCAGCAGCCGCGCCAGGTTCTTGGCGCTGCCGATCTGCACCACCCGCTCCACCGGCTGGAAGTCCACGCCCAGGTCCAGGGAGCTGGTGCACACCACCCAGCGCAGGCCGCCGGCCTTCACGCCGGCCTCGATCGCCTCCCGCTCGGCCCGGTCGATGGCGCTGTGGTGCAGCGCCAGGGCCCCCTCCATCTCCGGGCAGGCGTAGCGCAGGCACTGGTGCCAGCGCTCAGCCTGGTTGCGGGTGTTGGTGAACAGCAGCGTGGACACGCTGGGCTCGAGGGCCGCCACCAGCTCCTCGTACATGCGCAGCCCCAGATGCCCGGCCCAGGGGAAGCCGTCGATCCGCTCCGGCACCAGGCTGCGGATGGCGGTATCGCGCCGCAGCCTGGCCGTGATCAGCACGGGGTCGGGGCCATCGCCCACGGCCGCCCGTGCCGCCGTTTCGAGGTTGCCGATCGTGGCGCTGATGGCCCAGGTGCGCAGCCCGGGGCACTGCCGCCGCAGCCAGCTCAGGGCCAGCTCGCACTGGGAGCCCCGCTTGCCGCCCATCAGTTCGTGCCATTCATCCAGCACCACCGCCTCCAGGCCGCCGAACAGCTCCTCGGCCCTGGGGTTGGCCAGCAGCAGGCAGAGGGATTCCGGGGTGGTGATCAGGATCTCGGGCGGGCGCCGCAGCTGCCGGGTGCGTTCACTGCCGGGGGTGTCGCCATTGCGGACCCCCAGCCGCAGCGGCCAGCCCATGGCGTTGATCGGTGCCTGGATCGCCGCCGCCAGGTCGCGGCTCAGGGCCCGCAGGGGGGTGAGGTAGAGCAGGCGAAGGCCGGGCCGGGGATCCGCCAGCATCCGGGCGATCGGCCCCATCACCGCCGCGTAGGTCTTGCCGGAGCCGGTGGGCACCTGGATCAGGCCCGACTGCCCCTGCAGGTAGGCCTTCCAGCACTGGCGCTGGAACGGCATCGGCCGCCAGCCCTGCCGGCGGAACCACTCCTCGACGGGCGCCAGCTGCGCCTGGATGGATGGCCTCACCCCGGGCGGCGCCTCAGGTGGCGATCACGGTGACCACCACCGCCGCCACGGCCAGAATCACGGCAGCCAGCACCAGGCCGGCGGCCACGTTGCCCTGGCGGATCTCGGCGCGGTAGTCGATCGGGGCGAGCCGGTCGAACAGCACGATGCCGGCGTAGATGAGCACAACGCCCACCACGGTCCACCCCACGGTGAAAAGCAGCTGGAGGAGGGGACGGGTCATCGGTGGGGACAGGTGCGGTGAAGCGCGGCACCACCCCTAGGGTACGCAGGTCCGCCCGACCGGCCCTGCCGCGCGATGCCGCCGCCCGTCACCCCCAGTGCCGTGGTGCGCTGGCCTCAGCTGGCGGTGCTGCTGCCCCTGCTGCCGCTGCTGGTGCTGCTGGCCTCGCTGCTCACCCCCCGCCAGCGGCAGCTGCTGATCCTCGATGACGCCGTGCCGGTGCTGAGCCAGCCGTTCCGGCTGGAGGCCGGCTGGCTGGGCAGCCCGCGGCTGGATCTGCGGGCCGAGCTTCCCCCCAACAGCGCCATGGCGCTGGCGGTGGATCTTCTCGATGGGGCCGGCCGGCCGGTGCTGCAGCTGAGCAAGGAGGGCTGGCGGGAACTCGGCACCTGGCGGGAGGACGGCGAGAGCGGCACCTACGACGAGCAGGACGCCGACTTGGTGCTGACGCTGCGGCCTCCCGCCAGCGGTGCCTACCGATTGCAGCTGGTGCGGGAGGAGCTGGAGGGCGCCACGGGTGTGGAGGTGCCCGGACCGTTGCGGGTATGGCTCCATGTGCGCAACCACAGCGTGGACCGGGGCCTGCTGCTGATCACGGCCTTCTGCAGTGCCCTGGTGGCCAGGATGCTGTGGGCGGCGGTGTATGGCGACTGCCGTCTGCGCCGGCGGGTGCGCGGTGACGACGCCACCCTGGCGCTTCGTGAGGTGCTCGGCGGTGCGGGCCTGCTGCGGGTGGTGGTGCGCGCCCGCTACGAGGAGCCCTTTCACCCGCCGCTCCCCCGCCGGCCTCCGCCGGCCGAGGTACCCCTGGAGCTCCGCGTCACCGATGCCCGGGGCCGGGTGCTGCTCCAGGAGACACGCACCGCGTGTCTCCGGCACTGGAGCGGGGAGGACGACAGCTGGTGGACCGTGACCAGCCGCTGGCATCTGCACCTGGCCGAACCCGGGAGCGTGCGGGTCTGGACCGCCCTGCCGGCGGAGCTGGCCGGGGGTGGGCTGGAGCTCGAATGGATCGATCTGCTGCTGGAGGACGGAGTGGTCACCCCCTGGCTGGTGCCGGCCACGGCGCTGGCCGCTCCCGGGCTGCAGGCCGGCGTGGAAGGGACGGCCGCTGCGGGGAGCTAGATCTCGGTGGTGGAACGCTCCCTGATCCTCGGCCTGCTGCTGGCCTCGGTGCTGATCGGCACCGGGCTCGCCATCACCCGGCCCCTGCTGTACCGGCTGGGGCAGGAGGGGGCTCCCCGGGCCAGTTCCTCCAGCGGCGTGAACTACCGGGGCCGCTACCGCGGTGGGCTCTGGACGGCCACGCCCCGCCGCCGTGACTGGGGAGGATTCCAGGGCCGCGGGCCCGGCGGCGCCAAGTGAACCCCGGGGCTGGGACACCCCCGCAGGACAGGCCCCAGGCGCAGGCACGGGCGCAGGCCCGGGTGCTCACCCCCGTTCAGGTGAGGCTGCTGCTGGTGAGCGCCGCCCTCTCCTCGGCCGTGGGGCTGGTGCTGCAGCTGCTGCTGGTGACCCAGGCCAGCTACCTGGCCGGCGATGCGGCCCTGGCCACCGGGGTGGTGGTGGGCACCTTCCTGGCGGCGATGGGGCTGGGGGCGTGGCTCAGCCAGTTCGTGGCGGCGGGGGCCGGAGCGCAGGCCTCCCTGCTGCGGGCCTTCGTGCTGGTGGAGCTGTGTCTGAGCCCGCTCTGCCTGTTCGGCCCGCTGGCCCTGTTCAGCCTGTTCGCCGCCGATGGACCGCTGTGGCTGGCCCTGGTGCTGCTCACCCTGGCGGTGGGGGGGCTCGGCGGCATGGAGCTCCCGCTGCTCACCCGCCTGCTGGAGGGCCAGGAGCAGCTGCGCCGGGCCCTGGCCCAGGTGCTGGCTCTCGACTACCTCGGCGCCCTGCTCGGCTCCCTCGCCTTCCCGCTGCTGCTGCTGCCCTGGCTCGGCCTGTTGCCCACCGCAGCTCTGCTGGCCCTGGTGCCCCTGCTCTGCAGCGGCGCCCTCTGCTGGGGATTCCCCGGCCTGCGCCGTTGGCGCTGGCCCGTGGCCGCGGCCCTGCCGCTGGCCGGCGTGGCGGCCCTGCTGGTGGCACCGCTGGGCGACCGGGTGGAGGACGGGCTCTACGACGATCCGGTGATCGGCCGGCTGCAGACCCGCCACCAGCGCATCGTGCTCACCCGCCGCCGGGACGATCTGCGGCTCTATCTCGATGGCAACCTGCAGTTCTCCAGCCTCGATGAATACCGCTATCACGAGGCGCTGGTGCATCCCGCCATGGCGCTGCACGGCCGGCCACGGCGCGTGCTGCTGCTGGGGGCGGGGGATGGCCTGGCGCTGCGGGAGATCCTGCGCTGGCCGGACCTGGAGCGGGTGGACCTGGTGGAACTGGATCCGGCGATGCTGCGCCTGGCCCGTCGCCACCCGCTGCTGCGACGGCTCAACGGCTCCAGCCTCGACGATCCCCGGGTGCATGTGCACCTGGGCGATGCCCTGGCCCTGGTGCCCGGCCTGGCGGGCCGCTACGACGTGATCATCGCCGACTTCCCCGATCCGGCCACCCCGGCACTGGCCAGGCTCTACAGCCTCGGCTTCTACGGCCGCCTGCTGGGGCGGCTGGCACCCGGCGGGCTGGTGGTGACCCAGGCCTCCACGCCCTTCTTCACCCCGCGGGTGCTGGCCTCGATCCAGGCTACCTTCGAGGCCCTGGGCCTCGACACCCGCCCCTACAGCGTGACGGTGCCGAGCTTCGGCCCCTGGGGCTTCGTGCTCGCCCACCGGCCCACGCTGACCCTCGCCGCCGGCGACCTGCCGTTCCAGGCCCGCTGGCTCGACCGGGCCCAGCTACGGCACCTGTTCGACCTTCCCCGGGATCTCAGGCCCGGCCCCGGGGAGCGGGTGGAGCCCAACCGGCTGGTGCGGCCCGTGCTGGTGGACTACCAGCGCCAGAGCCGCTGGCGCTCCAACTGAGCGCCGCCCCTGGGGTGCTGCCGTCTCCGGGGCGCCGATAGTGTGCGGTGACGATGCCCTGGGGCGATGGCCGTGCTGGTGCTTCTGGTGCTGGTGGCCGCAGCCGGGCTGCTGCTGGCGCTGCAGCGCTTCCGCCGGCTGCGTGGTCGCCGCCGCCGTGCCGCCGTGCGGGAGCGCACCCTCTTCGATCTGCAGCTGGGCGACATCGTGCAGGCCGACGGCCGGGACTGGGTGGTGGAAGACCGCCTGCTCTACGAGGAAGAGGGATTCCAGTGGCTCGAGTACCTCCTGCGCGACGGCGACGAAGGCCGCTGGCTGGTGGTGAACGAGGACGACTGGCTGGAGGTGAGCTGGCTGGAGACGGTGCCGTTCACACCCCCTCGGCCCCTGCCCAGGCAGCTGGAGTGGGAGGGGGAGGCGCTGACGCTCCGGGAGCAGGGCCAGGCCACGGTGACCGCCCGGCTGCGCACCCTCAACAAGCGCCCCGGCCAGTGCCGCTACGCCGACTACGTGGGCAGCGGGGGCCGGATGCTCTGCGTGGAGCTCTGGGGCAGCGGCGAGGATCAGGAGGCGGAGGTGACCGCCGGCCACCGGATCGAACCCACCAGCCTCACCCTGCTGCCGGGCGACGGTCGCTCGGTGTATCGCTGAGGGGCTCGGCTTCCAGCAGCGCGAGCGCGTTGGCCAGGGTGTCGGCCTCTGCGGCGGGCTTGTCCTGGCGCCAGCGGCTGATGCGGGGGAAGCGCACGGCGATGCCGCTCCGGTGGCGCCGGGAAGCCTGCAGTCCCTCGAAGGCCAGCTCGAACACCTGCGCGGGCTCCACGGCCCGCACTGGCCCGAACCGTTCGGTGGTGTGGCTGCGGATCCAGCGGTCGAGGGCGTTGATCTCCCGGTCGTTGAGGCCGGAATAGGCCTTGGCGAAGGTCACCAGGCGACGCTCGCCATCCTGCTTACCGCCGTCCCGATCCCATAGCCCGAAGGTGTAGTCGGTGAAGAGGTTGGCGCGGCGGCCGCTGCCCGCCTGGGCATAGAGCAGCACCGCATCGAGCCGGTAGGGCTCCAGCTTGTGCTTCCACCAGTGGCCCCGCCTGCGGCCGGCCAGGTAGGGGGAGCCGGCGGCCTTGAGCATCAGCCCTTCGGCGCCCACCGGGCGGGCCCGCTGGCGCAGGGCTTCGAGCTCCTCCCAGCCGGCGAGCGCGAGGGTGGGGGAGAGGCGCAGGGGCCCGGCCGAGGACGCCCCTGCCGCCGGCGGCAGCTGCCGCTGCAGCGATTCCAGGGCGGCCCGGCGCAGGCGCAGGGGCTGGGGGCGCAGGTCCCGGCCCTCCTGTTCCAGCAGGTCATAGGCCAGGAACACGGCTGGACATTCCCCGAGCAGCTTCGGTCCGGGCGCGCGGCGGCCCAGGCGGCGCTGCAGGGCCGCGAAGGGGGCAGGGCGCGGCGCCTCCGCCGGCCACACGATCACTTCCCCGTCGAGCACGGTGCCGTCGGGGAGTCTGTCGGCCAGGGCGATCAGCTCCGGGAAGGCGGGATTGATCAGCTCCTCTCCCCGGCTCCAGAGCAGGCTGGCGCCGGCGCGACGGATCAGCTGGCCGCGGATGCCGTCCCATTTCCACTCGATCTGCCAGTCGTCCACGCTGCCTGCCAGGGGGGCGGCGCCGGGATCGGCGGGCAGCTCCAGGGGGGAGGCCAGGAAGAAGGGATAGGGCCGGCTGCTGCGCGCCTCGTCGCCCTGCCCGGCGGCCAGCAGACCTGCCCAGGCCGCCGGGGTGGGGGTGAAGCCCCCCATCAGCCGGTGGGCCAGCAGCGACTCCTCCAGGCCGCTCATCCCGGCCAGGGCCAGCAGCACCAGGCCCTGGGCCACGCCGATCCGGAAGCCGCCGCTCAGCAGCTTGTTCATCACCAGCAGCTCCATGCCCGCGAGCCGGCTCCAGAGGGCCCGCACCGCCTCGGCCTGGGCCTCGCCCTCCAGGCCGGCCACGCCCGGCAGCACCTCCTCCATCCAGGTGTGGAGCGGAGCGTCTGGCGCTGGGGCGGCGACGGGCGCGGGGGCAGAGGCTGGGGTGCCCGCCTCCGTTCCCACCTGGCGCCAGAGCAGGGCGATGGTTTCGGCCGTGTCGCCCACCTGGGCGTAGCAGTCGTCGAACAGCCACTCCGGCAGCCCCGCCTGCTCCAGGCAGATCTGGCGCAGACGGCGCGCCGTGATCAGCCGGCGGCGCTGCTTGCCCAGCAGGCAGTGCAGGGCCCAGGCGGCATCGGCGGCCGGTTCCGCGGCCAGCCACCGCTGCAGCACGGCCACCTTGGCGGCGGTGCCGCTGGTGTGGTCGAGCTGCTCGATCAGCGCGGCGAAGCGGCGCATGGCTGGGCCCCTACTGCTGGTTCAGCGACCAGTCGTACTGGAGATGGGTGAGGCGGTAGTCGCCGTTGCGCAGGAAGGCCTGGTCCGCCGGGCTCACGTAGCCGCTGATGTAGTTCAGGATGGCGCGCTGGCCTTCGTGGTCGCCGAAGCGTTCGCTGGTGGCGTAGCGGCGTTTCCAGTCGTCGCCGAACCACTGGAAGATCTGCGAGATGGCCACGCTGCCGGGTTCCCCCTGGGCGCCGCGGCCGATCACCAGTCCCTGGGGGCTGCTGAGCCAGAGGCGCGACTGATCATCCAGCTGGGTGTCGAGCGCCGGCCCGGTGTAGGGCTCGCGGCGCAGGGGCGGGCAGCTGATGGCGGCGCACACCAGGGCGGCATGGATGCGGGGCTCGTCGTAGCGCTTGCGCAGGATGCCGTGCTCGATGTGGTCGAGGGTCATCCCCTCCCCCGCCACCGTGTGGCGCCGCAGCTTCCACACCCCGGGGATGTCGCGGATGCTGGCGCGGATCGGCTCCTGCTCGATGATCGAGGCCAGGGTGAGGGCGTTGTAGGCGTTGAGCAGGAAGGCGATCTGCTCGCTGGGATGCCAGCTGGCGAAGCGGTCGGGCTCCACCGCGGTGATGGCGGCCACGTAGGCCTCCAGATCCCGGGGCTCCTGCTGCAGACCCCGGTAATCCACCAGACCCTGCCGGTCCACGAAGCGCTCCAGCACCCGGGCATAGGCGCTGTGGTCCAGGGGCGGCCGGGGCGCCGGGCGCGTGGGGGTTCCGTTGGCTTGCTGCTGGGGCGTGCTGTTGGCCCGATCCGCCAGGGAGGGGCCGCCGCGGCAGCCGGCCAGCAGCAGCACGCCGGCCAACAGGAGCAGGGAGCGGAAGGTCATGGGAGGGTCATGGTTCAGATGGACGGTGGCGAGCGAACGCGGGGAGCAGGGGGCGGCGCGAGGCCAGGGCCTCCAGCCCCAGGCCCAGCAGCAGCGGCGCCCAGAACAGCAGCCGCTCCGGCTCGCTGAGGCGCCAGTCCGGCAGGCGGGCGGGCAGCACCCAGTACACGAAGCCCGACAGGCTCACCAGGCGGGCGCCCCAGGCGCGGGTGGGCACGGCGAAGGGCAGGTACCAGCTCACGTACCAGAGGTGCACGATCGGCGACACCATGAGCAGGGCCAGCAGGTAGCGGCGGCTGAAGCGGCCCAGATCCGTGCTGATGACCAGCAGCAGCAGGCTGAGGAAGGCCAGCAGTGCCAGAAACAGGCTGTTGTGGGCCAGCGTCCAGGGCCAGAGCCGCCCCACCAGAGCCGGCACCAGCTCGGCGCTGCGGCCGAACCGCACGAAGCCGGATTCCACCGGAATCAGGGGGCAGACGCCGGAGCTGCAGAAGGGCACCGCCGCCACGGCCAGGGGGAGCAGGCCAAGGGCTGCCAGGGCGGCGCCGTGGCGCCATTGCCGCCGCCCCAGGGCTTGCCCAACCAGCAGCGCCAGCATCGGCAGGGAGATCCACTTGATCGCCGCGCTGAGCCCCAGCAGCAGGGCGGCCAGCCGCTGGCGGCCCGGGGTGGGCGCGGGCTCCAGCAGCAGCCAGGCCGCCACCAGGGGCAGCAGGAACCAGCTGTCGAAATGGCCGCCGCCGGCCAGGCACACCAGCACCAGCGGATTCCAGGCCACCAGCAGGGCGGCCCGATGGCCGAAGCGGCGGGCCAGCAGCCCGCACACCGCCAGATCGGCCGCCACCACGCTCAGCTTGAGCAGTGCCACGCTGGGCCCGGCCAGAGCCAGCAGCCGGAACAGCAGCTGGCTGAGGGGCGGGTAGATCGCCGTGACATCCGGATGGTTGATCTGCCCCCACCAGGGGGGGCGCAGGGCCTCCAGCGCCGGGTGATCCGGTGGCAGCAGGAACGGGTTGAAACCCTCCAGCTGGATCCTCCCCTCCCAGAGGTAGCGCCAGACGTCGTCGCTGGGCTCCATCGGCAGCAGCAGCAGCCGGGCGGCCAGCGCCACCCCCCAGAAGGCGGCGGCGGGCACCACGGCCAGCCGCCAGGACAGGGCAAACCCCAGCCCCATCACCACAGCGCCCGGCCAGAACCGCTGCAGCACCAGGGGATCGCGGAACTGCCCGTAGGGACTCACCAGCGCGGCGCCGGCCACCAGCAGCACGCCGCTGGCGATCAGCAGTCCCTGCTGGGCTCGGGAGGCGGGCTGGCTCATGGCAGCAGCCCCAGCCGCCGCCCGTAGAGCCGGCCCACGGTGGAGAGGATGCCCAGGCCCGCTCCCACGCTGCCCCGGAGCGTGCCCGAGATCTTGGAGCGGCCACCGCGCCGGGGGTGCTGCTGCACGTCGCACTCCACGATCCGCAGGCCCGCCTCGACCGCCTTCACCTGCATCTCGATCGTCCAGCCGAAGCCCCGATCGGCCATGGCCATCGCCTCGAGGGCCTCCCGCCGGATCAGCCGCAGCGGGCCCAGATCGGCGTAGGCATGGCCCCAGCCCAGCCGGATCAGACTGGTGGCCAGCCGGTTGCCGAAGCGCTGCACCGGCGTGAGCCGGGCCCGGCCTTCGGCCGTGGCACAGCGGTTGCCGAGGATGAGATCGGCCCCGTCCATCAGGGGGCGCCAGGCGGCCACGGCGGCCAGGTCGTCGCTGCCGTCGCCATCGCAGAACAGGATCCAGCGCACCGGATCGGGCAGGAACTGCAGCCCGCTCCAGCAGGCCCGGCCGTAGCCGGCCCGCGGCTCCCGCACCACCTCCGCCCCCGCTGCCCGGGCCAGGGCCGCGCTGGCGTCGGTGCTGCCGTTGTCCACCACCCGGATCGCCCCCACCCCCAGCCCCCGCAGCCGCGCCACCACCGCGCCGATGGTGGCGGCCTCATCGCGCACCGGGATGATCGCCATCACCCTGGCCAGGCTGCTCATGGACATGGGGGCCTGCTGGGGACTTCTACCGGTGAGCGCTGCCATCGGATGGCGCTGCCTGCTCCAGGGGCTCCCCCTGCTCCAGCCCCACCGGCACGTCCATGTGCTGGTTGATCCGGCCGGTGATCAACAGGGAGCCCCGCTGGTTGGTGGCGATCGCCCACAGCCAGCGGGTGAGCAGGGTGAGGCGGTTCTCGGCGGCGGGCATGAACGCCAGGTGGGCCAGGCCCCAGAGCAGCCAGCCCAGGACGCCACTCACCCGCAGGCCGCGCAGGTCGGCCACGGCACTGAGGGGGCCGATCACCGCCATGCTGCCGAGATCGGTCCAACGGAACGGCGCCATACGCCGGCCCTGCAGTGTCGCCAGCAGGTCGAGGGCCACCCAGCCCCCCATCTGCACGGCGGGGCCGGCCATGCCCGGCAGGGGCCGGGTGTCGGGGGTGTGGCTGTAGGCGCACAGGTCGCCCACCACGCGGATCTCCGGGTGATCGGGCACGGAGAAATCGGGCTGCACGATCACGCGGCCGCCGCGATCGAGCCCGCAGCCGGTGAGGTCCGCCAGCCGCCTGCCGAGATGGGAGGCCCGCACGCCGGCCGTCCAGCACACGGTGGCGGCCTCGATCCGCCGCTCCGAGGGGGGGGCGCCCGCCTGCGGCCCCGGCTGGGTGAGGGTCACGGCGTCAGCCTCGATCGCCACCACCCGGCCGCCGAGAACCACCTCCACCCCACGGCCGCGCAGGGACCGCTCGGCCGCTTCCGAGAGTGTGGGATGCATGGCCCTCAGCAGCCGCTCGCCGGGGTCCACCAGGATCACGCGGTTGTGCTCCGGCCGCAGCTGGCGGAAATCCCGCTCCACCGTGTGGGCCAGCAGCTCATGCAGGGAGCCGGCCAGCTCGCAGCCGGAGGGGCCGCCCCCCACCACCAGCACCGACTGGAGCCGCCGCCGCCGCTCGGGGTCGGCGCATTGCTCGGCCTCCTCCAGGGCCGTGAGCACACGCCGACGGATCTCGTCGGCGTGCTCCAGGATCTTCATCGGCGGCGCCAGCGGCCGCCAGCGCTCATGGCCGAAGTAGGAGCTGCCTGAACCCGCGGCCAGGATCAGATGGTCGTAGGCCAGGCGGCGCCCGTTGAACACCACCGCCCGGCCGGCCGGATCGAGGTCCTCCACCTCCCCGAGCAGCACCTGCACGTTCGCCGCCTTCGCCAGCAGGCGGCGCAGGGGCGTGGCCACGTCGGCCTCCGGCACCAGCCCCGTGGCCACCTGGTAGAGCAGGGGCTGGAACAGGTTGAAGTTGCGCTTGTCGATCAGGCTCACGCGCACGGGCTGGTTCATCAGCCGCCGGGCCGCCTGAAGGCCGGCGAAGCCGCCGCCCACGATCACCACCCGGGGCCAGGCAGGGTCCACGCCGGCGGCAGGGTCCAGTTCCAGGAAGAACCGTTCCCGCGCCATCACCGCCGAGCCGATGGCCGCACCCTAGGCAGGGCCCCCCGCGATGGTCTCTGCTGCCTAGGGTTGGCGGGCGATGGGGATCAGGCGTTGCGGGCTGAATCCGCCGAACTGGTCCGGTCCCTTTCCGTTCCCCTGCCCACGCTCTGGGCCGGGCTGGAGCGCCGCACACTTCGGCCCGAGGTGATGGATCAGCCCGGGCTCGATGCCGCCGCCCACCAGGCGGCGCTGCGGGGTCTGGCCAGGATCAATGCCCTCACCCGCACCATCGGCTGCTTCGCCCCCGCCGTGCGCCGTCTCGCCCGCCGCCTCCCCGGCAGGCCGTTGCGGGTGCTGGATGTGGCCTGCGGTGGTGGCGACACCGTGCGTGAGCTGGTGAGGCTGGGACGGCGGGAGGGTCTCGTTCTGGAGGTGCACGGCTGTGACCTCAGCCCGGAGGCCGTCGCCCTGGCCAGCCGCACGGCGCGGGCCGAGGGGCTGGCGGCGGAGTTCTTCCAGGCCGACGCCCTCGGCGCCCCCCTCCCCGGCGGATACCAGCTGATCACCTGCTCCCTGTTCCTGCACCACCTCGGCACGGCGGAGGCGGAAACGCTGCTGCGGCGGATGGCCGCAGCCACCGAGGCCCAGCTGCTCGTGCACGATCTGGTGCGCAGCCGCCTCGACCTGCTGCTCACCTGGGCCGGCACGCGGCTCCTGAGCCGATCGCCGGTGGTGCACGTGGACGGTCCCCTGTCGGTGGGTGGGGCATTCCGGATCGAGGAGGTGCGGGCGCTGGCGGCGGCGGCCGGCCTGGAGGGGGCCGAGCTGCGCCGCTTCTGGCCCGAACGCTTCCTGCTCTCCTGGTGCCGGCCCGACCGAGGTGCAGCCGAAGGCCTGGCAGCGGCCCTGCAGGGGGCAGCGGGCCATCACGGGGAGGACTCCCTTGCCGGTTGATGGCGATGCACCGCTCTGGGACGTGGTGGTGGTGGGGGCGGGTCCCGCCGGCTCGGCCGCGGCCCTGGCCCTCGCGCGCCGCGGGGTGAAGGTGCTGCTGGTGGAGCAACGGCGCTTTCCGCGCTGGAAGGTGTGTGGTGCCTGCCTGAGCCCCCAGGCGATCGCGGCTCTGGGGGCCCTCGGCCTGGAGCAGCTGGTGGAGCGGGGTGTGCCGCTGCGCGAGCTCCAGCTGGGGGTGGCCGGTGCCACCCTGCCGGTGCCCCTGGGCCGGAGCCGGGCCGTTTCCAGGCCATGCCTGGATCAGGCGCTGCTGCAGACGGCTGCGGCGGCCGGTGCCGAGGTGCGGCTCGGCACGCGTGCCGTGCTGGCGGAGGGGCCGGGACCCTGGCGCCGGCTGCTCCTGCAGCGCCGGGGCGGCCAGCAGCAGCTGCAGGCGCGCCTGGTGCTCGCGGCCTCGGGCCTGGTGCCGGGCGCGCTCGGAGCCCGGCCGGCCTGGCGGAGCCACGCCGCCCCGGACAGCCGCGTGGGAGCGGGCTGCGTGCTGCCGCAAGCCCCTGCCAGCTACGGGACGGGCACGATCGCGATGGCCGTGGGCCGTGGGGGGTATGTGGGCCTGGTGCGGGTGGAGGACGGCAGCCTCAACCTCGCCGCGGCCCTCGATCCGGAGCTGATCCGGGCCGGGGGCGGTGTGGCCGGAGCCTGTGACGCGGTGGTGCGGGAAGCGGGTTTCGACCCCCTGCCCGCCCTCGCCACAGCCCGCTGGCAGCGCACGCCGCCCCTCAGCCGCCGCAGCGTGCCGCTGGCGGGCGAGCGGCTGCTGCTGCTGGGGGATGCGGCCGGCTACGTGGAGCCCTTCACGGGCGAGGGCATGGGCTGGGCCCTCACCTCCGCCCTGGCCGTGGTGCCCCTGGCGCTGCGCGCTGTGGAGGGGTGGGACGAGGCGATCGCCGCCGAGTGGCCGCGGCAGCACCTGCGCTGGGTGGGTCGCCACCAGCGTTTCTGCCGTCAGGTGGCCTGGACCCTGCGGCATCCGACGTTCTGCCGCACCCTGCATCGGCTCGGGGCTGGGATGCCCGCCGTTGCGGGCGCGCTGGCCGGCGCCCTGCAGCACACGGAGCTGCCGCCATGGGTCTGATCCTGCGGGGCCTCGGCACCGCGGTGCCGGAACGGCGGCTGAGCCAGGAGCAGACCCTGGACCTTGCTCCCCAGATGGCGGCCGCCACCCTGCGCCAGCAGCGGCTGCTGCGCCGCATCTACCTGCGCTCCGGTGTGGACGGCCGCCACTGCGTGCCCCTCCTGGCCGCCACCAACCCCTCCACCGCGGAGCGGATGCGCCACTACCGCACTGAAGCGGTGCCCCTCGCCCTGCAGGCCTGCCGCCGGGCGCTGGAGGACGCCGCCATCGCACCGGATGCGATCACCCATCTGGTCACCGTGTCCTGCACAGGGTTTTCGGCCCCGGGAGTGGACCTGGCCCTGATCGAGGCCGTGCCGCTGCGGCCGGATGTGGCTCGCACCCACGTGGGCTTCATGGGCTGCCATGGGGCCCTCAATGGTCTGCGGGTGGCCCAGGCCTTCGTGGAGGCCGATCCCCGGGCCTGCGTGCTGCTCTGCGCCGTGGAGCTGTGCAGCCTCCATCTGCAGGAGGGCTGGAATCCGGACCACATCGTGGCCAATGCCCTCTTCGCCGATGGGGCGGGTGCCGTGGTGGCGGTGGCCGCCCGACCGGAGGCCGGGCGCCTGCGCCTGCGGGCCTGTGGGTCCACCGTGGTGCCGGCCAGCGCCGATGCGATGGCGTGGATCATCGAGGACCACGGCTTTTCCATGGCCCTCTCGGCCCGGGTGCCCGGGCTGATCGCGGCCCGGCTGCGCCCCTGGCTCGAGGCCTGGCTGGCCGGCCACGGCCTGAGCCTCCCAGCCATTCAGCACTGGGCCGTGCATCCCGGGGGACCCCGCATTCTTTCCGCGGTGCTGGAGAGCGCCGGACTGGAGCCCGGCCGGCTGGATGGCTCCCGGGAGGTTCTCCGGCAGTACGGAAACATGTCCTCAGCCACCGTGCTGTTCATCCTCCAGCGGCTCCTGGGCCCTGCCGCGGCGCCGGGCGCGCCGGGTGCCGGTGCGGCTTCCGGCCCATGCCTGGCGCTCGGATTCGGCCCAGGCCTCACCGTGGAAGCGGCGTTGCTCGAGCTGCCGTGATGCCTCAGAGCCGCTCCGGGCGATCCAGCCGTGGCCACTCCAGCCGCGCCGCGCAGCGGGCCACCGCCTTCGTCACGGTGGCCGTGGCGGGCCTGCTCTGCTACGCGATGTTCGTTCAGATCGCCGCCGAGCAGAATCTCAGCCCCTATCCCACGGCCCTGTTCGTGGCCATGGCCGCGGTGGTGGGATCGGTTCTCAATCAACCATTCCGAGAAGATCCGCTGGCCTCGGATGGGGGCTCCCCCTGGCTGTATCTGGTCTGGAAAGCGTCCGTGGCGGTGGCCTTCGCCTGCCTGCTCTACCTGATGTTCATGGGCCAGGTGCTCACGGGCGGCATCTTTCCCAAGTTCTGCGGTGACACGGCAGGCTTCACCGATGTGCGTGGCTTTGTGGCAGACGTGCACCCCGCCAGCAATGCCGACTTCGCCAAGCTGCTGGTGTGGGCCTTCGTGGCTGGATTCTCGGAGAAGTTCGTGCCCAACCTGATCACCCAGATCACCGGATCCGGGCGGCCCGGATCCGGCACCGGCGACGCCATGGGCGGCACCAGTGGCCGGGCCGGTGAACGCCCAGGGCTGGATCCAGGGCAGGACTCAGGAGGGCCTGATGGAGACCCCTGATCGCCAGCAGCTGCTCACCCTGCTGCGGGAGCAGCCCCGAGGCCGTGCCAACCGTCACGACCAGGCCGTGCGGCAGGCGTTCGCGGCCCTGGAAGCCTCCCAGCCCGCCGATCTCAGCGCCGATGGGGCTGCGGAGCTGCTGGAGGGGGTGTGGGAGCTGCGCTGGAGCAGCAGCCGCCAGCCCTATCTGCAGGCCACCCCCTGGCTGGAGAACCTGCAGCTGCTGGCTCCATCCCTGGGCCGGGCCATGAATCTGCTGCGGGCCGCTGGACCGCTGGGGCCGCTCGGAGGCATCGCCCTGGAGGCCCGGATCACGATCGCCACGGCCCAGCGGGTGGAGGTGCGCTTCCAGCGGGGCGGCTGGCTCGGGCCCCCGATCGGCCCGGAGCGGCTGCGGCTGTTGCGGCAGGTCAGCGCCGCCACCCCGGCCTGGCTCGACATCACCGTGCTCGATCAGGAGCTGCGCCTCTGCCGCGGCAATGCCGGCACGCTCTTCGCCCTGTTGCGGCGCGATGATCTCCGCGTCGAGGACCTCCTGCCGCCTGCTGCTTGAAGGCCCGGGGGTGTGCTCGGGCGCGGTGCTGCCGTGCCGGTGCTCAGGGCCGATCGCGTCGCTGCAGGGTGCCCATGCCCTCCACGTTGAGGTTGTCGATCACCACCGCCTCGCTGCGGCCGCCGGCGCCGATCCGGAAGGTCACGGCACTGGGCCCTCCGGCGTTCTCCCCCACAGGCAGGTAGGAGAAACGGTGCTCGCCCAGGGAGGTGAGCGGGGCGCTGCGCCGCTCGGGTCCGAGGCGCATCACCAGAGAATCCCCTTCCAGGGTCACAGTCACATCCCCGAGGTAGGCGTTGGCGTAGGTGCCGGCGTAGCGCTCCAGGGGAAGCGCCGGTGCACCCGCTGCGGCCGTCACGATCGGGTAGTCAGGCTGCATCATCTGCGCAAAGACGGGGGCCAGCAGGGCGGCGTAATCGCGCTGCACCCGGCCCAGCTCCACCAGATCGAGGAACGCCGCGATCACCTCCTCCGGCACCCCCATCGGGCTGCCGTTGGTGAGCACCGCGATGCCCAGCCCCTGGGAGGGGATGAGGCTCACGGCCGTGGCGGCCCCGAGGGCGAAGGCCCCCGAGTGGCTCAGGCGCACCTGATCGGGGGGCGTGAACCCCACGTTCCAGCCCAGGCCATAGGTGCGGGCCGGATCGCGGGCCGGATCGGCCGGGGGCACGCTGATCATCTGGGGCCGGTGGGTTTCCCCCAGTGCCGCTGCCGCCACCAGCTGGCGGCCCTCGATGCTGCCGCCGTTGAGCTGGAGCCGCATCCAGCGGGCCAGATCCCGGGCCGAGGCGCTCACCCCGCCCGCCGGCGCCTGGGCATCGGGCTGGCGGCCGCCGCTCAGCTGCCAGCGGCCATTGCGCTGCTGGTGCAGATCGGCGCGGTTGCTCCTGCCCAGATAGTCGGCATGGCGGGAGCTGGTGCTGGTCATGCCGAGCGGCCCGTAGAGCCGCTCGGCCGAGAGGTCCTCCCAGCTGCGGCCGGCGGCGCGGGCCGCAGCTTCGCCGGCGGCGGTGAAGCCGAAGTTGGTGTAGGCGTAGGCCGCCCGGAAACGGTTACCGGTGTCCAGCAGGCTCAGGCGTCCCAGCACCGTGGCGCGATCGAAGCCCAGGTCCTCCAGGTCATCGCCCGCATGGTCCGGCAGGCCGCTGCGGTGGGCGAGCAGATCCCGCAGGGTCACCCGCGCTCCGAGGCTGCGGCCGCCGATCACCACCTCCGGCAGCTGGTCCATCACCGGGGTGTCCCAGCTCACGATGCCATCGCCCACCAGGGAGGCGATCACCGTGGAGGCGATCGGCTTGGAGAGGGAGGCGAGCTGGAACACCGTGTCGCCATCCACCGGCAGCCCGCTGCCGAGCCGTCGCGTGCCATAGCCCTGCAACACCACGGTGGCGTCGTCGTGCACCACCACCACCGCCAACCCCGGCACACCGCTGCGGGCCATGGCGGCCTTGATCAGGCCCGGCAGCTTCTCCAGGGCCATCGCCAGCCGCTTGGCCTCCTCGTCCTTGGCGGTTGCCGTGGCGTCACCGGCCTGGCTGCTGGCCAGGGCCGCGACGCGCTGGTCTGCTGCGGTGTGCTCAGCGGCCAGAGAGCCCCCGGAGGCCATCACCAGTGTCAGGCCAAGGGCCAGCGGCCAGGGCAGGGCGCGCCGCAGGCCTGATGGTTTCACCTGCCCTGCCGGCTTCCCTGCCGGCTGGGACGTCAGCTGACACCCGCATTTGCTTCCGGCCTGGTGCGCTCTGGCCTGGTGCGCTTCAGCCTGTTCCACGGGCAGGAGTCTTCCAGCTCTCACCATGGCGGGGCTGGCGGCGGCGTCAACATCCCCTGCCTGGTGTTCCGTGGGATTCATCTGTAGGTTCCCCTGGAACATTCGCAGCCTGTTGATGACGGCAAGCCCTCCGCCCCCTGCGTCGATGGCACCCAAGGCCGGCCGGATCCTGAACCACATCGGCCGCCACAACATCCGCGGGGATTTCTTCGGAGGGCTCACCGCCGCCGTGATCGCGCTGCCGATGGCGCTGGCCTTCGGTGTGGCCTCCGGCGCAGGAGCGGCGGCGGGTCTGTGGTCAGCGGCGATCATCGGCCTGGTCACGGCGCTGTTCGGCGGCACGCCGGCTCTGATCTCCGAACCCACCGGCCCGATGACGGTGGTGTTCACCGCCGTGCTGGCCAGCCTCACCACCCGGTTGGACAACCCCGCCGAAGCCCTGGCGGTGGCTTTCACCGTGGTGATGCTCTCGGGGGTGTTCCAGATCCTCTACGGGGTGTTCCGGCTGGGCCGTTACATCACCCAGATGCCGTACACGGTGATCTCGGGCTTCATGAGCGGCATCGGCACCATCCTGATCGTGCTGCAGATCGGCCCCCTGCTGGGCCAGGCGCCACCCCCCGGCGGAGTGCTCGGCACGCTCCAGAACGTGCCCCAGTTGCTGCAGGGGATCCGGCCGATGGAATCGGCCCTGGCCCTGATCACCCTGGTGGTGCTGTGGTTCACACCGGAACGGGTCAAGCGGCTCATCCCTTCGCAGCTCTTCGCCCTGATCGTGGGCACGATCCTGTCCCTGGTGGCCTTTCAGGGTGTGGAGCTGCGCCGCATCGGTGCCATCTCCAGCAGCCTGCCCCAGCTCACCCTGCCCTCCCTCTCGCCGGAGGTGCTGCAGCTGGTGCTGATCAATGCGGCCCTGCTGGGCATGCTCGGCTCGATCGACTGTCTGCTCACCTGTCTGGTGTCCGACAGCCTCACCCGCACCGAGCACAAGTCGAACAAGGAGCTGGTGGGCCAGGGGGTGGCCAACATCGCCGCCGGTCTGTTCGGTGCCCTGCCCGGATCCGGCGCCACCACCGCCACCGTGGTGAACATCCAGGCGGGGGGGCGCACCGGGCTCTCCGGGGTGCTGCGGGCGGTGATCCTGGCCCTGCTGATCCTGGCCGGGTCAGGGCTGGCGGCCCAGATCCCCCTCGCCGTGCTGGCGGCGATCGTGTTCAAGGTGGGCATCGACATCGTGGACTGGGGCTTCCTGGCGCGGGTGCCCCAGCTCTCCGGCAAAGGGGCCCTGATTACCTACGTGGTGATCGCGCTCACGGTGCTGGTGGATCTGATGGTGGCCGTGGGGGTGGGCATCTTCATCGCCAACATCATCACGATCGACAAGATGAGCGCGATGCAGACCCGGGGCGTGCGGCTGGTGAGCACCGGCGACGACGCGGGGGAACTCAGTGATCCGGAGCGGGAGCTCCTCAATGCCGGCGCCGGCCAGGTGCTGCTGTTCCAGCTCAACGGCTCGATGATCTTCGGGGTGGCCAAGGCGATCAACCGGGAGCACAACGCCATCGGCGACTGCAAGGCGGTGATCTTCGATCTCAGCGAAGTGGTGCATCTGGGCCTCACGGCGGCCCTGGCGATCGAGAACGCCGTGGAGGAAGCGGTGGAAGCCGGCCGCAACGTCTATGTGGTGGGGGCCCGGGGCACCACCCTGCGGCGGCTGGAGCAGCTCAAGCTCTACGAACAGCTGCCGCGCGATCACATCGACCTCACCCGGCACCAGGCCCTGATCCATGCCGTGGGTACCCTGGCCTGAGGGCCCTCAGCGGTTGAGCCGCTGCATCCGCCAGGTCACGAAGGTGCCCACCGGGCTCCAGAGCAGGTAGGGGATCAGCAGCAGCCAGGCCGGCTGGGAGTGGGATGCCACCAGCACCGCGAGGGCCACCCCCCACACCCAGCCGGCGAAACCCACTGCCGTGCCGTTGGCCAGGTTGCGGGTGCGGCAGATCACCCAGGTGTAGCTCTGCACCAGCACCAGCAGCACCAGGTAGCCGGCCATCAGCCAGCCGCTGCGGCTCCCATTCCAGCTCAGCAGGGCCGAGGCGTAGAAGCAGGCGTAGATCGCCATCCAGATGAAGGGGATCAGCGGCTCGAAGGTGAGCCAGGCCGGCCGCCGCAGACGCAGGAACACGGCGAAGTCCTCCCGGCCGGGGTTAAGGGCGGCCACCACGGCGGCCATGGCGAGCAGGATCAGCAGGGCGGCGGTCATGGCTGCGGATCCCCGCGGCTTCCCATCACTGTGGCAGCCGCCACGGCGGCCAGCATGGATCTCCGCAGATCCGGAGGCCGGCCCCCATGCTTCCTGCCGCCCTGTTCCTCGACCTCAACGGTGTGCTCTACGACCAGCCCGGCACTCCCTTGCCGGGGGCCGTGACCACGGTGAGCTGGGCTCGGCAGCGAGGGCTGCCGCTGCGGTTCGTGACCAACACGGCCACCCGCCACCACCACCGGATCCTGCGGGACCTGGCGGCCCTCGGCGTCCGGGTGGAGCCGGGCGAACTGTTCACCGCCCCCCTGGCGGCCCGGGCCTGGATCCGGGAGCGGGGGCTCACGCCCCACTGCCTGGTGCATCCGGCGATCCGCAGCGTGTTCGCGGATCTCGAGGGCCAGAGCCCGGACTGCGTGCTGCTGGGGGACGCCCGCGGGGAGCTCACCTACGCCGCCCTGAACCGGGCCTTCCGGCTCCTGCTGGACGGTGCTCCCCTGATCGGTCTGGGCATGAACCGCCGCTTCCGCGAGGGTGGGCAGTGGATGTTGGATGCGGGGGCGTTCATTCAGGGCCTCGCCTGGGCGGCGGAGGTGGAGCCGGTCGTGATGGGGAAGCCCTCGGCCGCGTTCTTCGCCCAGCTGGTGGCGGATGTGGGGCTGCCGGCGGAGCAGTGCCTGATGGTGGGGGACGACGCGGAAGCCGATGTGGCCGCGGCCCTGGTGGCGGGGCTGCGCGGCTGTCTGGTGCGCACGGGGAAGTACCGGCCGGGAGACGAGCGCCGATGCGCGCCACAGGCTCTGGTGATCCCCAGCCTTGCCGAGCTGCCCGGAGCGCTGGAGCGCGGCTGAGGAGCCGGGGCTCAGCGCCCCTCGCAGTGCTCCACGGCCCGCAGGTAGAGCAGCTTGCCCGGCCCTTCCTGGCCGGTGAGGTTGGCGGCGCGGCGCAGCTGGATCTGGGCGTCGACACAGCGGTTGTAGCGGTGGTCGCGCACGGCCGAGGGGATCTGCAGCACGGCGATCGCCACCAGGCTGAGGCTGGCGATCGCCGCCAGCACCGGGTAGGCGTGGGCGCGCACCATCGCGCGCGGGCTGAGCTGCTGTCCTTCGTGGTCGGCCATCGCGGCGGGGCTGGTGCCTCCATCCTGCCCAGTGCCTCTCCGCCGGGGCCCGCCAGAATCACCCTGGCCGGACCGTGAGCGCCGGCGGCATCCAGACTCCTGGGATGGCCTGGATTCACCTGCCTCTGCCGGGAGTTTGAGGATGCCGCCAGCGCCGCCGATCGCCGCCGCCGGCGCTTCCACAGCCCACCGGGGCGCCGGCCTGGGCTGGCTCGAGCCCACCAACGTGCTGCTGCTGGCCTGTGCCCTGATCTACGGCCTGATCGGGGAATGGGTGGATGGCGCCATCCTGCTGGTGTTCGTGCTGGGCATCAGCCTCCTCGATGCCGTGCAGCAGCGGCGCAGCAGCCGGGCCCTGGCGGAGCTGGCCCGCCTGTCCGCACCCCGGGCCCACGTGCGGCGCGACGGCCGGGAGCTGGACCTGCCGGCCGAGCAGGTGCGGGTGGGTGACCGGCTGCGCCTGGAGGAAGGCGACCGGGTGGCGGCTGACGCCTCCCTTGTGGAAGCGGTGGGTCTGTGGCTGGACGAATCCCTGCTCACCGGTGAATCCCTGCCGGTGGCCCGCTCCAGCCCCGGGGAGCGGATCCTGGCGGGCTCGCTGGTGGCCGGCGGCCGGGGCTGGGCGGAGGTGGTGGCCGTGGCCGACGCCACCGAACTGGGCCGGCTCGGCAGCAGCCTGGCCACCGTGCAGCCGCCTCCCACCCGGCTGCAGCGCCAGACCCGCCGCCTCACCGCGCGCCTCACCGTGCTGGCCCTGGGGCTCTGCGCGGTGTTGGCCGTGGTGCAGGGGGCCAGCAGCGGCTCCTGGCCCCAGGCCCTGCTGGCGGCCCTGGCCCTGGCCCTGGCGCTGCTGCCCAACGAAATCCCCGTGGTGCTGGCCCTGTTCCTGGCCCTCGGAGCCCTGCGCCTGGCCCGGATCGGGGTGCTGGCCCGCTGGCCCGCGGCGGTGGAGAGCCTGGGCAGCGCCACGGTGCTCGCCGTGGACAAGACCGGCACCCTCACCGAGAACCGCATGGGGGTGCATCAGTTGCTCACCTGGCCGCAGCAGCAGGTGTGGCGGGCGGGGGAGGTCCTTCGGGAGCCCTTTCATCCCCTGGTGGAACTGGCGGTGCTGGCCAGTCGCGGCGATCCGGTGGATGCGATGGAACGGGCGATCCAGCGCCTCGCCGGCGAGGCGCTCGCCGGCACCGAGCACCTCCATCCCGACTGGCCCCTGGAGCGTGAGTACCCGCTGCAGAGCGATCTGCTGGTGTTCTCCCGGCTCTGGCAGGACGGGCAGGGGGGCCTGCGGCTGGCCGCCAAGGGAGCGCCCGAGGCGATCGCCGATCTGTGCCACCTCGAAGCCGGCCCCGCCGCCGCCCTGCTCGCCGCCGCCGATGGCCTCGCCCGCCAGGGGCTGCGGGTGCTGGCCGTGGCCCGCGGACTCGATGGCGTGCCGCTGCACGGGGGAGAGCGGCCGGCCGGCGGCGATGCCCTGCCGGATCACGTGCACGGCTACCTGTTCGAGCCTGTGGGGTTGGTGGGCCTGGCGGACCCCCTGCGCTCCGACGTGCCGGCGGCGATCGCCACGGCGCAGGCCGCCGGGGTGCGGGTGGTGATGATCACCGGGGACAGCCCGGTGACCGCCCGCTCGATCGCCGATCAGGCGGGGCTGCCGCCGGGACCGGTGCTCTCCGGCCCCGAACTGGAGGCCCTCACCCCCGGGGCGCTGGCGCGCTCGATCCGGGAGGTGCCGGTGTTCGCCCGGGTGATGCCCCGGCAGAAGCTGCAGCTGGTGCGGGCGCTCCAGGCCGCCGGGGAGGTGGTGGCGATGACCGGCGATGGCGTCAATGACGCCCCGGCCCTCAAGGCCGCCGACATCGGCGTGGCCATGGGTCGGCGCGGCACCGCCGTGGCCCGGGAGGCCGCCGATCTGGTGCTGCTGCGCGACACCTTCGGCGATCTGGTGGCTGCGCTGGAACTGGGCCGGCGCGTGGAGGCCAACCTGCACCGGGCGCTGGGCTACACCCTGGCCATCCATCTGCCGATCGCGGGGCTCAGCCTCCTGCCCCTGCTGCTGCCCGGCCATCCCCTGCTCCTGCTGCCGGTGCACATCGCCCTGCTGCATCTGGTGATCGATCCGGCATGCACGGTGGTGTTCGAAGCCCTGCCGGCAGCACCGGGCCTGATGCGTCAGCCCCCCCGCCCACCGGAGGCCCCCCTGTTCGGTACAGGCACCTGGCGCCGCTCCCTCGCCCAGGGAGCCGTGCTGCTGGCGGCCGCCCTGGTGCTGGCCTTCTGGCCGGAGTCGAGCGTGGAAACGCACCGCAGCCTGGTGTTCTCCCTGCTGCTGCTCGGTGGCGGGGGCCTGGTGTGGCTGAACGGGGATCGCCGCAGCCCCATCACCGCCGCCGGCGCCGGCCTCGGCCTGGGGCTGTGGCTGCTGGTGACCGTCCCCTGGATCCGGCAGGGCCTCAGCCTGGCCCCGTTGCTGCCGGGCCAGGTGGTTACGGTGCTGTGCAGCTCCCTGCTGGCCCTGGGGCTGGCGGGTGTGTTCAGCGCCGGGGTGCCCATCCAGCGCCCGGGCCGTCCTTGCCCGTGACCGGCATCCACCCCATGGAGCTCCACGTCGATCGAACCCAGCGCGTGGCGCTTGACACCAACGCCCTGGCCTGGACCCCTTCACCGCTGCCCGGGGTGGAGCGGCGCATGCTCGAACGCCTCGGTGGGGAAGTGGCCCGCGCCACCTCGATCGTGCGCTACGCCCCGGGCAGCCGGTTTGATCGGCACACCCATGGCGGCGGCGAGGAGATCCTGGTGCTGGAGGGCACCTTCTCCGACGAGCAGGGGGACCATCCGGCCGGCACCTACCTGCGCAACCCGGTCGGCAGTTCCCATGCCCCGTTCAGCAGGGCGGGCTGCACGCTCCTGGTGAAGCTGCACCAGATGCACCCCGCCGATCAGCAGCAGCTGGCGATCGACACCACGCGGGGCACCTGGGTGCCGGGGCTGGTGCCCGGCCTGAGTGTGATGCCCCTGCATGCCTTCGGTTCGGAGCATGTGGCCCTGGTGCGCTGGGCGCCCGGCACCGTGTTCCAGCCCCATGGCCACCCCGGCGGCGAGGAGATCCTGGTGCTGGAAGGGGTGTTTCAGGATGACCAGGGCACCTATCCGGCCGGCAGCTGGCTGCGCAATCCCCCCGGCAGTGCCCACCGCCCGTGGAGTGAGGCGGGCTGCACCATCTGGGTGAAGACCGGCCACCTGCCCGACACCCTGCCAGCGGTGCTCATTCGCTGACAGTGATGACCAGGTTGTGACCGGCTGTCAAGTTGCCGAAATAGTCCTTTACGTTGATGGAGGTTTGATGCCTGCCCCACGGCTGACTCCTTTTCCTCTGCGGTTTCTGCCATGAACCTTCAACAAGGTCAGATCGTTCAGCTCTCCACCAACCCCGACCAGACCTACCAGGTGCTCAGCATCGACCAGGACGGCGACTGCTGCTGGCTGCGTCGCTGGCCCCTCTCCCGCCATGGCTCCCCCGCCTTCGCCGCACCGCTGAGCCAGGTGGCCTGCAAGGAGCTGGCGCCCTCCTGATCCCGAGGCCAGGCCATGATTCCGATGCGCTTTCTGGTGGCGAACCGCCTGCTCCACTGGGCGGGTTTGGCGGCACTGGGTGCTGCTGGGCTGGCCTTCCTCACCGAGCTGCTGGTGCTGGCTGCCGCCTCAGGGGGCTGATGCCGGGTCGGGGTCATCACCCCGCCGCCCATGGCCGCTCTGGCCGGAAAGGAGAGCCGGCTCCGCGCTCGCGCTCTGCATCGGGCCCGGCATGGTCTCGTGCACGAGCCGGGCGATCTGATGCGGCTGCCCACTGCTCTGGGCCAGCAGCAGGGCCTGCCCTGCCCGGGCCAGCAGATCCTCGATGCGCTGATCGGAGGGGCTCAGCTCCGTCAGCCCCCCGCTCACCTGCAGACCGGGCCCGCCGCTGAGGGTGCCCTGAAGATCCGCGATGCCGCAGCGGATCGCTTCGGAGCGCTCCAGGGCGGCGTCCTGGCCGGTGTCGACCATCAGGATCGCGAAGGCGTCGTCCCGCATGCGGCCCACCAGATCCCGCGGCCGCCGTTGGGAGCGGCACACCTCCGCCACGGCGTTCAGCAGTTCGTCGCCGGTCTGGTGGCCCCAGCGGTTGTTGATGGTGCTGAACTGATCGATGTCGATCAGCAGCAGGGCCATGGGGTCGCCATCGCGAAGGGCCCGGTCCAGCTCGCGTTGTCCCTGCTCCAGAAAACTCATCCGGTTGGCGAGCCCCGTGAGCGGGCAGAGACTCGTCTGCCGGCGAAGCTCCAATTCACGCACCACCAGGTCGGCCAGATCCTGCAGCAGCTTCACCTGGGCCGCACTCAGCCGGCGCGGTTGCCGATCGATCACACAGAGGCTGCCCAGGTTGTGGCCATCAGGAGAGGCCAGCGGAGCGCCGGCATAGAACCGGACGCCCGGCTCGCCCAGCACGAGGGGATTGCTGCAGAACCGGGGATCGGTGCGCGCATCAGGCACCACCAGCGGTTCGCCCTCAGTGATGGTGTGGGCGCAGAACGCCTGCTCACGCGGAGTTTCTGTGATATCGAGCCCATGGCGGGCCAGGAACCACTGGCGGTTCTTGTCGATCAGGGAGATCAGGGCGATCGGCGTCTCCAGCACAGTGGAGGCCAGGCGCACCAGCCGATCGAAGTGGGTGTCGTCGGGGCTGTCGAGCACCCCGTAGCGCTCGAGGTCCCGTTGCCGGTCGGGCTCGTCTGCAGGCAGGGGGTAGTCGGGATACATCGTGCTCCTCACCTGCTGGCATCACCTTAGGAACATGGCCCGGCCCCCAGAAGCGGACCCCATAGGTTGAAGACACGACTGCCCGTGCTGGTCCACCGCCGATGAGCGCCACGTCCTCCTCCTCCTCCCCCTCCCCGTCGCCGTCCTCCTGCTGCGCCGGCAACGGCCCCGGGCCCGGCCCGGCGGAGTCGGCCGCGGCCATGGACCGGGAGCTGGCCCGGGAGTTCACCCTGCTGCGCCGCAAGCTGGGTGTGGCCGCGGTGCTCACCCTGCTGGTGATGCTCTCCAGCCTGCCCCACATGCTCGGGCGCCATTCCCTGCCCCTGCTGCCGCCCTGGTTCACCAGCCCCTGGACCCAGCTGCTGCTCACCACGCCGGTGCTGTTCTGGTGCGGGCGGGAGTTCTTCAGCGGCGCCGCCTCGGCCTTCCGCCAGCACAGCGCCGACATGAACACCCTGGTGGCCGCCGGCACCGGCATCGCCTGGCTCACCTCCGTGGTGGCCACCCTGGCGCCGCAGCTGCTCACGGCCGAGGGCCTGCCGGCGGATGTGTACTACGAAACCGCCGCGGTGATCCTCACCCTGGTGCTGCTGGGCCGCCTCCTGGAGGCCCGGGCTCGCGGCCAGACCTCTGAGGCAATCCGGCGCCTGCTGCAGCTCCAGCCCCCCACCGCCCGGGTGCTGAGGGATGGCGTGCCCCAGGAGATCCCGGTGTCCCTGGTGGCGGTGGGGGATCTGGTGCAGGTGCGGCCCGGCGAGAAGCTGCCCGTGGACGGGGTGGTGGTGGAGGGCCGCTCCTGGGTGGAGGAGTCGATGCTCACCGGCGAGCCCACCCCGATCCAGAAAGGCCCCGGCGACACCGTGATCGGCGCCTCTCTCAACCGCAGCGGCAGCTTCAGCTTCCGCGTCAGCCAGGTGGGTGGCGACACCGTGCTGGCCCAGATCGTGGAGCTGGTGCGCCAGGCCCAGAGCTCCCGCACCCGGGTGCAGCGGCTGGCGGATCAGGTGGTGGGCTGGTTCGTGCCGGCGGTGATCGCCCTGGCCATCGCGGCCTTCGTGCTCTGGTTCCTGATCAGCGGCAATGCCGTGCTGGCGATGCTCTTCCTGGTGAGCGTGCTGGTGATCGCCTGTCCCTGTGCCCTCGGCCTGGCCACCCCCACCTCGATCATGGTGGCCTCGGGGAAGGGGGCAGAGAACGGCCTGATCTTCCGCAGCGCCGAGGCCCTGGAAACCGCCGGCGGTCTGCGCACCCTGGTGTTCGACAAGACCGGCACCCTCACCCGCGGTCAGCCGGCGGTCACCGATTTCGAGCGCCTGAGCGGGAGCCGGCTGCCGGCGCTGGAGCTGCTCGCCGCCGTGGCGGCCCTGGAGGAGCGCTCGGAGCATCCGCTGGCGGAGGCGATCGTGGGCTACCTCCGCCCCCAGCTCGGCACGGGGGCTCTGCCCGCGGTGGAGCACTTCGAGGCGGTGGCCGGCCTGGGCGTGCAGGGCCGCGCCGGCGGCCACCACGTCCAGGTGGGCACCCCCCGCTGGTTCCGGGAGCTCGGCTTCGAGGCCACGGCCCTCGATCCCCTGGCCGCCCGGCTGGAGGCCTCGGCCCGCAGCGTGGCGGCGGTGGCGGTGGACGGCCGGATCGAAGCCTGTTTCGGCATCGCCGATCCGCTCAAGCCCGATGCCGCTGCCGCCGTGGCGGCCCTGCGGCGCCTCGGCCTGCAGGTGGTGCTGCTCAGCGGCGATGCCCGCCGCACCGCCGAGGTGGTGGGCGAGCAGCTGGGGATCGAGCGGGTGATCGCCGAGGTGCGCCCCGCCGACAAGGCCGCGGTGATCCGGCGGCTGCAGGAGCAGGGGGAGGGTCCGGTGGCGATGGTGGGCGACGGCATCAACGACGCCCCGGCCCTGGCGGCGGCCGATGTGGGCCTGGCGATGGGCACCGGCACCGATGTGGCGATCGCCGCCAGCGACATCACCCTGATCTCAGGCCAGCTGGCCGGCGTGCCGGCGGCGATCGAGCTCAGCCGCCACGCCATGGCCAACATCCGCCAGAACCTGGTGTTCGCCTTCGCCTACAACGTGGCCGGCCTTCCGATCGCCGCCGGCCTGCTGTTTCCCTTCACCGGCTGGCTGCTCAGCCCGATGCTGGCCGGCGCCGCCATGGCGTTCAGTTCCGTGTCGGTGGTGAGCAATGCCCTGCGGCTGCGCCGCTTCCGGCCCAGGCCCCTGCCCGCTGCCGCCCGCCGATGACCTGCCTGCTTGCCGCCGCCCTCCCCTTGGCCGAGCCGCTCTGGCGCTCGATCCACCAGCCCCTGGCCCTGCGGCTGGCCGTGGCCGCCGCCGGCCTGGCCCTGATCGCGGCGGAGCTCTGGTGGTTCCTGGGCCGCCACGGCGATGCCGCCCTGGCCACGGCCGCGGCGGGCGGCTGGCAGGAGGTGACCATCACTGTGGATGGGGGCTATGTTCCGGCGCGGGTACGCCTGCAGGCCGGGCGGCCGGTGCGGCTCACCTTCCACCGGCTCGATCCCAGCAGCTGCGTGGCCCGGGTGATCGTGCCGGACTTCCAGCGCAGCCTCGATCTGCCCCTCAACGCCCGCACCAGCCTGGAGCTGCCGCCGCTGGAGCCCGGCATCTACCCCTTCCACTGCGGCATGGCCATGGTGCGGGGCTCCCTGGAGGTGGTGCCGGATCAGTCGAGGGCGATGCGCTCCAGGTAGCGGGGCGTGGCCGTGAGCGACGGCCCCAGAGACGGGCTGAGTTGATCGATCAGCAGCAGGGCCGGCGCCATCAGAATCACGCCCGCCACCACGGTGGTGATCAGCTGAACCAGCGCCGCATCGTCGGTGGAATCCCAGCGCTGGCGGGAGGGAGAGGGTCCCCAGCCGCCCCGTCCGGCCGGATGCTCGTGCCGCTGCTGGTTCATGGCGATCGGGATCACCCGTGTGTCGTCACACGGCACTGCGGTTCAGACCCTAAAAGTGAACCGGAGGAGCAACACAGGGGTCTGGGCCATTCGTCGCCTCCCGTTTCATTGCTTAAGAAGAGCACACACTGGAGGCCTGTTCAGCCCCCACTCCCGCACCACCGCCTCCATGGATGAAGCCAGCCTGCGCACCCTGTTCACCAAGCACTACGGCTCCCCCGCGCCCTCGGAGGACCTGTGGCGCTCCCACTACGCCGAGGACGTGCACTTTCAGGATCCGACCCAGGAGCGCCAGGGCCTGCAGGCCTACATCGAGGCCCAGGAGGGTCTGGTGAAACGCTGCGACGATGTGATGCTGAAGCCAGCAGCGATCGCGATCGACGGCACCACCGCGTTCATCGAGTGGGAGATGGGCCTGAAGATCAGGGGCATCACATTCACCTATCCCGGCACGACCCGCCTGCTGCTCAACGACGCCGGCCAGATCGTGGACCATCGCGACTACTTCGACTTCGTGGGGCCCACCTTTGCGCCGGTGCCCGTGGTGGGAGGGTTCGTGCGCTGGCTCTACAAGCGTTTCGTGGACTGAACCTCCCAGTCCTGCAGGGTCTCCAGCGTGAGCTCCGCCAACTCGGGCCAGCCGGCATCGATCGTGAGCACATGGCCGCCCCCCTCGAGCCAGTGGAAGCGGCAAAGGGCCGGATCGAGCCAGCGCTGCAGCAGGGCCATGGACCGCTCCGCCCGCACCACCCGGTCCCGATGGCTCAGCACCACCAGGGCCCGCAGCGGCAGGCCGTTCCGGCGCAGCTGCCGGCGGACCCGGGCGATCAGCCGCAGCACCTCCAGGCTGGTGGCCACCGGGTAGCGCGCGTAGCCCCAGAACCTCCCGCCGGCGGCGGGGTCCACGAAATCCTCCGCCGGCTTCGGCAGGGTGCGCACCAGCAGCCGCAGCAGCGGTGCCAGGAAACGGCGCCGGTCCCGCACGCTGATCGGCGGGGAGTAGAGCAGCAGGCCTTCCAGCTGGGGATCCTCCAGGCCCAGCTGCAAGGCCAGGATGGACCCCAGCGACAGGCCCCCCACCACCACCCGCTCGCCCCGCCGCCGCAGGTGCGCCACCTCCTGGGCCACCTGCTCGCGCCAGTCGCCCGCCCTCACCGCCTCGAGATCCTCCACGCGGGTGCCGTGGCCCCTCAGCAGCGGCACCTCCACGCTGTAGCCGGCGCGATGCAGCCGCTGAGCCAGGGGCTTCATCTCGGCGGGCGAGCCGGTGAAGCCATGCAGCAGCAGCACGGCCACGCCGCGCTGGCCACGAAGGGAGAGCGGAGCGGGGTCGGCCGCCGCTGGGGTGGGGATGGAGGGCTCCGCGCTCACCAGACCTCCGGGGGCAGGGAGGATCGCGCCTCCCGCAGCAGCTGGGAGGGTTTCACGTGGAAGCGCTGCTGAAACTCCACGCTGAACAGGCTGAGGGAGCGGTAGCCGCAGCGGGCGGCGATGCTGGCGATCGTGTCGCCGGGGGACGGGTGCTGCAGGTGCTGGCGGGCCAGATCGAGCCGCTGGCTGCGGATCCACTGGGTGGCGGTGCAGCCGAGCCGTTCCCGGAAGGCGTACTGCAGCGTGCGGCGCGAGTAGTGGCTGTGCTCCTCCAGCATCGTGAGGCTGAGCGGCTCGGAGAGGTTGAGGCGGATGAAGTCGATCAGCTCATCGAAGGCGTCGCGTCCCTGGCGATGCTTCTGCGTGAGGCGGTCGAGCGGGCCCTCCTCGCGCACCTCCGGCAGCAGCATCGCCGCCATCAGCCGGTAGATCCGGTCGTCCACCTGCAGCCGGTCCGCCAGCCCGTCGCCGTAGGCCGCCAGCCGGTCCGCCAGCGCCATCTCCTGGCGCAGCAGGGCCTGCAGGGGAGCCCCGTTCGCCGCGGTGGCCGGTGGCCAGTCATGGGGGCGCTGGAGCAGGGCTCGCCAGGGGTGGGGGGACTGCCCCAGGCCCGCCATGGCGCTGGCCGTCTGCAGCAGGCGTTCCGGTTCGAGCCGGAACACCAGCAGGCTCACCAGGGTGCCCTCCCAGCTGAAGCTGTCGCCCGGCACCATCAGGCACCCCTCCGCCGGGCATGACCAGCGGCGCGAGGCCTGGCGGATCTGCTGATCGCCGCCATAGCCCAGGAACACCGTGAGCCGGCGCTGATCGGCGCTGACCATCTGGGCGGGCGGCAGGATCCCGGCCACCACCACCACGCTCCCCAGCCAGGTGTTGACGCCGTAGTGCCACCAGGGTTCGCCGGGCTGGGCGGCGCGGAACTCCCGCAGGGGCAGCACGGTGCCCAGCAGTTCCCTGCTGGATTGGAGATCCTCGAGCAGAACCAGACGGCGCCGGAAGGGGTTGTCGAGCGCCTCGGCCTGCGGGTGACCAGCGGCCGGAGGGACCGGCTCAGGGCCCATGGGATTGGCTGCGGAGGCTGCTGCTCACCCCCGGATCATGGTCCGCCGGCTTCGAACCAGGGCACCGGCTGTGTCTAATTTGAGCTTCGGACACCACGCGAGGTTCGCCGTGCGGCGACGTCGGACCAGCAAGGGCGTGGCAGGCCAGGGCACGCCAGGCCAGGACACGGCAGGCCAGGACGCAGCAGGCCCGCCCGGCACGGTGACCCATGTGGTGGGCATCGGAGCTTCGGCCGGTGGCCTCGAAGCGCTGCAGGAGCTGGCCGGTAGCCTGGTGGCTGGCGCCGGCCTGGCCTACGTGGTGGCCCAGCACCTGGCCCCGGAACACCGCAGCCTGATCGTGGAGCTGGTGGCCCATGCCACCACGCTGCCGGTGGTCACGGCGGTCGACGGGGCGGCGCTCCAGGCCGACGTGATCGCCATCGCCCCGCCCAACCACGACCTCACGGTGGACGGCGAACGGCTGCGGCTGAGCGATCCGGTTCCCCGCTTCGGGCCCAGCCCCTGCATCGACCTGCTGTTCGATTCGATCGCCGACCACTGGGGGGAGCGCGGCGTTGCGGTGGTGCTTTCCGGCACCGGGGCCGATGGCGCCCGCGGCGTGCGGGCCCTGCGGGTCGCGGGCGGGCTCACCCTGGCCCAGACACCCGAGAGCGCCAAGTTCGATGCGATGCCCCGGGCTGCCATCAGCCTCGGGGGTGTGGACCTGGTGCTGGCCCCGGGGGCCATCGGCCCCCGCCTGGCCGAGCTCACCGCGGCGGGAAGGTCCGGGGTGGCGGAGGGCCAGCCGGCTGCGGAGCCGCTGCAGCTCGACGCCGTGACGGCGCAGCTCAAGCACGCCTGCGGCATCGATTTCTCCGAGTACAAGGCGTCCACCCTGCGCCGGCAGGTGCAGCGCCGGATGGCGATCCGTCAGGTGAGCCGGCTGGAGGAGTATCTCCCCCTGCTCACGGCGGAGGGTGAGGAGGCCCAGAGGCTGGTGCACAACCTGCTGGTCGCCGTCACGGCCTTCTTCCGGGATCCGCTGGTCTACGAGGCGCTCGAGCAGCGGCTGGGCGACTACGTGGCCAGGAGGACCTCGCCGGAACGCCTGCGGGTGTGGGTGCCCGGCTGTGCCTCGGGGGAGGAGGTGTATTCCATCGCAATGGTGATCAGTGCGGTGCTGGGCCATCCCGCCGACCTCGCCGCCAATCTCAAGATCTTCGCCACCGATCTCGAGGAACAGAGCCTGGCGATCGCCCGCCGCGCCCGCTACCCGCTCGCGGCGGCCAAGCCCATCCCCGCTGCGCTGCGCCAGCGGTTCGTGATCGAACACGGCAGTGAGATCGAGATCAGTGAGGGCCTGCGGGCCTGCGCCGTCTTCGCCCGCCACGACGTGGGCGAGGACCCGCCCTTCCCCAGCCTCGACCTGATCTCCTGCCGCAACACGCTCATCTACTTCACCGCGCCGATGCAGGAGCGGGTGATCGACCGCTTCCGTTTCGGCCTGCTCCCCGGTGGTCTGCTGCTGCTGGGCAGCTCCGAATCCCTCGGCAGCAGGACGGCCGGCTTCGCCGTGGCCGACGCCGAACACGGCCTCTACAGCCGCACGCCGCAGGGGGCCCGGCGCCCCCGCCCCGCCCTGGTGCCGCTGGTGCAGAGGACCGCCAAGGGTCCGCCCTCGGGGGGGCGGATCGCCGTGCTGCGCGAGACAGTGCCCGAGCAGCATATGGCCCTGCTCGAAGCGCTCACCCGCGCCCTCTGTCCGGCGGCCCTGGTGCTGGATGAGAACCACGACCTGGTGGAGGTGCTGGGCGATGTGACCCCCTTCTGCCGTCTGCCCGAAGGCCGGATGACCACCTCGGCCCACGCCTTCCTCCGGCCGGGTCTGCAGGCGGAGGCCCGGGCCCTGCTGGTGCTCGCCCGCGCTGACGGCCTGGCCGCCAGCAGTCAGCCGCTGCAGCTGGAGGGCCTGGAGGGGGCGGTGCGCCTGGAGGCCCGCCAGATGTGGGTGGGGGAGCGCCAGCTCACCGTGCTCACCTTTCAGCCGCTGCCTCCGGGGGGCCGGGAGCCGCTGCCCGGCCCCCCGGAGGCCCGGGACGCCGCCTTCGACCGGGAGATCGAGCGGCTGGAGCACGAGCTGCTGGCCAGCCAGGACACCCTTCGGCGCTCCCTGGCGGAACTCGAGCAGACCAACGAGGAGCTGGAGGCCTCCTCGGAGGAGCTGCTGGCCTCCTCCGAGGAGCTGCAGTCGTCGAACGAGGAACTGGAGGCCTCCAACGAGGAGCTCCAGGCCACCAACGAGGAGCTCGCCACCCTGAACCAGCAGCTGGGGTCCCGCAGTGAGGAACTCGAGCAGCTCAATGTCGAACTGGAGAACATCCAGACCTCCCTGAGCCAGGGCATGGTGATCGTGGATCGCCACCTCCGCGTCACCCGCTTCTCCCCGCTGGCGGTGCGGGTGTTCGGCCTGGTGGACACGGACATCGGCCAGCCGTTGCGGGCTGTGCCCACCACCGTTCCCCTGCCAGGTCTGGAGGAGGCCCTCAAGACCGTCCTCGACGGGGGGCCGCGACAGAGCTTCGAGGCCAGCAGCGAGGACGTGGCCTACCTGATCCAGGTGGTTCCCTATCTCGAGCGGGACGGGCGCCGGCGGGGCGCCATCGTGACCCTCACCGACGTGTCGGAACTGGTGGCCGTGCGCCAGGCGGCGGAAGCGGCCCTCAATGAATTCTCCACCCTCACCGATGCCCTCGATGAGGTGGTGTGGAAGTGGGACCACACCGGCACCCGGTTGCTCTACGCCAGCCAGCGGATCCAGGCCCTGACAGGCTGGACCCCCGCGGAGGTGTGCGAACGGCCGGAGCTGCTCGAGGAGGCGATCGCCCCGGCCGACCGCGCCAGGGTCCGGGCCGCCCGCGACCCCCTGCAGAGCCACTGGTCGATCACCTATCCCTTCACCACCCGTGACGGCCGCCAGCTCTGGATGAAGGAGTCGGCCCGGGTGGTCCGCAATGGCGAGGAGCGCTTCGTGGTCGGCACCCTGGCCGACGTCACCGACGTGCACGGCCTGCAGGAACGGGCCGATGAACTCGCGGCGATCTTTGAATCCGTGTTCCAGAACGCCAGCTTCGGCGTGGCCGTGCTCGACGGGCAACAGCGCGTCGTGATGGCCAATGGGGTGTTCTGCGCTGCCGTGGGCTTCGACCCGGGCTCGATCACGGGGGTGAGCGCGGCGATGCTCTGCCCGCAGGAGGAGCTGGAGGCCCTGATCCGGGAGGCCCGGGAGCGGGGCGATGGCGATGGGGGGCCGCCCTCCGCTCGACCCGTGCTTTCCCTCAGAAACCGTGAGGGAGCGCTCCAGCCTGTGGCGGTGGAGCTGCGCCTGCCCCGGCAATCCCTCGCCAGGGAGTGGATCACGCTGCTGGTGCATCCCCCTGCCTGACGCGGAGACATCCGGCAGCCGGTCGGCAGGGCTGTGCTTTATCGCAAAGGTGCTGCATTGGCGCACAGGTGCAGCGTTCGGGATGGCCCCAGTGGGGGGCCGGAATTATCCCCTTACGGTGAAGCCACGAGAGAGGAAAGCAGGGATCGGCCATGGTCTACAACCCGGTACAGGATCGATTCCACGCAGCAGCGCCGCAGAGCGAGCAGGAACCGGCACGGCAGGGGGACCAGGACCAGGAGATCGATCCTCCGGATCCTGTTCCGAAGGCATCGCGCGATGCCCGCCTGGCCCCCGCCCATCCCCGCTTCCGCGGCGGCGATGGCCTCAGTGACTATCTGCGCCTGATCGCGCGCGTTCCCCTGCTCACGCCCGCCGAGGAGCTGCACCTCGCCGGCACCGTGCAGGAGTGGCTGCAGCATCCGGATCCGCCGCTGTCACTGCGGCGTCGGGGAACCAGGGCCCGCAATCGCATGGTCACCGCCAATCTGCGCCTGGTAGTGATGGTGTGCCGGCGCTATCGCGGCCGGATCGGCAATCTTCAGCTCGAGATGCTGGATCTCTACCAGGCCGGAAACATCGGCCTGATGCGTGCGGTTGAACTGTTCGATCCTTCGCGGGGTTACCGCTTGTCCACCTACGCCTTTTCCTGGATTCACCAGGCCGTTCAGCGCTGCATGACGGCCACCGGCAACGGCATTCGCATTCCCACCGCACTGCGCAACATCGCCTACCGCGCCCAGCTGCTGGAAGCCTGCGCGGAGCAGCCCCTCTCCATCGGCGCCATAGCCGCGCTCCTCGGGGAGAAGGAGCAGCGCCTGCAGACCGCCCTCACCGTGGTGCGCCAATGCAGCACCACATCGCTGGACAAGCCCTCAGCAAGCATGGGGGAGGACACAACCCTGATCGAGGTGATCCCGGATCGGCGCGGCAACGTGCCGCACGATGACTACCGCTGGCTGCATGAGCATCTGGACGCTCTCGATCTGCGCGACCGGCAGGTGCTCCAGCTTCGCTACGGCGACGATGAGTCCCGCTCCTGCTCCAAGACAGCGCGCGTACTGGGGGTGAGCAAGAGCTGTGTCCAGAGTGTCGAGCGCCGCACCCTGAAGAACCTGCGCCGCCGGTTGGGTCCGGTTCTCGATCCCAGGGGGGGCTGAGGCGTGCCCAGCACCGACTGCGCCCCCGTGCCGGCGACGACGATCCCGGCCCACGACGTCCCCTGGATCTGGACGCTGTTCATCTGCGGCGGCGCACCGGCCTCGGCCGCAGCGCTGTGCCGGTTGCGTCACCTCTGCGATCAGGAGGGAAGCACCCGGGTGGAGCTCCGGGTGGTGGATGTGTCCAGCGACCCCGAGCCGGCCCTCCGGGCCGGCGTGCGCGCCATCCCCAGCCTGGTGGCCGATCCGCTGCCGTCGGCGGCGCCACCGTGTTCGGCGCTCCGCAGCGGCCCGCCAGGGTGGTTCCGCCGGCGCCTGCGCCAACTCCAGGCGGAGAACGCTGCCTTGCGGGCTCTGGTGGAGGCGATCACCAGTGGAGAGGCGGATGCCCTGGTGGTGAACGGCGGTGTGTACCTGCGTGAAAGCGGCGACGCCTGCTACCGCCACCTGGTGGAGCAGATGGGTGAGGCGGTCGCCACCCTCTCCTCCACCGGAGTGGTGCTGTACGCCAACCCGCGTCTTGCCGAGCTGCTTGATCATCCCCGGCAGAGCCTGCTTGGCCGCACTCTGGACGCCTTCCTGCCCCCTGACCAGCTGAAGATCTTTCAGCGGTTGCGGGCCGCGGGCCCTGGCCGAACCGAGCGGGCTGCCCTGGATCTGGTGGGGAGCGACGGCCGCGGCCTTGCGGTTCTGGCGACCCTCAGTGGTCTGCGCAGCGCAGGCGCTGCGACCCAGAGCCTGGTGCTCACGACCCTCGCCGCCAGGCCGGCCGCGCCAGTGGCCGCAGAAGGCGATGTGCTCACGCTCCTGGCCCGCCGCCATCGCCACACGCACCGCACCCAGCCGCTCAGCCTGCTCCTGTGTGCCCTCTCCGAGGCCCAGCTGCTCCGTTATCCGCCCGGAACCGCGACCGGTGATCTCCTCTGGCGGGCCTTCACGGAGCGCCTGGCGCAGGCCCTCGGACCTGACGGCCTCGTGGGCAACTTCGCCACAGGCCAACTGCTCGGCGTGACAGCGGGCGTGGCCCACATCGGCGAGGCCACGGCCCTGGTGGAGCGGGTGCACGCGACGCTCACCCTGCCGTTGGATCTGGGGGGCGATCCGGTTGTGATCGATCCCTGTGTGGGCATGGCCCTGGAGACACCGGGCAGCCGGCTGGAGGAGCTGCTGCTGCGGGCGGAGCAGGCCCTGGAGCAGGCCCGGCCCCGCAACACACCACGCAACCTGGCGATTGCGATCCTGTGAGCGAATCGATGTTGACGGGAAACCCATCTCTGGAGGTGATGACGTGCCTGGGGTGGGCAGAGATGTGGGCAGCCTCTCCCTGATCCATCCTCGTCATCACGGGGATGACATGAAACAGCCAGCTGCCCTACGACCTGTGAAGGTCTGAGTTCGATTCTGCGATCACGCAGCTAGACAGTGGATACGCGGCGTCGTCGCCGAGGTACTGGCCCCACCGAATCACCAACCGTTCGACTCCCTTGGTGACGACGCATCAATCAAGAAAGACAAGGAGATCGCCGTGAACAGCTTCAACAAGGACATCACAGCAGGGCTCCTGAGCGACTGCCCTCCTCCTTGCCTCTCGCTCTATCAACCCACCCATCGGCACGATCCGGACAACCAGCAGGACCCCATACGTTTCAGGAATCTGGTCAAGGCGCTGGAAGAGTCGTTGCAGAGACGTTTGCCGCAGGGTGAGATCGAACCCCTGCTGCGGCCCTTTCTGGCGCTCGCCCATGACCTCGATTTCTGGAATCACACCCTCGATGGCCTGGCTGTGCTCGGAGCCCAGGATCTGTTTCGGGTCTACAAACTCCAGCATCCAGTAGCGGAACTAGCGGTTGTCGCCGACAGTTTTCACCTCAAGCCGCTACTGCAGATCCTTCAGTCCGCTGACCGCTATCAGGTGCTCGGCCTCAGCCGCACGGAGGTCAGGCTCTTCGAGGGCAGCCGGGACGCCCTGGACGAAATTGATCTGGCCGCGGAGATCCCCCGAACCATGACCGAGGCCCTGGGGGCGGACGTGACGGAAGCGCACCACACCGTTGCCTCCTATGGCGGGGTGGGTGCCGGACACGCCCCCATGCACCATGGCCATGGTGGAAGAAAGGCCGAGGCGGATCACGATACGGAGCGCTTCTTCAGGGCCGTCGACAGCGCCGTTCTGGAACACCACTCCCGGCCATCGGGCCTGCCGCTGATCCTGGCGGCCCTGCCGGAGCACCATGCCCTCTTCCACGCAATCAGCCACAACCCCTTCCTGATGCAGGACAGCATCGACATGTTTCCAGAGGAGAACTCCTCAACGGAGCAGCTGCGGCAACGGGCCTGGGCAGTTCGAGAGCCTCAGGTCCTGCATCACATGGCCGCCCTGATGGAGGAGTTTGGCAGTGCCTGCTCTTCAGGACAGGGTGACGACACGCTGGGTCCCGTGGCGAAGGCCGTAGTGGATGGGCGAGTGGCTACATTGCTGATTCAGGCCCAACGGAACATCCCGGGCCGGCTGAACCCTCAGACGGGCGAGATCGAGTTGGGGCAGTTGGAAGATCCGAACGTCAATGATCTTCTTGACGACCTCGGCAAGACGGCTCTCCAGATGGGAACAGAAGTGGTGGTACTCCCTGCCGCCAGAATGCCTACCATGACAGGGATTGCTGCCATCTACCGCTACTGAGCGGACGTGGCAGTGCTGCGAACCGGCCTTGCCTAGGCCACTTGGTTTCTGACCGTAGGTTGCTGAGGATGACGAGTCTGTTGATGAGGCAGGCATGACGTACAGGGACAGCCAGCAACTACGTCCAAAAGACGTGGAACTGGTCATCGGAGCTTGGGGTGTCAGGAACTACCACACCACGCTGGAGCAACGCGCCATCTCGGGTGCAACCATCACCGGTGGATACATCTCCATGGTGGTGGCCGCCACAGTGATGGCAACGGCAGGGCTCCTGCTAAACAGTGCGGCCGTGGTCATCGGGTCGATGTGTGTCGCTCCGTTCATGGCACCCTCGCGGGCGGTATGCATCGGTGCGCTGTTTCGAAATGGTCGGGTCTTCCTCGGTGGCATCATCAAGCAGTTCTTCGGGCTGCTCTTGATCGGCGCCTGTGTTTCCGCTGCCATTACATTCTTGTTGCGGAGTTGTCTTTCAGGTATTGACATCACTCCTGAGATTCTGCTGAGGGCGATGCCATCGGCAAGGGACGTGGTTCTGAGCACGCTGATTGCAGTGTCGGCCGGTGCGGCGGCCTCCCTGGCGTTGATTTCCCAGCCGAACATCGTGGAGCATCCCTGGGGGCAAGCCATCGATGCGGTGATCGGCGTGCAGGTGGCGATCTCGCTCATTCCACCCGCAGCCGTGATTGGCATCGGATGGGCCCTCGGACAGCCAGAGCACAGCTGGAACGCATTCTCTCTGCTGCTGCTGAATGTCGCAGCTCTGGATCTGGTCGGCAGCGTCTCCATCCTTGCCATCAGCGGTGTACGACGCCGGCACCTGGAGCTCGAGAAGAGCATTCGCGGCATCGTGGCGGGATTGCTCAAAGCCGTAACCAATTTCATTGCCCTTGGCAGCTGCGTGGATGTCACCCTTCTGGGTGAATACGAAGCTGTTGTGGATGTCCGACTGCGGTGCCGCCTCGGCGGTGAGATCCCAGATATTCTCGCCGATCAGATTGGTACAGAGATCATGGCGAGTACGTCTTGCCACGTTGATGTCGCCGTGGAGATCATCTCCATGCTCTCCTATTCGTCCATCAGTGACTGAAAGAGAATCGTCCCGCAACGCGGGTGCCGCTCGCGCAGCACGTCGTTGCTCCTGCGGTAGGCCGGTCCAGTGAAAGGGGATGGGCCAAGGAGTGGACTTCGCTGAACTGGTCTCGACCGAGAGGTGAGGCTTTCCATGGAGAAGGGCTTCAACACTCGTCATACTGCTGAACTCCCAGGCTGCAACACGTGGCAATGGATCACTCGACTGAATCATCCGTCCTTATCCCATTGGTTGAATTCGGCCCGGACCGACCTGGCTAAGCTTAAAGGGAAGGAACGGGACACGCCATCGATGAATCTACGGATGAATCTACGGATGAATCTACGTTGGAAGGATCTTGTTGCCTCGCTGATGGCTTCTGCGGTGTTGATGATCACGATCATTCTCCCCCTGAGCGGTGTTGCGATGGCTGCAACTGGACAGCCTCAACCCATTGCATTCTTAACGATGTCAAACAAATTCGACGCTGCAGCCAAAGACGCAGAGGGCAAGCTGGAGTCGGCCTATGGTGAACTCACGGGTGATCCTGGCCACCAGATCAAGGGCAAGGCCAAGCAGGTTCAGGCTTCGGCCATGAATGTGGCTGGCAATCTCAAGGATGGCGCTGCATCTGCGGCCAGGGGAGTGCGCGATACTGCGGGAAAGGTGGCCGATGATCTGAGCTGAGTCTTCGGGATGCCGCACCAGAAGCGACGGCATCCCCTGACAGATCAGAAAAGACAGTTCCAGGCCTGAGTATAGCTTCTATCCCCATAATCCATCCTCACTGGAGAGAGCGATGCTGGAGTTGATTGTCGTTGTTCTGGTTGTTCTCTGGCTCCTAGGGTTTCTCACAAACTTTACCCTCGGAGGCTTGATTCATGTCCTGCTGGTCATTGCCGTAATCGCCATTCTGCTGCGTCTGATTCGAGGGCGTGGCCTCTGAACCCCTGAAGTGGCCCGATCCCATGGATCAATTCTTCATTCTGGAGACAGCGAAATCATTCGACGAGGCCAGTGCCGACATGCATGCTGCCGTGGCAGCCCATGGCTTTGGTGTGTTGTCCTTGCTTGACCTCGGAGAAAGTCTGCGCAGCAAGGGCATCACCTTTGTTGAGGAGTGCCGGGTGATGGAGGTGTGCAACCCGCAACAGGCAGCCAGGGTGCTGAGAAGCGACATGAAGCTGACCATGGCCCTGCCTTGCCGGATCGCCGTGTACACCCAAGCTGGCCAGACCAGCATCGGCATGATCCGCCCCGCAGCCATGCTGAGCAGCCTGTCCTCCGATCCCGAACTGATGGAGGTGGCGCGAGAGGTGGAAGCCTCTGCTATTGGCATCATCCAGGAGGCCGCTTCGCGGCGCGGGCGCTGAGGTTCACGGCCTGCTAAGACAAGACCTCTCAGGACAATCAGGCATCAGGACAATGGGTCCCACACGTCAGAACCATGGTCCCAGTGGGAAATGGGAGACGCTGGATACAGAGCAGCTGCTGCACGCACTGAAGTCATCCCCAGCTGGCCTGAGCCAGACAGAGGCTCTGCACCGTCTGAGAGAGTACGGCAGCAATGAGATCAAAGAAAGAAAGACCAATCAGATCCTGAAGTTTCTGACCTATTTCTGGGGTCCGATTCCATGGATGATTGAGTTCGCTGTGGTGCTTTCGGCACTCGCCAGGCACTGGCCAGATCTTGTCATCATCCTCGTGCTGCTGCTGGCCAACGGGGTGATCGGCTTCTGGGAAGAACACCAGGCAGGCAATGCCATTGCGGCGCTCCAGGCCAAACTGGCCTTGAAGGCCCAGGTGAAGCGGGATCAACAGTGGACAACTCTGGAATCGCGGGAATTGGTGCCTGGCGATGTCGTCCATCTGCGCCTCGGCGACATTGTGCCGGCGGATGCCCGCTTGTTGGCTGGTGAGCCACTGCAGGTGGATCAGTCGGCGCTAACGGGTGAATCGTTGCCCACCACACGTTCCAGTGGCGATGTCGTGTTTTCAGGATCCATCATTCGCCAGGGGGAGATCGACGCGTTGGTCTTTGCCACAGGTGGATCCACCTACTTCGGCAAGACGGCGGAACTTGTGCAATCTGCCCACAGCGTGAGCCATTTTCAACAAGCCGTGTTGAAGATCGGGAACTATCTGATCCTGCTCGCGCTGATTCTGGTCACCGTGATCATGGCCGTGGCGCTGTTCCGCGGAGATCCCCTGCTCACAACCCTTCAGTTCGCCTTGGTGTTGACTGTGGCGGCGATTCCCGTGGCCATGCCCACCGTCCTTTCCGTGACCATGGCGGTGGGGGCACGTCTGCTCACGAAGAGGGGAGCCATTGTGACCCGCTTGGCGGCCATTGAGGAGCTGGCTGGGGTCGATGTGCTGTGTTCGGACAAGACCGGCACACTGACCCAGAACACGCTCACCCTGGGGGCACCCTTCAGTGTGGATCGCTCCGGCGACGGCCCAGGTTCAAACCTGGTGACGTTGTACGCCGCACTGGCATCACGTTCGGATAACAAGGACCCGATCGACCGGGCGGTGCTGGGCGGCCTGGGCGAGGGCCAGAGCCTGGATGGCTACCAGGTGGTTCACTTTCAGCCCTTTGATCCGGTGCACAAGCGCACCGAGGCCACCATCCGGCGCGGAGACGGCGGGGACTTCAAGGTCACCAAAGGGGCCCCTCAGGTGATCCTGGCCTTGTCTTGCAACCGCGCCGAGGTCTCGGCTTCCGTCGAGCACGCCATCCATGGGTTTGCAGCACGCGGATACCGGTCTTTGGGGGTGGCTCGCACGGATGCGGAAGGCCACTGGCAGTTTCTGGGGGTCTTGCCCCTGTTCGATCCCCCTCGCCGGGAAGCCCGGGCGACCATCGCCACCGCCCACGAGATGGGCGTGATGGTCAAGATGATCACCGGTGACCAATTGCCTATCGCCCAGGAAACGGCGGAGAAGCTGGGGCTGGGCTCCCTGATCCTCGATGCCAACGGGTTTGGAGCCACCCAGACCGCTCAAAAGGGGTTGTTGGCGAAGTCGATCGAACAGGCGGATGGATTCGCGCAGGTGTTTCCGGAGCACAAGTTTCAGATCGTGCAGGTTCTCCAGCAGCACGGCCACATCGTTGGCATGACGGGAGACGGGGTCAACGATGCTCCCGCCCTGAAGCAGGCCGACTGCGGCATTGCCGTTTCGGATGCCACGGATGCGGCCAGAAGTGCCGCTTCGATAGTGCTGATGAGCCCAGGCTTATCCGTGATCATCGATGCGATCAAGGCAAGCCGCAAGATCTTCCAGAGAATGACCAGTTATGCAATTTACCGCATCGCCGAAACACTGCGCGTTCTTCTGTTCATGACGGCCTCGATCCTGGCGTTTAACTTTTACCCTGTAACCGCCGTCATGATCGTGATGCTTGCCTTGCTCAATGATGGCGCCATACTCTCTATTGCGTACGATAACGTCCATTACAGCAATACCCCAGAAAGATGGAATATGCGCATTGTGCTTGGGGTCGCCACTGCATTGGGCGTGGTTGGCGTCGCGTCAGCCTTTGGACTGTTCTTTCTTGGCGAGCGTATCTACAATCTCGATCGTTCTCATCTCCAGACGCTGATGTACCTGAAGCTTTCTGTGGCAGGGCATCTGACGATCTTCCTGACGCGGACTCGTGGTCCATTCTGGTCTATCCGTCCATCAAGGGTCCTGCTGCTGGCAGTGTGCGGAACCCAGTTGCTCGCCACGCTGATTGCGGTGTATGGATGGTTCATGGCTCCGCTGGGATGGAGTTGGGCCCTGGCGGTATGGGGCTATGCCCTGGTCTGGTTCGTGGTCAATGACCGCCTCAAGTTGGTGGTCTACCGGTTTCTGAACTCAGAACCACAGGCTGATGGGGCGGCGCGACTCCGGCAGGCCAGCATCATTGGCTGATGGATTCCTCATGGCTATGTCTTAAATGGCTCCAACTTCTGCGTGCCCGAGGAGCAGCCTGAACAGAGTCAATGGATCAAGTGGTTTTACTTCACCTTTGCGGCATCCCAAGGCCATGGACGAGCAATTCTCTGAACAGCATGCACCATCCAATCCATTCCCGATCCCAGATCTTGGTCGTCTGGTGAGGCCCTTGGTTGTTCCCCCTGGCAAGACCATCTCCCTTGCCAGTGACTTCGACCCTGGTTACAAGGCCCATTATCTGGAAAAGGATGATGCCGATCGCGATCTGCAGGAGGCTATCCGTGCCTTGGCTATCTACCAGGGCATGCTCTATGCCCAGGACACCCATGCCTTGCTGATTATTCTTCAGGCCATGGATGCCGCTGGCAAAGACAGCACAATCAGGCATGTACTGTCTGGAATCAATCCGCAAGGTTGTCGTGTTTACAGTTTCAAGGCTCCTTCCATCGAAGAACTGGACCATGGTTTCCTCTGGCGCTGTTCAAATGTGCTGCCGCGACGAGGAAATATCTGCGTCTTCAACCGCTCCTACTATGAAGATGTTCTCATCACACGAGTCCATCCCGAGTTGATGGGCTCACGCCAGCTTCCCAAAGCGTTGATTGATGAGGAGATATGGTATCGCCGCTTCAGGGAAATCAACGCATTCGAAGACTACCTCGTCAACAATGGTACCGTCGTGCTCAAGTTCTTCTTGAATGTGTCCAAGAGTGAGCAGAAGGACCGTCTGCTGGAGAGGGTTGGCCGACCCGAGAAGAACTGGAAATATTCTGTCAAGGATGTCATCGAGCGCAGCTACTGGAACGACTATATGGCTGCCTATGAAGCCATGTTCAACCACACGAGCACAGCCATTGCTCCTTGGTACATTATCCCAGCCGATCATAAATGGTTTACACGGCTTGCCGTGGCTGCCGTAATCTATACGAAGCTAAAGGAGATGAACCTCTCATATCCCAGCCTGAGTGCACAGCAGGAGGCCGAACTCCTCAATGCCCGATCGATGCTCGAGCAGCAGGATTAGATCATTGCTGCCCCAGGCTATACCCTGTTGTATGGACAATGACGAACCACTTGCTGGTTGTCCTGGTGCTCCTCCTGGATCTGGTGGTGCTCGGTCTGCTGCTTCCCTCGCTGCTGATCCGCTTCCTGCTGGCGCCGCTCCACCCGCAGGTGCTGTTCTGTGGCCGCGGGCCCAGCAAACGGCTGGCCCTGACCCTCGACGACGGCCCCAGCGGCCCCGGTTCCGAGGCCCTGCTGGAGCTGCTGGAGGAACTGCAGGTGCCTGCCACCTTCTTCCTGATCGGGTCCCATCTGGAGCGGGATCCGGCCTTCCCCCTCCGGGCGCTGCAGCAGGGGCATGAGCTCGGCAACCATCTCTGGCGTGATGAACCCTCTGCCGCTCTGGAGGAGTCCAGCTTTCACCGGCAGCTCCGGAACACCGAGCGACGCGTGGAGCGAGCCGCCTTCCCCGAGCCGGTGACCTGGCGCTGGTGCCGGCCAGGGCAGGGCTGGTTCCACCGGCGGATGCTGGCGTGGCTGGCAGGACGCCACTATCGGCTGGTGCTGGGCTCGATCTTCCCGTGGGACACCCTGAAGCCGCCGCTGTGGTTCGTGCGCTGGTTCGTGCGCTGCAACGCCCACCCCGGCGGCATCCTGGTGCTGCATGACACCCCGGCTCTGAACGCCCGCACCTGCCGCACGCTGCAGCGGATCGTGCCTGACCTGCGCCGGCGCGGCTACACGTTCGTGCCGCTGGCGGAGCTGCTCGATCCGGGCTCCTGAAGGGCCGCCCACCACTGCTCCACCACCTCCGGGCTGCCATACCAACGCGGCCCGAAGGCACCGCCATGGGCCACGCCGGGAAGCACCAGCGGGGTGGAGCCCTCCAGCAGGGCGGAGGCCACCGGCACCAGGCCGTCGCCCCGGTCGTGGGGATCACCCGTGCTGTTGCGGTAGGCCGTGGGGGCCAGGCGTTGGGCCATCGGTGTGGCCTCGGCCAGCTCCAGATCGCCCGCCACCGACAGGTAGCGCACCTGATCGGCGAAGGGACAGCCCGGCAGGCGCCGCTGCACCATCTGGCGCAGCACGGTGGCCTTGAGGGCCGTATGGGGGCTGCCCAGCATCACCAGCGCGCTGGCCAGGGCCTTGCCGTCGTAGCGCCGGCCCTGGAAGGGGGCGTCATCCAGAAACAGCCGCAGCATGATGCCGCCGGAGCTGTGGCCGATCAGCGTCACCGTGCCGGTGGGCGACTGTCGGGCCAGCTCACGGGCGGCGACGGCGACGCGATCGAGGATCCGCGCCCAGGCAAAGGCGAACACGGTGAGCAGCCATTCCGGTTTGCCCACGGGCACCAGTCGCACCGGCTGGCCGCTCAGCTGTTCCAGCCGCTCCCGCATCGGCGCGTAGGCCTCGGGGCTGATCAGGAAGCCGCCCAGGATCAGGATCGGTTGGGTGGGCATGGGCCGGTGTGTGCTGCTGATCGGGTTGGCTACATCCTTGATCCGGCCCGCCAGAACGACCAGGCGCTGCTCACGGCGACCGCAAGACAGGGGAACAGCAGCACGAGATCATCGAGGCCCACCGGGGTGGACGACAGGCTCACCACCACCAGACAACTCGCAAGGGCCAGCAGGGCCAGGCACAGGGCGCCCGGCTGCTGCAGCCGGGGAACGCAACCCATCACCACCAGGCCGAGCCACAGCAGCGGAAGCAGGTAGATCCCCCAGAGGAGAACACCGTTGAGGTGGTTCAGGGCCGTCTCGAGGACGGCGAACAGCCCCTTGGATCGGGCGATGTCCCCGATGACCAGGAACCACAGCGCCAGGGCCGCATAGGGCAGCACCAGGATCGACCCGAGCACATGCAGTACAACCCTCATGGCCAGGGTCGGCCATCCAATCGGGTCAGGTCAGGGCAGCTGCCAATCATCCCGGCGAAAGGGGAAGCGGCCGAGCCGGATCGTCAGCCGGTGGCGTGGGAGTCCATGGCGTGGCCGTCATCGGCTGAAGGAAACCATCACCGCCAGTCATCCAGAACAAACAGATCGGGGCGGTTGTACCCAGGGTCGTTGGGCCGGTGCATCACGACACCGGGCATTTCTGTACGGAAACCTCGGGCGACCATGCGCCCAAGAGCCGCTTCATGGCTGGTGTTCACCCCAGCCAGCAGACGCGACGCCTGCTGGGACGCCCCATGACGCTCACATTGATCGAGCAGCATCTCGAACTGCTCGGCCGTGCGGGGCCCCGGGCGGACGCCGCCGAATTTCACGTAGCAAGCCCCACTGCCGGCCTCACTGCCGGGCCCACAATGGCAGACCGCAAAGGCCGCCAGGCCTGCCTCATCCCACAGCAAGACCGTATCTCCCAATGCCTGGGAATGAACGGCTTCGATCTCTCGGGAGAGGTCCAGGCCCGGGTAGAGGGCATCCGTGAGCGCTGAACAGGCTTCAAGACACTCCAGGCGCTGCTCAGGGGTGAGCTGGGAGTAGGTGGATCCGGACACGCTGGTGACCTCCATCTGAATGGGTTTCGCCATCAGGTAGGTCAGAAAGCGTGGGTAGAACCCGAACTTGCCATACAGCGCATGGTGCTTGGGGCTGTTGGCGAAGGTGAACAATCCGGCCTGTTGGATCCCCCAGGCGTCAAACAGATCCAGCACGGGCTCGATCAGGCGCTGGGCAATGCCTTGATTCCAGCAGTCAGGGTGAACGGAAAGAGGCCCGAAGGTGCCGACACTCCCCCAACGACAGGCAATGTTGGATCCGACCAACGTTCCATCCAGCTCAGCGGCAAAGGCCGCTGTCGGGTCGAGCCTCCATCGGGGTTGCACGTAGTTCGCATCGCCGCCGAAGTTGCTCGGCTCTGGCAATCCAAGGAAGGTGCCAAAGGCGAGCCTGAAGAGATCTTCCGCCGCGGACAGCTCCTGCTCTTGGAGAAGTCGGATGGAGAGGCTCACGAGCCGTGCGCTGCCGTCGTTGGATGGGCGATCGTAGCGATACCAGCCCTGGTCCCAATCACGGCACCGCAATCATCACAAAGGGTCACCCATTCCCTGAATTCCAGCTCCCTTGCCCTGGCTGGAGCAGCTTGTCGTAATACTCCGGACGGGTGAGTTCGCGCTTCCATCCTGGAAAGGCCTCGAACAGCGCCCGGTGCTGCCCGAGGCCGTATTCGTCCTCGCGCGTGGGATAGGAGCGCACCCAGGCGATCATGTTCTCCAGGTTCTGCTGCTGCTCTTCCGGCGTGTGAACTTCTCGGGCTCAAAGGGCCGGCTCCGGCAATGGGCCGCGCACACCTCCACGCCGGGATTGAGAAAGATCATTTCCTCGGCCTGTTTCAGCACCGGCGCGAGGATGTCGGCGTACCAACCCTCGAGGATCCAGTGCTCGTGGGCGGCGATGAACCGCCGCACCGCTGCCACGCTGTCGGCCAGTGGGCGCCGCTGAGGGCTGCCCGGCTCGAAGGCCACGGCATCGAGGGAGAGACGCTCCGCCGGATGGCGCGCCTGCAGCTGCCGGGCGAGGCTGCTCTTGCCGGCCCCGGCGTTGCCCAGAAGAACGAGGCGCATTCGAACAGCTTCCTGGGGGTGCCCAGAGATACCAAGGCGCTGCCCGACGTCTCACGGTGCATGGGGCGGTGACGCCAGGCTGAGAAGCCGTTCGATCAGCTATTCGGCCGCCCCGGGCGGATCGACGGGCTGGAGTGGTTCCTGGACCATGTGACAGGCACGGGAACCGTCTGGTTGGCGCGGCGGATCGCTATCGCCCGCCACTTGCGCCAGCGCTTCGGCAGCGGCACCACAGCTCCAGCCGGCACTCCCTGAGAGCGGCCCCCAATGGCCACCGCCGGGATCCGGTCAACCCAGAGCACTCACCTCGAGCAGCCAGATGGCGATCTCCACGCTCTGGTCGATGCGGGTGAGTGGCGAAGCGTCCGCCAGCCAGGTGCCCTCGGCGTTCTGGCCTTGGAGCAGGTGGCGCACGATCGCCTCGCTCAGCGCCCGTGGTGCGGCCTCGCCTGTGGCGGAGGCCAGTTCGGCGCAGCCCCAGGCCACCTTGTGGGCGAAGGGTTCGGGCACCATGCGCGGGGCGCAGGCTGCGGCGAAGCCGCCGTAGCCCCTGGCCGTGGCGAGGGGCGCCGCCTCCCCGGTGGCCTGATGCAGGCGGCAGAGGAACGCGATCGGATAGCCGAGGAAGAACCAGGCCTGCCCCGGCTCCCCCGCCTCCACGCAATGCAGCGGGGCGACCTCTGGCGGGAACTCGGTCAGCAGCTGTTCCTCAGCGCTCATCTGCAGGTACAGCCGGCTCGTGGGGGCGGGCTGCATGTCGAGGAAGCGCTGCAGAGCCCGGGCCGTTCCCCGGGCACGCTCCAGGTCAGCGAAGTACAGCGAGGCCAGGCCGAGATGGGCACAGGTGAGGAGTTCCAGCACGGCCTCCTGACCATCGCCGCGGGGCTGGAGGGTGAAGCCGGCCGGCGCATCACTCCAGAAGCGCTGCAGGAAACTCCAGGCCGGCAAGCTCAGATCGAAGCGTCCGATCTTGTGGGCCGCCATCGCGATCCAGCCGCTCATGTAGGCCGGATAGCCGGCCAGCACCGGATCGGCGGTGCGCAGGGCGGGGCGGCTGAGGAAGTCGCCGCTGGGCTGCTGAAAGCGGGCCGCGATCCGGTCAAGCAGCTGCCTCGCCTCGCGGGGGCGGCCGGCCAGTTGCAGCAGATAGGGCGCCTTGTAGTGGGCCGCCAGGTCGTGGCCGAGCCCTTCCGGGGAGTTCAGCCGGGCCGCGATCCACTCAACCGTGTGCTCTGCCGCCTTGCGGCATGCGTCCTGGAGTTCCGCCTGCATGCCGTTCCGCTTCCGCTTCCGCTCCTACCCTGCCGAGCCCTGCGCAAGCCGCCACTACCCTGTGGGGGAGATGGGAGGTGGATTGATGCCCTCCGTTCCAGCTGGCCTGCGCACCCCGGTCTGGCTGGCTCTGCTGGCTTCCACCGCCCTGCTGCTGCCGCTGCCGGGCCGGGCCGCCCCGAAGAAGGCCTCCTGCCCGCCCCCGGCGGCGGGGCGCCATGTGGTTCTGGAGAGGGGCTGGCGGGGCCAGGGCGCGGATCAGCAGCCACTGGCCCGGCTGCGGCAGGAGCACTGGACGGTCGACGGCCGGATCGAGGGCACGGTGTTCGAGCGCCGCGGCCAGGCGTTCCGGCAGTTCCGCACCACGGGCACGGTGCGGCCGATCGGCCCCTGCCGGGTGCGGCTGGAGCGCACCACGCCCGAGGCCGGCCCCGGCTCCCGGTATGAGGCCGAGGCCGTCCTGGATGCCGCGGGGCGGCCCCGCTACAGCCTGAGCCAGGCGGCCGGCAGCACCCTCACCGGGATCTGGCGCCACCAGGGTGATGCAGCCTGCACAGACTCCACACTGACGGGAACGGTCCTCAGCCAGCAACAGGGTCTCAGCTGGGATGGAGCCTGGCGGCCCAATGCCGTGGTGCAGCGCGAAACCTGGACGGAAGGCGCCGTGCAAGGTGTCGCCCTGAGCAGCTATGCGGGAGAGATCGAGGCGGCCTCCTACAGCGGCACGATCGAGGTGAACGCCGACTGTCTCGCCACCGTGGTGCAGCGCGACAGCCAGGGCGTTCCCTACAACTACCGGGCCATCGTGATGGCCGATGGCAGCGGCTATCTCTACCTCCAGGAGGATCCGAACGACCTCACCATCGGCTGGCTGGAGCGGGACGCCGGAACAGATCCAGGGCCAGGGTGGTGAGCGCAGCGGTGCCCATCTCGATCACGGCCTCGTAATCCGGCCCCCACTGCGGGCTGTGCAGCGACGGCAGCGACGCACCGCTTGCGCGGTGCTTCTGCCATGACTCGGCGGGAACCCCCCCGACCCAGAAGATCAGACTCGCGATGGAGGGATCACTGAGGCGATAGCGGCCGAAGTCTCCTCCGGCCATCACCGGATCCACGGCAAGAAGCCTGTCTTTGCCGACCCGGGACACCATCAGCTTCCGGAAGGGCTGCTCCGGCAGGGCCGTGAGGATCAGCGGCGAAGCCTCCAGATAAGCCGCGTTGACCTCGTAGGAGTGGGGCCAGCCCTGCACCGCGGCATTGAACACGGCCCAGGAGCGTGGGATGGCCTGGCCCTCGAAGCCGATGCCGCTCAGCTCGCGGGCGGTGCTGTGCAGGCCGTCGCAGCCCACAAGCCAGCGGGCCTCCACGCTGTGCTCCAGCTCGCCGCAGGCCAGCGTGGCGCGCACACCGCCGCCATGGAGCTCGCTGCCCAGCAGCCGGCAGGAGCGCTGCACGCGGCCGCTATGGCGCTCGAGAAGGCCCGTGAGGATGGCTTCCGTCACCTCCTCCGAGAGGCCGAGATTGAAGCCATAGCGGCTGCCGTTGCCGGCCAGGTCCACCTCCCCCAGCCGGCGGCCGTCGGCATGGATCACCGTGGCGCGGTCCCAGTGCAGCGCCTCGGCGCGGGCGTCGATCAGCAGGGTGGGCACCCCGCGCCGTAGCAGCTCCGCCGCCAGCAGCAGCCCCGTGGGGCCGGCGCCCACCACGAGCACGGCGGTCTGGCGGGGCAGCGGCATCGACACGGTGCGGAGCAGGCGGGGGAGTGAGATCAGGCCAGCCCGGGAGGCAGGCTCAGGGATGTGCGCAGCACCTCGAACACCTCGGCGTGGCTGCCGGCGAAGCTCATCACGCCGCGGTAGCGGGCCAGGCCGAGAAAGGCTTCGTCGTAGTGGGTGGGTTCGATCTGCGACCGGTGGCAGCGGAGGGCGTCCAGCTTCCGTTCCACGGTGGTGCTGATGTCCACCGCCAGCTGAGGGGTGCTGAGTGGATGCCACACCTCGTAGCCGAGGATTGTGGCCGGCTGATGCGGTGTTCCTCGGGCCTCCTGATACCAGGGCCCGGCGGCGCCGGCCAAGGCGGCCATCACCAGCTCGTGCACCACGCGGTGGTCGGGGAAGGCGTCGCTGCTGGCGTGCACGAACAGGATCTCGGGACGCACCTCGCGAATCAGATCGATCACGGCGATCTTCTGCTCCCGGGAATACTGCGAGAGACCATCGGGGGCCCGCAGGAACTCCACCCGCGCCGCACCCAGCACCTCGGCAGCCCGCTGCGCTTCCTGCTCCCGGGTGGCCGCCAGCGTGGCCCGATCGATCGAGCTGCTACCGGCCTCCCCGGAGGTGACGCACACATGCACGGCCCGCCAGCCCTGCTGGATCAGCTTGCGCACGGTGCCGCCGCAGCCGATCTCGATGTCATCGGGGTGGGCGCCGAAGGCGAGGAGGGTGGTCATGCTGCAGATCAGGGTCCTAGGGAAACGGCAGGCCCTGGGCCTCCACGTACAGCGCATAGACCGACTGCCCGGCGGTGATGAACAGCCGGTTGCGCCGGCGCCCGCCGAAGCAGAGGTTGGAGGCCACCTCCGGCAGGTGGATCCGCCCGATCAGTTCCCCCCCGGCAGAGAACACGGCCACGCCATCGAGGCTGGGATCGGCCCAGCCCGAACTGGCCCACACGTTGCCGTCCAGATCGCAGGTGAGGCCATCGGCCATGGCCGGCCCCATGTCGCAGAACACCCGCCCATCGGCCAGCCGCGACCCGTCGATCACGTCGTACACGAGGATCCGGCGCGGGTGGCCCGGCTTGTGGGAGGCGCCTGTATCAGTGATGTAGAGCTGTAGGAAATCGGGCGAGAAGCAGAGCCCGTTGGGCTTCTCGATGTCATCGGCCACCACGCTCGCCTCGCCGGTGTCCGGATCGAGGCGATACACGTTGGCGGGCAGCTCGAACGGCGCCCGCCCGCCCTCGTAGTTCACGAGGATTCCATAGCCCGGATCGCTGAACCAGATGTGGTCGGCGGGGTGCACCACCACATCGTTGGGGGCGTTCAGCCGCCGGCCCTGGAAGTGATCGATCAGCACGGTGAGCGAGCCGTCGTGTTCAGTGCGGGTCAGCCGCCGGCTGGCGTGCTCGCAGCTGATCAGGCGGCCCTGGCGGTCACGGCTGTGGCCGTTGGCGTAGTCCGACGGGCTGCGGAAGACACTCACGCTCTCCGTGTCTTCGCACCACCGCAGGATCCGGTTGTTGGGGATGTCGCTCCAGAGCAGGTAGCGCCCATCGCCGAACCACACCGGCCCCTCCGTCCAGCGGGCGCCGGTGTGGATCCGCTCCACGGCGGCATTGGGGAGCACATACTTCTGGAAGGCCGGCGCGATCACCTCGATGGCCGGGTCCGGGTAGTGCACCGGGCCACCCTGCCAGTCTCTGTGCATCGCTGCCGCCATCGCTGCCACCATCGCTGCCCTGGAGACCCTCGGCATGGATGCAGCCCGGGGCGCTCCCCTTTTGTTGTAGCCACGGCTCGAAGAACGCCACCTTCCCTCCTCCCCTCGCCGTCAGCGCTGCAAAGCTGGCCGCTGAACACTGATCCGGGCCCATGGCCGCCGATTCCTACGTTCTCGGCACCCATGCCCAGGAGAGGGAGCGCCTGCGGCGGCAGCATGAGCTCTGGCGTCCGTCGGCATGATCCGCATGGCATCGCGCCGGACTGAAGGATGTGGGTGGCGGGTGCTCGACCTGGGGGCAGGCCCGGTCGGCGCTTCGTGGCCCTTGTTCGTGGCCCTTAGATACGTGCATTTGGAGACCTTTGGGCTACATCCCCACGGCCAAGCCATCGCCCGCTTCGCCGAGGCCGCCATGGCCAGCTTCCGCGCAGCAGGGGGGACCCGAACGTGAACCGGCGGCTGCAGGCCCTGCTGGCCGAGCGGGGCTTCCGGATCGATGCGCTTCAGCCGCTGCCGGTGCTTGGCCGCGCCGATGATCCGTGGGCCCGAGGGTTGGCATGCGGATCTCCCGAATGGGTGGCTCGGCGCCTCACGCTCGCCTTGCTGCGCGGCGATCGGCAGCAGGCCCTGCCGTTGCTCCTTCCGGGAGCCGATCCCGCCATGGTGTTCGTCGGGGCTGCTGGTCAGCCTGAGCCTTCGGGCCACCTGCTTGCCCTGGCCCTGGAGATGCCGTTGGTGAGGCTTGCACAACGGGAAGCCGCAGCCCTCCCGGATGGCCAGGTGGCGTGGGCCAGCACCGACCCGGATCACCTCCTGCTGCTTCGCTGATCGGCGTGACCAGCGCCGGCTCAGCACCCCAGACCCGCCGAGGCGGCGACAATGGCAGTCACCTTGACAGCTGAAGGCCCGAACGTGGAACGCCGATCCCTGATTCAGCTCAACGGCGTGCCGCTGCTCTCCGACGGCGGGCTGGAAACCACCCTGGTGTTCCACCAGGGGATTGAGCTGCCGGGGTTCGCGGCGTTCGATCTGCTGCGGCGGGAGCGGGGCGCCCAGCTGCTGACTGACTACTTCCGCAGCTACCTCGCCCTGGGCCGGGAGGCGGGCACGGGCTTTGTGATGGAAACCCCCACCTGGCGGGCCAATCCGGCCTGGGGACCGGAGCTGGGCTACAGCAGCGAGGAGCTGGAGGCGGCGAACCGGCAGGCGGTGGCCCTGCTGATGGAGCTGCGGGAGGAGGAGGAACGGACCGCTCGCAGCGACGACCGGCCCGACCCCGTGATTCAGATCAGCGGCTGCATCGGCCCCCGCGGCGACGGTTACGTGCCCGACCAGAAGCTGAGCGCTGAGGAGGCCGAGGTCTTCCACAGCTGGCAGATCGGAGTGCTGAGCCGGAGCGGCGTGGATCTGGTCACGGCGTTCACCCTGAGTGCGGTGCCGGAGGCGGTGGGCATCGTGCGTGCCGCCCGGGCGGAAGCCGTGCCGGTGGTGATCTCCTTCACGGTGGAAACCGACGGGCGTCTGCCCAGCGGCCAGCCCCTAAGCGAGGCGATCGAGCGGGTGGATGCCGAAACGGATGGCGCTGCGGCCTATTTCATGGTGAACTGCGCCCATCCCAGCCACGTGGCGGCGGTGCTGGAGCAGGGCGGCCCCTGGCGGGAGCGGATCGTGGGGCTGCGCGCCAACGCCTCCCGCAGGAGTCATGCGGAACTGGATGCGGCCGAGAGCCTCGATGAGGGCGATCCTGACGACCTGGCACGGCTGTACCGGGAGCTGAGCCCGCTGCTGCCCAACCTGGCGGTGCTGGGCGGCTGCTGCGGCACCGACCTTCGCCATGTGCAAGCCATTGCCCGGGCCACCCTGCCCCTGCTGTGGGAGGGCCTCAATCCGAGCCTGGACACCAGGATCAGCCGTTGAACAGCCAGCCCTGGAAGCGGAGGGTGAAGAAGGGCATCACCACGTCGGTGAGCAGCAGCACCGTGACGTCCGCACTGAAAATGAAGTGGAAGTTGCGATTCCGGTTGAGCACCTTGTTCGGTGATTGGCATTTAGCTGGAAAAGGGCAAGTCAAAATGCAGCACATCCTCTCGAGTGCCTAGTTTCGAATAGAGTGCCACTGCTGCCTTGTCAGAATAATCGGCTTGAACAAATGTGACCCAAGCTCCTAAAGATTGAGCAATAGATTGAAGTCTGCGTATCAGGCCGGTTGCTATGCCCTTTCTGCGATGATTAGCTGAAACTGCTAAATCATAAAGATAGACTTCACTTCGCTGCTGCTCAAACTTCTTGAGCTCGTAAGCTACGAGTCCGCCAATAACTTCAGAGTCTAATCGAGCCACCAAAGCAATAAATGAACGATCGGAAAGCAGGGACTTTAGATATTCATCATCTGGCCTGCTTGAAGTATAAGTTTTGATCTCATCAAACTCCCGTCCAAATAGATCGTTCAGCTTGTGCAGCAGATCGGCTTGTTTGACGTTTAAATGAATGATCTCGTGTTCCATCTGAAGACGCATTTTCAATCCTTCCGCCTCACTAGCTATAGGGCGGACTCGGTAACCACCCCCGACGCCCATTCGCTGTCTGCATCAATCCCGATCCAATCCTTGAGCTGGTCTAGGCAATCAAGTGCCCTACTGGCATTGAGGCTCACCCTAGCCACAGCCCCCGGGTTCTTCCGCGGGTCCGCCAACCACCTGTGTCTGTGGCTACCAGATGGGCAAGTGGCCACTGGCGTGGCCGGCGGTGCCGGCGTGGTCACACTGAGGCAAGAGTTCACCCGCTGCCTCTGGCCATGGGCCGTTTCTCTCCCCTCGTGACCACCCTGCGCCGTACACCGCCGCTGGTGTTTGCCATGGCCGTGCTGGCCACGGGGCTGGTGCTGTCCACCTCCATGCTGGTGAAGGGCATTCGCCGCGGCAACGACACCATCACCGTGACCGGTGCCAGCACCGAGCGCATCACCAGTGACTACGCCGACTGGACGGTGGAGGTGGCCGAGAGCGCTCCATCGCTGCAGGCCTCCTATCAGCAGTTGCAGCCCCAGGTGGAGCGCACCCTCGCTTTCCTGGGCCAGCAGGGCATCGCCGACGACGCCGTCAGCCGCCAGCCGATCAAGTCCGAACGCTCAGAAGTGCGTGACTCCCGCACGGGGGAACTGCAGTCCGTCACTTACACCACCCGCCAGCCGATCCGCATCAGCACGCCCGATGTGGCCAAGGTGGCCGCCGTGGCCCAGCAGATCGGTCAGCTGGTGGGCGAAGGTGTGCCGCTCACCATCAATGATCCGGCTTACACCTACACCAAGCTCTCCGAGAAGCGGGTGGACATGCTCGCCAAGGCCACCCGCGATGCCCGCGAGCGGGCGCGGGAGATCGCCCGTCAGGCCGGCTCCCGCATCGGCGTGATCACCCAGGCCGACACTGGCTCCTTCCAGATCACCGTGCCCAACTCCACCGAGATGAGCAGTTACGGCTCCTATGACACCACCACCATCGAGAAGGACATCACCGCCGTGATGGGCGTGACCTTCCGGGTGGAGTAACACCTCACGCGGGAGTCCCGCCGAACGGTCTGCCGAACGTTCTGCCGAACGGTCTTCAGTGCAGGCGTCCGTCCTCCAGCTCCAGGGTGCGATCGGCGATGTCGAGGATGCGGCTGTCGTGGGTCACCAGCAGGATCGTGCAGCCCTTCTCCCGCGCCAGGCGCTGCATCAGCGTCACCACCTCGCGGCCGGAGCGGCTGTCGAGCGCGGCGGTGGGTTCATCAGCCAGCAGCAGCGGGGGCTCCCCCACCAGGGCCCGTGCCACCGCCACCCGCTGCTTCTGCCCCACCGAAAGCCGGGCGGGCTTCACGTCCAGGTGATCGCCCAGCCCCACGCTCTCCAGGATGGAACGGGAGCGGCGGTCCATCTCAGCCGCGCTCAGGCTGCCGCGCAGCTCCAGGGCCATGCGCACGTTCTGGCTGGCGGTGAGGCTGCGGTGCAGATTGTGCGACTGGAAGATGTAGCCGTGCTCGCGCCGAGCCAGGGTGAGCTCCAGCGCACTGGCACCCACCAGCTGCCGGCCCAGCACGAGCAGCGAGCCGCCCTGGGCAGCCCGCAGCCCGCCGATCAGGGTGAGCAGGGTGGTTTTGCCCGATCCGGACGGGCCGGTGAGCAGCACGATCTCCCCCGCCGCCACCTCCAGGCGCACCTCGAACAGCACCTGGCGCCGCACCGCCCCCCGACCGAAGTGATGGTTGAGCCCCTCAATCGCAATCGCGTTGGCCATGGTGCTGCCCCCGCTCAGAACAGCTCGGCCGGATCGGCCGCCTGCAGCCGTCGGGTGGCGATCGCCCCCGAGGCCAGACACATCGCCAAGGTGAGCACGAACACCACCACGGCCCGCTGCAGCGTCATCGCGATCGGCAGGGTGGTGGCCTTCGCCGCCACCGCATAGAGCCACAGCGGCATCAGGGCCCCGGGGATGAAGCCCAGCGCCGCCAGGATCAGGGCCTGCTCCACCACCACCAGCAGCAGGTAGCGGTTGCGGAAGCCCATCGCCTTGAAGGTGGCGTATTCCTGCAGATGGGCATTCACATCGGTGGAGAGCACCTGATACACGAGCACCACGCCCACCACGAAGGCCATGGCCGTGCCCAGGCCGAAGATGAAGCCCACCGGGCTGGCCATCCGCCAGTAGTTCTCCTCGAATTGCACGAAGTCGGCATCGGTGAGCACCTGCACGTCGCCCGGCAGGTGGCGGCGCAGGGCCTCCACCACCGCTTCGGCGGCCACACCCGGCGCCAGCGTGATCAGGCCCACGCTCACGCTGCCGGCACTCACCTTGGGGAACAGGCGCAGAAAGGTCTGGTCGCTCGCCATCAAGGTGGCGTCAGCCCCGAAGGAGGCCCCCAGCCGGAACAGCCCGCCCACGGTGATCGTGCGCCGCTCGATCTCGGTGGTCACCCGTTCGCCCCGATCGATCCGGGCGATCGCTTCCCTGTACTGGCCCCTGGCTCCCCGATCGAACAGCACTGTGTCGGGCAGCTTGAGCAGATCGGCCTGGGCGCGCACCTCCGGCAGGCGCAGCACATCGGCATCCGGGTCGAAGCCCAGCACCTGCACCGTGGCGGTGCGCAGCGTCTGGGGATTGCGCCAGGTCACCGTGCGGATGTACAGCCCCTGGGCGTCGGCCACGCCGGGCACATCCAGGGCCTGCAGCAGCCGGCGGCGCGGAAAGGTGGAGAGGTTCTGCAGGTTCAGGGCCCGGGGGCTGATCAGCACCACATCGGCCTGGAAGGAGCGGTCCAGGCGGGTGTTGCTGTCGTACAGGGCCGCCTGGAAGCCCAGCTGCATGAACATCAGCAGGTCGGCGAAGGCGATGCCGGCCAGGGCCACCAGGAAGCGGCCGCGGTCGTGGCGGAGCTGCAGCCAGCCGAGCGGCGTTCTCATGGCCCGATCACCACCCGCACCTGCAGGTTGGTGAAGCGGGCCGCCACCTGGTTGCTCTCGGGCGTGAGCGGTGCCCGCACCTCCACCACCCGGTTGTCGGTGTTGGCGCTGGGGTCGGTGTTGATCACGGTCTGGCGCAGCACGATGGCGCCGATCTGCCCCACCCGGCCCTCCAGGGGCTGCTCCAGGGCCGGGCTGGTGATCCGCACCGGCTGGCCCGGCTTCACCCGGGGCAGATCGCTCTCGTACACCTCCGCCACCACCTGCATACGGCCCACCTGGCCGAGCTGCAGGATCCCCTGGGCGCCGGGGGCCTCGCCGGCACGGGCGAACACCTGCAGCACCGTGCCGGCGATCGGGGCGCGGATCAGGTTGTCGTCGCGGCTGGCGACGGCCCGCCCCAGGTTGGCCTCGGCCGCTTCGAGGCTGCGCTGGGCCGCCTCCACATCCAGGTCCACCCCGCCGGCACCTGCAGTGCTGCGGGCCTGCTGCCGGGCCAGCAGGGCCCGGGCCTCCTGCAGCGCCGCGGTCACCGTGTCGAGCGTGAGCTGGCGGTTGTCCCGGTCTTCCGCCGACACGGCGCCGCTGGCGTAGAGGCTCTGGTAGCGCCGTGCCTCGGTGGCTGCCGTTCGTTGCTGGGCCTCGAGCGAGCGCACCTTGGCCAGCTGGCTCGCCTCGCCGCTGCCGGCATCGGCGCGGGCGATGGCCAGCCGTGAGCGGGCCAGGTTCACCTCGGCGCGGGCGGCGTTCACGGCCGCGTCCAGCTGGGGCTGGTTGTCGAGCACCGCCAGCAGCTGGCCCGCTTGCACGGAATCTCCGCGATCCACCAGCAGCTTCAGCAGGGTGGGCTGGCTAGGCCCGGTGGTGGGCGCCGCGATCGTGCGCAGCTCGCTGATCGGCTCCAGCCGGCCCAGGGCGGTGACGGTGCGGATCGGCTGCTGTACCTCCGGCGCCGCTTCTGGCGGCGGAGAGACCAAGCGCTCCAGCACAGCGCGGGCCGCCACGGCTGCCAGGGCCACCGCCACGGCGCCGCCGCCCACCAGCAGCCAGGTGCGGGAATGCCGTGGTGGCAGCAGCGGCAACTGCGGGAACGCCATCCTTCGCCCTCCCTCACATCTCGACCCTACGGCGATGGACCTGCGCCGTCCGAGTGCCATGCTCCGAGCGCCATGCAGTTGACAGCCCCTTACCCCGCAATCAGCATGACGTTGCCAAGGGGTGTTCTGAAGTTTTCTCCCCAGATGCAAGCCAATTGCGTTGCATCAATCCCCATCGATCAGCGCCAGTGATTCGGCTGTGTTGCCTCTTTGCACCTGCTTGAGCAACACGGCGGCTTTGATCAACACAGGCCTGCAGGCTGGATTCTCCCCTCACACTTCATGATCGCGGAATCCACTACAGCCAGCCTGGTGCTTCGTGCGACAGAGGCCTTTCCCTCCAACGGTTCCCGTCAGGCCAACCTGAGATACAAGCATCCTCACATCACCATCGAGGATCGCGGCCTCCGGCCACTGCGGCCGGATCATGTGCGACTGCAGATGCTGCGCGTGGGGGTGTGCGGTACCGATCTGCACATGACCCAGAGGGATGAGCAGGGATTCCTGCGCTGCTCCGCTCCAGCCCACATTCCTGCCGAAGGACGCGTGCTCGGCCATGAAGGCATCGGCAGAGTGATCGGCGTCGGCGCCGATGTGGGTGCCTTTCGGGTCGGCGACATTCTCGCCCCGGAATCCGTGTTGAGCTGCAGTGTGTGCCGCTCCTGCCGATCCGGATGCTTTAACCAGTGCCAGAAAGCCGTGTTGCTGGGAATGGAGCAGGATGGGTTGTTCAGCACCATTGCTGATGTTCCGGCGCGCTCCACGGTGAACATCAGCGAGCTCGGTCAGACTGACCAGGGACTTCAGATGGCTGCCTGTCTCGAGCCGGCGGGGGTTGCGCTCCTCTGCGGCATGAACACTCGCATCACCCCGGGTGACAAGGTTCTGATCTTCGGCGCCGGTCCGATCGGGCTGCTTTGCGCCATCGTCGCCAGGCAGGTGTATGGCGCCTCCTCCGTCGCCATGGTGGAACCGTCGCCATACCGGCGCCAGTTCGCAGGCCGGTGGGCCGATCAGGCAGCCAGCTCCGCTGATGAGCTCACCACGCCTGCCCATGGCTGGGACGTTGTGATCGAGGCCTCGGGAGACCTGTCCAACATCAACAGGGTGTTCCGGCAGATCGCGGCCTGCGGGCGGGTTGCGCTGCTGGGTCGGGGAGGACAACCACTCACGATTGATGCCGTTGATCACATGATCACCAATGCCATCAGTGTGATGGGCCTGCGAGGCCATCTCGGTGGCGTGTACGAACGGTTGATCGAGCTGTGCTTGTCGGGTCACTTGCCTCTGGATTCCATCATCACCACCACCTTGGAGGGCTTGGACAAGTTGCAAATTGTGCTTTCCCAGCCCGATGTGGTTGCAAGCACGGATTGCAAGATCGTGGTGAAGCTTGCTGATTAGTTCCTGTGATCACTCTTCCTGCACTCACTGCTCTTCTTCCCGCTTGCCTGTCCGCCCGCCTGAAATGACTTCTCCCGTCATGTTTCCTCCCGATGGTGATCACTTTCTGAAGATCCGCGTCTCCGTGCGCATGCTGAAATGCAACTTCAGCTGCCAGTACTGCGTTGCAGCCGCAGGACAGAGTCAGGTGAGCGGTGTTGATTACAGCACTGGGGCCAAACGCAATGTGTGGGGAACGGACGTTGGTAGGGAGATGGCGCGGAAGTCCATCACCTGGGCTGCATCACTGCCATTCAAAGTCGGCCTTCGCTATGACGTGCATGGTGAGCCCTTCCTCAATGCGGACGTTATCGAGGACCTGGTTTGGCTCACCCAGCAGTCCAATATCCACTTTGTGGAAGTACAGACCAATGCGTCCCTGCTCAGGAAGCAGCTTCCGAGCCTTGTCCATCGGCTTGTGCCTGAGAAGCTGAAGTTGTTCTGCACGTTTCATCACACCGAAATCAGCCTGGACGACTTCCTGGAGAATGTTCTCTTCGCTTCCGGTTTGGGGTTTGGTGTGGTGGTGAACACCCTGCTCTCAGCTGACAATGTCGATCTGATTCATGACGCCTTGGATCGCTGCTCCCAAGCGGCCATCCCCACCTCCGCTGATCTGAAGTTCCCAGGATTTGATGTCCCCGCCACGCAGGAGATGAGTGCTCGCGTGGACGTGGACAAGCGGGCCCGCCATTTCCTCAGCTGCGACCCCATCGATGCGGTGCTGGAAGGCGATGCCGGTCCGGCCATCCTCAGAACGGTGGCAGACAGTGGGCCCCTGGGCCGGGAACTGAGGTTCCTTGCCGCACTGCTGGTGGGGCTCTATGGCGGCACGGGACGGCTCTGCTCAGCTGGCCACGACTATCTGATCGTGGACAACTGGGGCGATGTCTACCCCTGCACCAGCTATGCCGACATCCAGAAGGGTCGGCTTGGATCGGTGCTGGATCCTGGCTTTGTCCCCCCCCTGCGGCAGGAAACCTATGCACCCTGTCAGTACGCCGAAACCTGCCATCAGAAGGAGGAGTATGGAAATCTCCAGATCCTGCGGGAGCATCGTGATCTGCTGATCACCAGCCTCAACTGCCTCTGCGCGGGGCAGGGAGACATGGATGCGCAGTCGCTGTTCAACAGCCGCATGGCGCTGATCGAGATGGCGCGCCACAACCTCCAGACCGGCACGATCGGCAGGCCGGCACCCACACCTGCTGCCTCGATGCGCTGAACCCGATCGACTCCTCCCCTCCCATGCCCATGCCCAGGCGGCCCTCACCCACGTGGTGGACTTCCGCCAGGCTGTGGCTGCTGGCCTGGGTGGCCTCTCTCGGCGGCCTGTTGTTCGGCTACAACGCCACAACCCTGGGCCTGGTGGCCACCACCGCCGCTGACGACTGGTCGCTCGACCTCACATCGCAGTATGCACTCAGTGGCGCCTTCTTCCTTGGGGCGATCCTGGGCGGCATGCTCATGGGCCGCTTCAGCGATGTGCTCAGCCGCAAGGATGTGATCACAGCGGCAGCAGCTTGCTACGCCTTTTTCGGCTTCGCCTGCGCGATTTCCGGGCGTTTTGAAGAGCTGCTTCTGGCGCGCTTTCTGCTGGGATCGATCGTGGGTGTCACGTCGCTGGCGATCCCCCTCTACATCGCCGAGATCTCGCGGCCCCGCAACCGGGGTGCCCTGGTGTCCCTCAATCAGCTGAGCATCACCCTGGGCATCCTGCTGGCCTTCGGTTTTGAGAACGGCTGGCTGACCACTCCCACCCTCTCTCAGCTCTACACGGTGAGTGGAATCCTGGCGGTGATCGTGAGCCTTGGTGCGATCCTCCTGCCGGAATCGCCCGCCTGGCTGGTGAAGCAGGGGGATGGTGAGCAGGCGGCCGACGTGCTCGCCAACGTGCTGGGAATGAACGCCTCCAGCGAGATCGCCGAGATCAACGCCGGGCTTGCCGACACTGATCGCCACGGACTCGTTCAGTTGCTGCAGCCATCGAACCGGCGCCTTCTCGGCATCGGCGTTCTCCTGTTCAGCGTGCAGCAGCTGAGTGGAATCAACTTCATTCTGCAGAAGGCAGGTGACGGCTCCCTGTTCGGCGCCACACCACCGGGTTGGAATCTGGTGATCGCCATCGGCATCGTGAACCTCCTCGGCACGGTGGTGTTCATCGCGCTCGTGGACCGGATCGGGCGCAGACCCCTGCTGCTCGGGGGGATGGCTGCCCTGGCCCTCTGCCTCATGGGCCTCATCGCCGAGGCCGGTGGAACCCTGGCACCCGATGCGGTCAGGCCCGTGCTGATGATCGGCTACGTCTTCTGCTTTGCCATCAGCCTGGGGCCCATCCCCTGGCTGTTTGTGGCGGAGATCTACCCCCTGGCGATCCGCGGGATCTCGATGAGCATCCCGATCACCGTGAACTGGGTGCTCAACGCCTTCATGGTGTTCGCCGCACTGTCGGTTCGCTCATCGTCCGACACGCTCACGGTGTACTGGATTTCCCTGGCAGCCACGGTGGCGGGGATCCCCCTGTGCTGGCGCCTGGTGCCCGAAACCAGGCGGCTGCGGTTCTCCCAGATCCGGCGCTTGTGGCACAGGCTGGGTACCAGCGATGAGGGTTATGAGATTGCCGCCACCCTGGCCACCAGTGTGGTGACCATCGGGGGGATCTTCTTCGGCTACAACCTCACGGTGATTGCGGGCGCTCTGTTGCAGATTCGGAGTGTCTTCTCCCTGACCCCACTCACCAGCGGGCTCGTGGTGAGTTCAGTGCTGGTGGGAGCGATCCTCGGTTCGTACCTGGGTGGTCATCTGGCGGCGGTGTTCGGCAGGCGATCGATTCTGCTCTCCACCACCGTGCTGCTGATTGTGGGTTCAGCTGTTTCGGGCCTGTCCGAGTCCGTGCCGATCCTGGTGCTGGGCCGATTGGTCACCGGGGTTGCCACTGGTGTCACCGCCAGCATCGTGCCGCTCTACATCTCCGAAATCTCTCCAGCCGCCATTCGCGGCCGGCTCAACGGGATTCAGCATCTGGCGGTCTGTATCGGCGTGCTGGCTGCCTATGGCGCCAACACGGCCCTGATGCCCAACCCGGAAGGATGGCGAGCCATGCTCTACCTGGGTTCCGTACCGGCCCTGATGATGGGGATCGGCACGCTGTTTCTGCCTGAATCGCCCCGCTGGTTGCTGTCCAAGTCCCGCTTCAGCACCGCCAGGCTCATGCTCGCCAGGCTTTGCGTCGCCGATCCCGACCGGGAGATTGCGCGCATCACCACCGCGGCTCAGCAACCAACGGGTCAGGTCAAAGCAATGGGGCTGTTCTCCAGCACGGTGCGACCGCCGCTGCTGATCGGTCTGGCCTTGGTGTTCTTCCAGGAATGCACGGGAATCATCATTGTCACCTATTACAGCCCCACGATCTTTCAGGCCTGCGGTGTGCAGGATCCCACCACTGCCAGCCTGCTCACCACCATCGGGGTGGGTGTGTTCGGGCTGCTGATGACCCTGCTCTCCTTCCTGGTGGTGGATCGGATCGGCCGCCGCAAGCTCTTCCTGCTGGGCATTCTGGGGATACTGGCCAGTTCCCTGGGATTTGCCTTCATCTTCAGTGGACCGGCAATTGTTTCTGCCTCCGCTAGATATCTTGTGCTGGCCTGTTTCATTCTGTTTGTCACCTCGTTCTCGCTCAGCATTGGCGCCGTGTGCGGCATGGTGATTTCCGAGATCTATCCCCAGGCTGTGAGAGATCGCGCCATCGGTTTCGTGATCGCGTTCCAGCTGCTCTGCGGCATGGTGGCCTCCTTCGTGTTCCCCACGCTGGTTGAGGCGGTTGGGCTGGCCACGGTGTTCTCCATCAATGCCGCGATCACGGCCCTGGGCATCCCCTTCTGGTATGCGTTCATGCCCGAAACCCGGGGCAAGAGCCTCGAGGAGATCGAACGCCACTGGCTCGCGGGCAAGCGACCCTCAGCCCTTCGATGACCCAGCCGCACTCCGCCGTGTTGCACCGCAAGGTGGCCCTCGTCACCGGCGCTTCCCGGGGCATCGGAGCGGCTGTGGCCAAGCAGCTCGGTGAAGCAGGCGCCGCCGTGATCGTGAACTATGCCAGCAACAGAGGCGGGGCGGATGCCGTGGTGCGCTCCATCGAGGCCCGAGGGGGCAGGGCCGTGGCGATCCAGGCCGATGTGGGGGATGCGGCTGGCGTCGAACGGCTCTTCCGTGAAGCCGACGACGCCTTCGGCGGCCGGTTGGATGTTCTGGTCAACAACGCCGGTATCTACGTCACCACCCCCCTGCAGGAGGTGACGCCAGCCCACTTCGATCACAGTTTCCGCATCAACGTTCTGGGCGCGATCCTCTGCTGCCAGGCTGCCTGCAGCCGCTTCCCATCCGATGGCGGCAGCATCGTGAACATCAGCAGCCTGGCCGCCACCAAGGGTGCCGCGGGCAGCGTGGTCTACAGCGCCACCAAAGGGGCCATCGACGCCTTGACCCGCACCCTGTCCGAAGAGCTGGCCCCCAGGAACATCCGGGTCAATGCCATCAACCCAGGCCTGGTGATCACGGAGGGAACCCGGGCCGCCGGGTTTGTCACCGAGCAGCTGGAGCAGGAGTGGAAGGCGAAGGCAGCGCTCGGTCGTGTGGCCACGCCGGAGGACATCGCCCCGGTGGTGCTGTTTCTGGCGTCGTCGGCGAGCCGCTGGCTCACCGGGGAAACCATCCACCCCACCGGCGGAGTGCGCTAAATGGCCTCGCCCCCATTCAACCCACGCTTCCCATCATGAAGGGATCGGATCTGCTGGCCAGGTATCTCGAACACCGGGGCATCACCCATGTGTTCGAACTGATCGGCGGCACGATCACCTACCTGCTGGATTCTCTCCATCTCCACACCTCGATCCACATCATCAGCATGCACCACGAGCAGGGTGCTGGCTTTGCGGCCGAGGGCTTCGCCCGGCACACCGGTCTGCCTGGCATCGCCATGGCCACCAGCGGTCCCGGCGCCACCAACCTGCTCACCGCCATCGGCAGCTGTTACTTCGACTCCACTCCCGCGCTGTTCATCACCGGCCAGATCAACCGGGACGAACGCAAAGGTGACCTTCCGGTCCGGCAGCTCGGATTCCAGGAAACCGACATCGTGGCCATGGCACGACCGATCACCAAGGCTGCGATTCTGGTGGACGATCCTTCCGACCTGCCGCAGGTTCTTGAGCACGCCTTTGATCTGGCCCTGCGTGGCCGGCCCGGACCGGTGCTCCTGGATCTGCCGATGGAGGTGCAGGTGGCGGACCTTCCCGAGCCCGCCTGGTGCTCCGGTTCCGCTTCCGGCTCGACCACGTCCGGTGGCGAGGCGGACTCCACCCCCGAGGCTGAGGCCTTCCTTGAGACTGCGCTGGCCGATCTGGCCCACGCCGAGCGCCCCTTGATCCTGGCTGGCGGCGGCATCCGGGTGTCGGGCGCGATCGAGCCATTCCGCCGCTTCGTGGCCGCGCTCGATGTGCCTGTGGTGCATTCCCTCATGGGCGTGGATGTGCTCCCCTCTGACGATCCCAACAGGATTGGTCTGATCGGTCTGTATGGCAATCGCTGGGCCAACATCGCTCTGTGTGACAGTGATTGTCTGCTGGTTCTGGGTAGCCGTCTGGATAGCCGTCAGACCGGCAATGACACCACCCTCTTCCGTGGCCGGCGGGTCCTGCATCATGTGGACTGCGATGACGCCGAGCTCAACAACAGGGTGAAGCAGTGCAGCACCCTCCGAATGGATCTCGGCGCCTTTCTGCGCTGTGGTCTGCGTTCTCCCTTTCTCCCACTGGACTGCGGCGCCTGGCGTGACCACCTGGTGAGCTGCCGCCGTCAATGGCCGGATTCAGGGGAGGTGGGCACCGTGAGCGGGATCAATCCCAACAGCCTCATGCACCACCTTTCGGCGGCGTGCCCTGATGCCGCGGCCTTCGTGGCGGATGTGGGCCAGCATCAGATGTGGGCGGCCCAGTCGCTGCAACTGAGGGAGCACCAGCGCTTCCTCACCTCGGGTGGCATGGGGGCGATGGGTTTTGCGCTTCCTGCCGCCATCGGTGCCTGTCTCGCTGCAGGCCGGCATCCGGTGGTGGTGATTGCTGGCGACGGTGGATTTCAGATCAACCTTCAGGAGCTGCAGACGATCAGGCGCAATCGCCTGCCGATCAAGATGGTGGTGATCAACAACCAGTGTCATGGCATGGTGCGCCAGATCCAGGATGTGGCCTTCAACGCCCGCTATCAGTCCACGATCTGGGGTTACGACGCCCCTTCCTTCACGGCGGTTGCCTCGGCCTATGGCCTGCCCTCAGCCTTGGTGGCGGAGGAGGCCCAACTGCCGCAGGCCCTGGCGGCGATGATGACGGATCCCGATTCCGCTTTTCTTCTGGAAGTGGTGATCGATCCGGCGATCAACGCCTACCCCAAGGCGATCGCCGGCAGACCGCTGTCCGAGATGGAGCCCCTCGAGAAGCCTCACTGATCCACGGGTCCTGGAGGCTCGATCAGCCCCCACCGAGCCAGATCATCCACGATCTTGCGCCTGTAGGCCCTACTGAAGTCCGGTTGCAGGCTGGTGATCTCCTCCGGGCAGGAGCTGCTGCCCGCCTGCATTTCACCGCTGCTCTGCGTTGTCTGGCCTGCTGATCCTGCATAGGCTTCCGCCACATCCAGCAGGGAACGGGCCCGTTGCTCGGCTGGCAGGCGACGCAGGCGGGTTGTGATCGCGTCGAGCCAGAGGTCATAGCCCTCCACCCGTCGCAGCCTGATTCCTTTGGCGGCGATGTCCTGGAGGATGGCATCCAGGGGAACACCGCTGCCACTGTCAGCGTTGAGGTTGAGCACATGAAATCCCTCCGTGCGCGCTTCCCCGAGGGCAAGGATGGTCTGCGCCAACTGGTCGACGGGGAGGCCCTGCACCGAGAACCCCGATCGTCCACTGTTCTGCGACTCCTCCCCAAAGCACCCGGGGGCGATCCCGGTCACCAGGATGCTGTACAGCAGTCTTGAAAGCAGATCGTCCGGGTTCATCTCCCCGGCCAGCACACGATCGGGAAGAATGAGGCTGGGCCGAATCACCCGTACGGGCACACCGGTGCAGTCATGGGTGGAGCGCAGCAGTTGCTCGCAAGCCCACTTGCTGGCGAAGTAGCCCCGGGCGTAGCCGCCCTCCACCGGGATGCTCCCTCCCGGCCGCCGGGGCAGGGAAGCCACCCCGATGCTGGAGATGAAGTCCACCGATTTCAGCCGCGTCGTGATCGCCAGGTGAATGATCTCCGCGGTGCCGATCACATTGGGCCGGTAGAGGTGGCGATAGGGCAGCCGGTGATTCACTTCCGCTGCGCAGTGACAGATCGCGTCCACCTCAGTGGCGAGCCGCTCCTGGCAACCCGGTTCAAGCCCCAGGCCGGGCTCTCCGATGTCCGCCGGAATCACCTCCAGATGCCTTCCCGCCAGCTCGCGGAAGCGTGCCACCTGCTCGGGTTCCAGATGGGAGAAGCGGTTCCTCAGTCGCTCCCAGGCGGAATGGCTGTTCGAGGGGCGCACCAGACAGATCAGCCTGCCCCCCTGGCCAGCCAGCCGTTGCAGCCACTCCAGGCACAAGCGCCCCCCCAGAAAACCGGTGGCACCGGTGAGCAGAACCGTAGGGGGCCCGCCTGTGGGCCTGGCCACCTCGGCTGAGGGTGTACCGATGGGAATCCCGATCAGGTTCTCCAGCCTGTAGTGGTCCGGCTTCAGCCACCCCTCGGCCGGAATGGCGGCGAGGGGACTGCCAACCCGCTGGTGCGGGGCCTGCTGGATGGAGGCGGTGTGGATCCTCCGCGCCCACGCTTCCACCGTGCCGCCCGGCCCGAGAATCTGGCTCCCTTCCAGCCCCACCCCGAACTGCTTCTTGATCTCCATCGCCAGCTGCACAGCGGCCAGGGAGTCGCCCCCCAGCTCGCGGAAACTCGTCTGCCGATCGGCAGCCCCACACACCACACCCAGCGTGCTGCTCAGCAGCGCCAACAGGGTGGTTTCCACATCCACCGCGCCAGCTGACGCTCTGATGGCCTCGAGCTCAGTGCCTCGGGTGGCCTCATGGCTGGCATACAGGCTCTCCAGCCGGCTGCGGTAGCGCGCGCGGATGGCCGGGCGGATCGGCTTACCCAAGGACGACAGCAGACCGTTCTGCTGGGAGAAGGGTTCCTCCGCCAGGATCAGGTCTCGAGGGATCTCGAAGCCGCGCAGCTCCCGTTGGTTTGCCAAGGTGAGAATCTCCTCGCGCACCCGTGCCTTTAACTCGGCCTCACTGGCCTGCCGTGACCCGGGCGGTGCAAGGGTGTTGCGATCAGGTACCACGACTGCCAGCAGATAGGCCCTTGTGCTGTCGCCGTGGAGGTGAATCTGCTGCACGCAACCACAACCTTCCTGGAAAAGCTGTTCCAGCCTGCCCACAGCGACATATTCACCCTGCGCCAGCTTGATGACATTCTTTCGCCGGTCGATGATGGCGATTTGATCGGGGGCCCGCTCTTCAACGATGTCACCGGTGCAATAGAAGCCATCGTCGTCGAACAGCTCTGCAGTGGCCTCTGGATTTCTGAAATAGCCTGAGATACCGAAGCGGGTCTTCACGCAGAGTTCTCCGCGCGGAAAGGGCCGATCATTCACTGAATACCCTGCCTCGGGCACATCGCGAAGGCGATACGCGAGAATGTTGTTGCGGTTCAGCAGTCCATTCATCGCCAGCCCGCCACTGGCTGTTTCCGTGCTGCTGTAGCCTTCGCTCACAGGCACCCCAAGGAGGCACTCCAGGGATGCCTTCAAGCGTGGCGTGATCGGAGCCGAGGCCACCACAATGGATTGCAGTCTGCCTCCGAGGATCTCGTTGCCTGAATACTCCGGCGCAGTAGTCAGGTGGTGTTCGATCACTTCGCAGAGGCGGGGAAACAGCACCAGGCCTGTGGGCCGTGCCAGTCTGATGTCTTCAATCACGGTCGAAAGGTCAGGCCTGAGCGTGAAGTAGGCGGTGCCGCCCGCGCCCAATGCCGTGATCATCGAGTCTCGTCCCATCATGTGGTGGAAGGGTGCCAGAACCACGGTCACTTTTGGATAGGGACCGGAAACATGGCGCCAGGTGTTGATCAGTGCACGGGATGAGATGCAGGCTCCCTTGGGTGTGCCTGTGCTGCCGGATGTGTGAATCAGAAGTGCCAGGTCATCTTGATCCTGCGCCTGGATCGGCAGGAAGCTGAACTCTGCGTCTCTCCCAACGTCAATCAGATCCTGCAGTGTCTGAACGACAACGTCTGACCCCTTCTCGTTGAGTGCCCGGATGCCGCTCTCCAGTGCGGCGCGCTCGCAGTCGACGGCAGGGTCAAGGTCAAAGACGATCACAGTTCGGATCGACGTCGATCGGGCGATCAGGTCGACACAGCCAGAGAACTCACTGATCGATACCGCCAGAGTGACGGGCTGGACTGTGCCGAGGATGGCGTCATCGTCCTCGCTGGAATGGTTCGGTGACAGGGGCACCGGCACGCCCTTGGTGTAGGCCAGTGCCAGATCAAGAACGGCGTAATCGATGCTGGCAAATCCCACCAGCACCACGAAGGCTCCCGCTTGCACCGGGCTATCGGGATGAAGGCGCCAGGCCATGGTGAGGGCATGAACCCGTTCCTGCAGGGTTCGGTAGCTGATCGAGCGGAAGGCCTGCTCGTGGACACGCACCGTTTGACCTGTGCTCGGGTCCGGCCGCACCAGGTAGGAACGCTCCGCCAGAGCAGGGCGCTCGGCGTAGCCGCTCAGAATGGCATCGATGATCTGTTCGTAGCGCAGGTGAGCCTGCAGGGCCCGTGCTGTGACCGAAGCATCAGGCCACCCCTCGGAAACGTTGCCGGAACTCTGGTCCGCGGAAGACTCATTCACAGGGCGGGCACTGTCTGATGCGGACAGATTGTTCGGGGTGCAAAACTCACCGGAAGGTTGGAGACCATCGCGAACGGGGGACTGCTCGTTTGGGTCCATCACCGCCCACCCCATGGGATCGTAAGGGCTGCCCCCAGCGCTGTCATCGCCCGGGCGGTGCCCGGTGATCACATCGCAGGCATGGCAGGGCCAGTGGCCATCGACTCGATGAACTCCACAGCGTCATCAATGCCTTCTCCTGATTGAATCGATGCTTTCATCTGCTTGAGGCATTCCTTCATGGTTTGATCCTGGAGAGCCTTGGCAATCAACTGGCTGAGGTGAGCAGAATCGAGGTGTCTGATCTCCGCCCTCACGGCAATGCCATGGAATGCGGCCCGGGCTGCATTGCCGGGTTGATCCCTGGCGCATGGAACGATCACCATGGGAACCTGATTGTGTATGCATTCCATGATTGAATTGAGACCGCCATGCGTCACCATCACGGCAGTGTGTCTCAGCAATGAAAGCTGCGCCACCCATGGCAGGATCAACAGATTCTCTGTGCTGGTGAAGTGCTCAATCAAGTCAGCATCGCTGATGTGAACCACGAAGAACCACTCGGGGTGGTGTCGGCTGGCTAGCGCTGCAGCTGTAAAGAATCTTCTGGCACCGTTGTAAGACCTTGCACTCGTTCCGAGCGAGCAGAACACAATGGTTTTGTGACGAGGATCAAACGGAAGATCGGGCTCCTGTCTGTCAAGGTCGATGAAGTCACCGTAGTAATGTCTGTGCGCCGGCAGCTTTCCTGGGAACTGAAAGGCTTTGGGGCAGAGCACGATTTCAGGCAAGATCAGATGGGGGCCAATCTCATCCAGGACATAGTCCCTGTTGTGCTTGCACTGTCGACCGGAATGCCGGGCAACCCAGTGGAACGTTGCTGTGAGGTGGTGCATGCGGAGCGGAGCCCGGTAGGAGCCCAGCAGAACCGATGCCCACCGTTTGGTGACGACATGCTTCAGGTGCATCCACACCCAGGCCATGGAGATCAACCGTGCAGACCATGGTCCCCTCGCCGGCGGCATGGCAGTGATGGCAGGTGGAATTTGCGAATTGAAGGACGTAAAGAGGGATGTGGACATCTGAATTGTCGGAATCTGCATGGACAGCGCCCGTAACGCGACCGACCAGAGAAATGCATCACACAACACAAGATCGGGATGGCCTGAAGCCATGCGCTGATCCAGGGTTCCATCCACGAGCATCTGGGTGTAGCGGCGAAACGCCATCTCATTTCTCCACCGTTGTGACCACCACCTCGTCTTGACCGTCCTGTCCGGCTGGGACTGAGCACCTTCGCCTCCAGGTGTGGGTTCAGGGGGAAAGGGGATGAAGGCAAAGCCCTGCTCCTGCACCAGACTGCTCACGTTGGGATTGCCGAGATAGGTCACTGCGTGACCGCGTGCCATCAGAGCTTTGGCGAGGCGAAACGTGCCCATGTGGTGCCCTGATTCCCCGTGCATGCACACCAGGATCCTCATGCACCTCCCCGATTGCTCATGATCCAAACGAGGCAGCGACAACCGTCTTGGCCTCACGGACTTTCGTTGTACAGGCCTGGTCCGTCGGTTCTTCCACGGCCTGCTCACCGTGCTGTTCAGCGCTCAGTTCACCCGCCTGTTCAGGCCAGGAACTGATCAGGTGCCTCGTCCATTTCGGCTTCATTCGACGCTCCGCTGCGGGAAGGACAGATCCAGCACCAGGCAGCCTTCCTCGGTGCGGAACGGTCCATGCACCTCGCCCGGCGGGCGGCTGGCGTAGTGCCCGGTTTCCAGCCACATCCCGAAGGCTTCATCCCAGAGGTGGCCGCTCAGAATCAGGATCTCTTCGGGATGGTCATGCACCGTGGCCCCGAAGAGCTGGGTGTCGGCCCCGGGATGGAAGCGGGTGAGGCGGCTGATTTCGCCGGTCACCGGGTCATGGCTGAGGATCAGCTGCTCCACCTGCCCGTCGAGGCCGTCCAGCCATTGCCAGCGGTGCTGATGTGCTGGGGTCAGCGGATTCCAGTAGGTGCAGGTCGTCTTGCTCACGCAGAAATCCCCAGGTGCCGATCGATCAGTGGAGCGATCGTGGCGGGCTTCTCCTGCACCAGATCATGGCTGCCGCCGGCCAGCACCACCAGATGGGAGGCGGGGAGCAACGCAGCCAGGCGCTCGCCCACGGCCACTGGGCTGATGGGATCGGCATCGCCCCAGAGCAGCAGGGCGGGGATCTCCACCGCGGGGAGCTGGGCGGACAGGTCCACGGCCGCGTTGTCGAACCAGGGCGGAAGCCTGGGATGGGCGCTGCGGAACGCCGGGCGCCAGTCGGCGGCGCTGTGTTCGGCCATCGGCAGCCCGCCGGAGGTGACGGCCAGCACCAGATGGGTGATCCGCTCGGGGCGCAGCAGCGCCGCCTGCAACGCCAGCACGCCGCCCATCGATTGGGCGACCACGGCGGTGGGACGGTCCAGACGGTTCAGCACCAGCCCCAGCAGATCCTCGAACCCCTGGACTGCCGGATCCGGCGGGGTTTCCCCGAATCCGGGCCAGCCCAGGTGCAGCCGATCGGCCCTGTGGCGGAGCCGATCCGCCACGGGTTGCCAGACGGCGGTGCAGCCGGAGGCGCCAGGAAGAAACAGCAGCTGGGCAGGTGCCTTCATCACCATGGCGGCGGAGGCGGCGGCATCAGCGCCCTTCGCAGGGCTGCACAGCACGGAGGAACATCACCGTGTCAGGGCCGCCCGTCCCGGCGGGCTGGCGCTGCTCAACGGCAGCCCTGCACGGAGATCCGGTAGCTGAAGCCGGTGGAGCCGGGCTCCTTGGCGGTGCCCACCTTGATGTTCACCTGGCTGACCCGCTTGCCTTGCACCGCCTTGAACGGACCGAACATCTTGCCGGTGCCCAGGGCGGGCTTCATGGTTTCCTGCACGATGCGCAGGTTGCTGCCATCGGTGAACTTCAGGTAGGCCTCGATCGGATAGCTGCCCTGGTCGGTGGAATCGGCCGTGAAGAAGAGCTTGTAGCTGCTGTAGCTGCGGTCCACGGCAAAGTCGGTGTTCCAGTTGGTGCGTCCGATCGTGGAGCCGATCGGCCCCTTGGGACGCTGCACCCGCTTCTTGACGATTGGGCCGCTGCCGCCGATCGGCTGCAGGAAGGTGCAGGGCCCGGCTGAGGCGGCCTGGGGAGCCAGCAGTGCCGCGCAGGTGAAGCTGCCTGCCAGGAATCCGGCCAGGTGTCGCGCCCGGTTCAGGGCCAGGGATGGAGAACGCATGACCATGGCAACAGGGCAAACGACCCCTTCATCGTGAACACAACCTGTTGGGTGCCACCTCGGCGTCACCGACTGAAAGGACACTGGCCGAGGCCTGGGAGGGCACACGTCGAACCGCCAGAAGCACTCCCACCAACACCAGGGCCGTGCCCGTGAGCACCGGCAGGCCCAGGGGTTCCCCCAGCAGGGCCGCGGCACTGAGCACCGACACCACCAGGGTGAGGGAGCCCACCACCGCCACCGTGGCCACGCTGAAGCGGCGGTAGCTCAGCCGCAGGCTCCACTCGCTGCCGAGAACGATGGTCAGGGCATAGAGGCCGATCACCCCGGCCACCCACCAGAGCTGTAGGTGCGTGAAGTGCTCCGGCCCGAACAGCACCAGGCCGGTGGCCAGAAACACCAGGGCGGCCAGCAGTGACGGCAGACCGGTGGTGAGGCCGATGCCGAGGCCCTCCCGCCCGAGCCGCCGGGCCGTGACGGCGCTGCAGGAAAAGCCGGCCACGCCCAGGGCGCCCCAGCCGAGGCCAGCTAGCCGGTGCATCCCCATCGGCCCGCCGCTGCTATGGGAGGCCAGCACCAGGCCCAGGCCGATCACGGCAGTGGTGAGCCAGAAGCGCCTGGGCAGGGTTTCCCCCAGCCAGAGGGCTGACAACAGCGCCGAGGCCGGCAGCACCAGGCTGAACACCAGCGTCTTCTCGATCACGGCCATGCTTTCGATCGCCATGTAGCTGCCCAGGGGGCCGGCCAGGCTGCCGGCCAGCATGTCCAAGCCCAGCAGCTGCCACTGGCTGCGCCCCAGCCGGGGCAGCTGCCGACGCAGGTTTCGGCGGTCGGCCACCACCAGGCTCAGCCCCACCACCAGCAGGGCGAAGAAGAACAGGTTGCAGGCACTGATCGGGTTGAGCCCATCCACGGGATGGCGGGCGCCGTGCAGCTGCAGGCCCCGCACCACCGTGCTCTCCAGACCCTTCAGCACCACGTAGGCCAGCAGCGCCCCCATGCCCTCCCAGCTCCGCCTGATGCCGTCACCCCAGCTTCTCGCCCCCAAATGGTGGCCATTGATACAGTTGGCGCCATGGTGGTGCGGCGGCTGCGACTGCAACGGGAGCGGGGGCGTGCCTTCCAGCCCCGCTTCGCCAGCGATGAGATCGTGTCGGCCTGGCTGGGTGCCGCGCTGGCCATCAGCGCCCTGGGGCTGATCGGCGCCTGGAGCCATTACCCCCTGGTGGTGGCGCCCTTCGGTGCCTCCGCCGTGCTGCTGTTCGGGGCTCCCGCCAGTCCCCTGGCGCAGCCCCGCAACATCGTGCTCGGCAACACCCTGGGGGCCCTGGTGAGCACCCTCTGTGTGCTCGCCCTCGGGCAGCAGCCCTGGGTGATGGGTGTGGCCGTGGGACTCACCATCGGCCTGGGTCAGGGGCTGCGCTGCCTGCACCCTCCGGCCGGCGCCGTGGCCCTGCTCGGTGTGCTGCTCGATGCCAGGCCCGCCTACGTGCTCAGTCCGATCCTTTCCGGCTCGGTGCTGCTCGTGCTGATCGCCGTGCTGTTCCACCGGCTGCGGCCCGCCGCCGTGCCCTACCCCCATCACTGGCTGTGAGGGTGGGGGCCGCCAGCATCACCAGCAGGCCGAAGCCCAGCAGGCCTCCCCGCCGCGGGTCGTAGTCGGCCAGCAGCCTTTCGGCCCCAGCGCCCAGCGCCAGGCCCAGGCCCAGCTCGAACACCAGGGTCATGGCGACCCAGGCTGCGCCCACCAGCAGCCGCTGGCGCCTGGAGAGGGCCCCGAGCCACCACCGGTTCAGCCAGGCGATGGCGAGCACCACCAGGGATCCGCTCACCACGCCCAGCTGCCGCGCCGGTCTGTCGCCCAGCACGGGGCTCAGCGCCGCCTCCCGCAGGATCCCCTGCAACGACTCCAGCAGCATCATCAGCAGCCAGAGCAGGCAGGTCCGGCCCCAGCTCATGGTCCTGCGGGTGATCCTGCCGGCTCCATCTCCTCCTGGCCCCGTTCGGCCTGGAAGCGCCCGTCCAGCGGCTCGGCGGCGATGCTCTCCACCTCCCGCAGGTAGCGGGCCAGTCCGTCGCTGTTGCCGTGGGTCACGTACACCTGCCGGGCGCCGCTCTCCCGCACGGTGCGCACCAGCCCCTCCCAGTCGGCGTGGTCGCTCATCACGAAGCCGCGCTCGTAGCCACGCCGGCGCCGGGCGCCGCGCACCGCCATCCAGCCGCTGACAAAGGCCGTCTGGGGCAGCCGGAAGCGCTTCATCCACACGGAGCGGTGGGCCGACGGCGGCGCGATCACCAGCCGCCCGGCCAGGGATTCGCCTTTCGCCACCGCGCTCACCGGCCGGGTGGGGGGCATGGCCACCCCCGCGTCGCGGTAGGCGGGCATCAGGGCCTCCACGGCCCCGTGCAGCAGCACCTCATCGGACACGCCGATGGCGTGCAGCTCCGCCAGCAGCCGCTGGGCCTTGCCGAAGGCGTAGGCGAACAGCAGGGAGGGCCGCTCGGGCGCGGCCTGCCACCAGCTCCGGATCTGGCGGGCCACGTCGGCGCCGCTCTGCCAGCGGTAGATGGGCAGGCCGAAGGTGGCCTCGGTGATGAACACGTCGGCCCGCACGGGCGTGAAGGGGGTGCAGCTGGGGTCGGCGCAGCGCTTGTAGTCGCCGCTCACCAGCCAGCTCTCGCCGCCGGCCTCCAGCCTGATCTGGGCGGAACCCAGCACATGGCCGGCGCTGTGAAACGACACCCTGGCCCCGCCGAGGCGCAGGGTCTGGTCGTACTCCACCGGCAGCAGCGTGATGCCGCTGCCGAGGCGCTGGCGCAGGATCGTCTCACTGGCGCCGATCGCCCAGTACTCGCCGCAGCCCGGCCGGGCATGGTCGGCATGGGCGTGGGTGATCAGGGCCCGGGGCACCGGCCGCCAGGGATCGATCCAGGCGTCCGCCGCCGGGCAGTGCAGCCCCTGGGGGGTGAGCCGCAGCAGACCGTCGGGGGGCAGGGGCATCGGGCCGGATCAGCCGCCGGATCAGCCGCGGCTCAGGAGCCGCACTGGCAACCGCAGCCCGCGCCTGAAGCCGCGTGACAGGGCTCGTGGTTGGGGTGCCCGCTGGCGCAGGCCTCACAGCAGTAGGAGAGGTTGTTGCGCACCACGGCGGTGTCCGGCGACACCAGGCAACTGCAGCGCGGGCAGGCACAGGTCGTAGGGGCCATCACGGCACTCCGGGAACGACCTCTGCTCTAGCACGGCTGGAGCCGGCCTGCCGACTGCGGCGTTGACAGCGCCCCCAGCTCCGCCTAGCCAGAGGATGGAGCCAAGCGGTTCCGCCGTTCTCCGCGCCAGGTCCCATGAGCCTCGACAGCTTCCGCGACGACCTGGCCGCCACCGCCTGCGCCCTGGCCGCCGAGGGCAAGGGACTGCTGGCCGCCGATGAATCCACCGGCACCGTGGGCAAGCGCTTTGCCGCCATCGGTGTGGAGAACACCGAGGAGAACCGCCGCGCCTACCGCAGCCTGCTGGCCAGCACGCCGGACCTGGAGGACCACATCAGCGGCGTGATCCTCTACGAGGAAACCCTGTTCCAGGACAGCGTGGATGCCACCGGCCAGCCCGGGCCCCCGATCATCAGCCTGTTCCAGGACAAGGGCATCGTGCCCGGCATCAAGGTGGACCAGGGGGTGGAAGCCCTGCCCGGCGGCCTGCCCGGCGAGGGCTGGTGCACCGGCCTCAAGGGCCTGCAGGAACGGGCCGCCCGCTACTACGCCCGCGGCGCCCGCTTCGCCAAGTGGCGTGCCGTGCTGCGGATCTCGCCGGAGGGATCCCCCTCGGAACTGTGCGTGCGGGAGAACGCCTGGGGTCTGGCCCGCTATGCCCGCACGGTGCAGGAGGAGGGGCTGGTGCCGATCGTGGAACCCGAGATCCTGATGGATGGCGACCACGACATCGAGACCACCGCGGCGGTGCAGGAGTGGGTGCTGCGCCTGGTGTACGAGGCCCTGGCCCACAACGGCGTGTTCCTGGAAGGGAGCCTGCTCAAGCCCTCCATGACCCTGCCCGGCATGGGCTGCGCCAGTGCACCCAGCCCCGATCAGGTGGCGGAGTTCACCCTGCGCACCCTGGAGCGCACGGTGCCGGTGAGCGTGCCGTCCATCCTGTTCCTCTCCGGCGGGCTGAGCGAGGAGGAGGCCAGCCTGTATCTCAACGGCATCAACCGGGCGATCTCGCCGGCCCCCTGGCATCTGGGCTTCTCCTACGGCCGGGCGTTGCAGCAGTCGTGTCTGAAGCACTGGGCCGGCCAAGATGTGGCGGCGGGCCAGCAGGCGCTGATGGCCCGGGCGCGGGCGAATGGCCAGGCCGCCCAGGGCTTCTACGTGGCCGGATCGGAGCCCTCCGACGGGGCGCCGCTGTTCGAGGCCAACTACACCTACTGACTGTCGTCCGCTACCGAACCTCCGGTGGGGGGCCCTCGGTTCAGCCGGCGGCCTGGAAGAACGTGCGCAGGTTGGTGAGCACGAACTGCAGCCCCATGGCGATCAGGATCAGCCCGAGGAATCGGCTGACCAGGGAGGAATTGCTCCGGGTGGAGGCCCCGGGCCGCAGCACCATCACCGCCATCACCACCGCGGTGATCGCCAGGGCGATCAGCACCGCCAGGCTGGTGGGGAGCAGCCCCTGATCCGGACCGTGCATCACGGAAAGGGCCAGCACGGTGGAGATGGTGCCGGGGCTGGCGGCGAACAGCACGATCGGATCCAGGGAGGCGTTCTCCGGGCTGCCGCTCTCCTGCCCCGTGGCTGCTGCAGGGGCAGGGGAGGGCGCGAACATGCCGTACCCGATCGAGGTGATCACCACACCCCCAACGATCTGGAAGACATCCAGCGATATACCCAGCCGCTTCAGCAGCTGGGGGCCGATCGCTGCGCTCACCAGCAGGATCAGGCCTGTGCGCAGCACCACGTTGCCGATCAGCAGCAGGCGCCTGCGGTGGGGAACGCCCGGGGTGCGCTCCAGCAGCATCACCGCGCAGATCACGGGATTGATCAACGCCAGCAGCGTGATCACGGAACGGTTGAGGTCTTCCATCAGGCCGGAACCCGTGAGGGTGAGAGATCGGGGTGGTCAGGCCGGAGCAGCCTGCTCAGCTGGCGATGTTCAGCAGGGGATGTTCAGCGGGGAAAGAGGAACTGGAACTGGGCCCTGAGGGTCCAGTCGCCGGCCGCATCGGGTTTGACCACGTTCCAGTAGGCCTGCAGCGTGGCATTCACCTTCTGTTTGCCGATGGCGAACACCCGGCCGATGCCGCCGCCGATGGGCACGGTCCAGCGCTCCTCGCCATCGGGGGCGTTCCAGTTGGCGGTGATGATCGGCGACGACACCAGATACCAGCCCTTGGGCAGGTTGTAGTTCACAAAGGGCTGCACCAGGAACTGGCTCACCGACCGCCGGTCATCATCCCCGGCGAACGACCACACGTTGTTGCCCACGGCGCCGTACACCAGGCGGTCGGTGGTCACCACCACCACCGCGGCCGGGCCCGCGCTCCACTTTCCCTGCCCCAGCACATCGTCGGTGGCCGAGGGAATCACGAAGGTGGGGCCCACGCCCCAGGTGATGCGCCCCTTGGACACCGGCACGAAGTAGAACTGCGGGTTGATGTCGCCCAGCCCGAAGGCGCTGTTCGTACCGGTGGCCGACGCAGGCTGATTGACCACCGGAATGATGGTGCGGGTGACCAGCAGCAGCTCCTCGCTGAGGGGAACCGGAATCACCGGCTGGATGTTGAGCACGTTCGGCGTGCCATCTCCCGACGGACCGGCCCCGAAGTTGGTGTTGTTCTGGAACGGCACACTGATCAGGTTGGCGATCGGGTTCTGCGCCTCCCTGGCCAGCGCCGCGGCGTCGGCCTCACCCTCGGCCGGAGATTCGGCCCCGGTCTCAGCCTCGGCCGGAGAACCATCGCTCAGGTCGGGCGGGGCTTCTTCGCTCTCCGGCGCTGCCTGGGCCACCATCGTGGCGGTGTGTGCGGCCGGATCGGCTGTCCCCTGCTGGCCGGGCTTCAGCGGTGGCTGAGCGAGCGTCAGCGGTTCGCGCCAGGCTGCCGGCAGATCCGATGGCCCTGGATCCTTCGAGCGGCTGGCAGGATCGGCCCGGACCTGCGGGGCGGACGCGAGGGTCGCGGACGTGAGGGTGAGGGCCAGCAGCAGGCGGGTGCGCTTCATCGCGGCGGACTCAGGTCTGCGTAGTGTGCCGAATGGGGCCAGAGGCTCCTTCCTCGGCCTGGTCTCAGCGGCTCATGGCCAGCATCGTCTGGATGGGCGCGAGGGCTCGCTGCCGCAGTTCCTCGTCCATTTCGATCGCCGGCGCCATGGTGTGCAGGCACTGCCACAGCTTCTCCAGGGTGTTGAGCCGCATGTAGGGGCAGGCGTTGCAGCTGCAGCCGTCCGCGCCCGGCACTTCATGGAACACCTTGGCCGGCACCCGCTGGCGCATCTGGTGCAGGATCCCCGGCTCGGTGAGCACGATGAAGGCCGGCGCCGCACTCTCCGCCGCCCGGGCCAGCAGCTTGCTGGTGGAGCCGATGAAATCGGCCAGATCGAGCAGATGCTGCTGGCACTCCGGGTGGGCCAGCACTTCGGCTTCGGGATGCTCCAGCTTGAGCTGCAGCAGGGCCTGCTCGCTGAAGGTCTCGTGCACCTGGCAGCTGCCCGGCCAGAGGGTGAGCTCGCGGCCGCTCTGGTTCTGCACCCAGCGGCCCAGGTTCTGATCCGGCGCGAACAGGATCGGCCGGTCGGCCGGCAGTTGTTGCACCAGGTCCACCGCGTTGCTGCTGGTGCAGATCAGGTCGCTCTGGGCCTTCACCGCCGCCGAGCAGTTGATGTAGCTCACCACGATGTGGTCGGGGTGCTCGGCCCGGAAGGCCGCGAAGCGATCGGCCGGGCAGGCATCAGCCAGGGAACACCCGGCCTCCAGGTCCGGCAGGAGCACGGTCTTGGCGGGATTGAGGATCTTGGCCGTCTCCGCCATGAAGTGCACGCCGCAGAACACGATCACATCGGCATCGGTGCTGGCGGCCTTGCGGGCCAGCTCGAGCGAGTCGCCGATGAAATCGGCGATGTCCTGGATCGCGTCGTCCTGGTAGTAGTGGGCCAGGATCACGGCGTTGCGCTCGCGGCGCAGGGCATCGATCGCCGCCGGCAGCTGGGAGGGCGGTGGCGGTGCTGTTCCCCAGGTGCTGTGCTCGGGAGCACGGGCCTGGGTGGTCTGGGCGGCTGCGAAAACCAACCGGGAACCCCAACGGGCAGGATGATTCAGCCTAGGTAGTGGTGGATGGGTCTTCTGCGCCTGGCCGTGGTGGGAGATCCGCATGGTGCCTGGGATGGCAGCGACCATCGCCTGCTCGAGCGGCTCCGCCCCGACGCCGTGCTTGTCGTGGGTGACCTCAGCGACGGCACGCCCCAGGTGCCGGCCCTGCTGCGCCAGTTGCCACTGCCGGTGGCCTGCATCCTGGGCAACCATGACGCCGGCCGCGACGCGTCCGGCCGCACCCTGCAGCGCCAGCTCACCAGCCTGGGGGACCTCCACTGCGGCTGGGCGCTGCGGGAGCTGCGGCCGCCGGGTGTGGCGGTGGTGGGCGCCCGCCCGGGAACGGCCGGCGGGGGCTTCCATCTCTCCAAGGCGGTGCTGGCCGTCTTCGGTCCCCTCACCCTGCAGGACTCCGCCGATCGGATCACGGCCGCGGCCCTGGCCGCCGATCCGCAGCTGCCGCTGGTGCTGCTGGCCCACTCCGGCCCCTCCGGCCTGGGCAGCGGCGCGGCCGACCCCTGCGGCCGGGACTGGAAGAGCCCCGCCTGTGACTGGGGCGATCAGGATCTGGCCCTGGCCATCCGCCAGATCCGCCAGCGGCGCGCCGTTCCTCTGGTGGTGTTCGGCCACATGCACCATGCCCTGCGGCGCGGGCAGGGGGACCGGCGCAGCGTGGCCGTGGATCGCCGCGGCACCGTCTATCTCAACGCCGCCTTCGTGCCCCGCCATGGCCGCGACCTGGGGGGGCAGGAGCTGCGCCACTTCACCTGGGTGGAGCTGGAGGCAGCGCCGGAGGGGGCTGTGCTGCGGGCCAGCCACCGCTGGTATGGCCTCGACGGACAGCTTCACTATGAGGAGGTGGTGCACCAGGCGGCCCCCTCCCCGGCAGGCACCGCTCCGCTGGCCTCCGGCCGGGTCGAACCGTGCTGATCCACGCCTGCGTCAGTGCCCACGGCTTCGGCCATGGCTCCCGCACCGCCGCCGTGCTCACGGCCCTGCATGAGCGCTTTCCCCACTGGCGGCTGGTGCTCTCCACCGCCCTGCCGCCTGCCTTCCTCGCCACCGCCCTGGGGCCGGTGCCTTTTGAGATCCGTCCCTGCAGCTGGGATGTGGGCATGCTGCAGGCCGATGCCCTGGGGTCGGATCCGGACGCCACCCTCGAGGCGCTCGAGCAGCTGGAACGCCGGCTGCCGCAGCAGATCGCCCGGGAGGCCGCCTGGCTCCGGGCCCAGGAGCAGCCCCTGCTGCTGCTGGGCGATGTGCCGCCGGCGGCCGCCCTGCTGGCCGAGCAGGTGGGTGCTCCTCTGATCTGGCTGGCCAGCTTCGGCTGGGAGGCGATCTACCGGCCCCTCGGCGGGGCCTTCACGGCCTGGGCCGAGCGCTGCGAGCAGCTCTACCGCCGCGGCGACCTGCTGCTGCAGTGTCCGCTGGCCCTGCCGATGGCGTGGGGGCTGCCGACGCGGCCTCTCGGGCTCACCGCCGGCGAACCACGGCTGGATGCGGGGGAGCTGGCCCGCCAGCTGGCGCTCCCCGCCGACCGGCAACGCTGCGTGCTGCTCAGCTTCGGGGGGCTGGGGCTGCGGCTCGACCCCGGCCTGCTGTCCCTCTGGCCGGACTGGACCTTCCTGGGCCACGATCCGGCCCTGGCGAGCGCGGCCAACGGCCGGGTGCTGCCGGCGGATCTGCGCCCGCTGGAGGTGATGCGGCTGTGCGGCCGCCTGATCACCAAGCCCGGTTACAGCAGCTTCTGCGAGGCGATGGGTCAGAACGTGGGCATCCATGCGGTGCACCGTGTCGGCTTCGCCGAAGCGCCTGTGCTGGAGCAGGCGCTGCAGCGCCATGGCCACCACCGGCTGCTGAGCCAGCGCGACCTGCAGGCCGGCCGCTGGCAGCTGGATCAGCCGCTGCACCGCCCGACCCACGGCCCCCTGCCGCCGGATGGAACGAGGGCTGCCGCCGCTGCCATCGCCGCCTTCGCGGCGGAGCGGGGCCTGGTCTGAGGAGTGACTGGTCTGAGGAGTGATCAGCAGCTCCAATCGTTGTGGCGAGGCCCATCGGCGTTGCTGTTGTTCAAAAGGCATTTTTCTGGCCCTGACAGTGATTTGACCCCTCGGGGTCGCCATTGACACCAGTGGACGCCTGTGCGATTGGCACTAACAGCAACTGTGTTGAGCTGTTTGATCGCCAAATTGCTGCGCGACCTGTTGTTTTGCTTCCGGTTTTGTCCTTCGTCAAAACAACGAACGCGTTCTTCGCTGCTTCCGTCGCTTCGCTCACGGCATCGGCCTCAGCCCTGGCGCCGGCCCAGCCCGCGATGGCGGCCCTCGGTCCTCCCACCCTCGGCACAGTGGGCGGCAGTGCCGGCCGGGTGCTCACCACCATCCCGGTGCCCCCTCCCGTTCACCGCTCCCATGGCGCGTCGGCCGTGCCCGCCGCCGCCCGGCCCCTGCCCCAGCCCCACTCCGTGGCCCTCTCGGTGCCCCTGCCGCCCCCGGGGCCGCGGGTCTACGCCATCACCCCCGAGCGGCGCGCCCTGCTCAACACCATCCGCTACGCCGAGGGCACCTGGGCCGGTGGTGCCGACGTGGGCTATCGGATCATGTTCGGCGGCGGGCTGATGCCCTCCCTGGATCGCCACCCCAACCGGGTGGTGCGCACCGCCCGCTATGCCAGCGCCGCCGCCGGTGCCTACCAGTTCATGCCTCCCACCTGGGCGATGGTGTCCCGCGCTCTCGGCTTCCGGCTGCAGGGTCCTGACGCCTTCGGTCCCCAGGTGCAGGACCAGGCCGCCCTCTACCTGGTGCAGCGCCGCGGTGCTCTTCATCTGGCCGACCAGGGCCAGTTCACCCCCTACCTGGCCCACCGCCTCGCCCCGGAATGGGCCTCCTTCCCCACCCTGGCCGGCCGCAGCTTCTACGGCCAGCCCGTGAAGCGCTACCAGGAGCTGCGCCAGTTCTACGAGCAGAACCTGGCCTACCTCCGCCAGCGCCAGCAGCGGGTGCTGGACGACCTGGCCGCCGCCGAACCGCCGAAGCCGGTGAAGCCCGCCTGCCTGCCGTCCGATTCGCTCCGTTGCCAGCTCGAGGCCCTCGACACCCTCGGGCCCCGCTCGGCCAGCTGATCGCCCGACCCCCTCGAACGCGACAAGCCGAACCAGCGGCTCGGGTGCAGCGGCTTCAGCTCTCGTCGGGCTTGATGCGGCTGCGCCCCACCGTGTTCTGGGCGATCAGGTAGGCCGCTGCAATGGCACCGGAGAACCCCAGGCCGTTGCGCAGCAGAGGCAGCAGATCGTCGGTGCGGGTCACGATCGGGGCCACGCCGAACACGCCGAACAGGATCACCCACAGCGGTGAGAGCAGCAGCACCCACGCCCACTCCACCGTGCGGCCCTCCTGGCGGGGGTAGGCGGCGAAGCCCACGATCAGGCCGCCCAGGATCGAGGTGGCGAGGGTGAGCACCCACTGCTCGTTGGGCAGACCCGGCACCACCTGGCAGCCGCCCCGCTCCAGGCAGGTCTCCACCGCGGCCAGGGCATCCACGATGGCGCCGTCCTCGCCGTGGTCGCGCACGTAGTACTGGTTGCCGAAGCGGGTCTGCAGCTCCACCCAGTAGGTGCGGGGCATCAGGGCGAACAGCGCGTCGCCCACGTTGAAGTTCAGCAGGTTGCCGCCGCGGGGGTCGGCCACCAGCAGCAGGCTGCGCTCATCCAGATTCCAGAACTCCTTCACCGCCAGTCCCGGCGTGCGTTCGTACTGGGTGAGCACGCGCAGCTTCCAGCCCGTCTCCGCCTCGAAGCGGGTGAGGTGCTCCTCCAGCTCGGCCCGCTGGCCGTCGGTGAGGGCCCGGGCCAGATCGATCACGGGGGTGGGGTGGTCCGGCAGCAGCTCCGGGTTGTCGTAGGCGTGGGCAGGGCCCGCCCACCCACCGATCAGGGCGCAGAAGAGCAGCGTCAGCGCCGCCAGTGTGGTTGCCGCCCGCTTGGCCAGACTCCTTCCCATGCACCGTGCTCCGTGACAATGCATTCTCCCCGAGCTTGGTGCCGGTCGTGAGCGGCACGCCGCCGGCCTGCCCGGACTGGCTGGTGCAGCGGCTGCGGGAGCGCGGCGGTGCGGTGCCCTTCCAGCGCTACATGGACTGGGCGCTGCACGATCCCCACCACGGCGCCTATGGCGCCGGCCGCCTGCGGATCGGACGCGACGGCGACTTCGTCACCTCCCCCTCCCTGGGCCCCGACTTCGCGGCCCTGCTGGCGCCCCAGCTGGCCGACTGGCTGGCCGCCCTGGGCACAGGAGCGCTGGCCCTGGTGGAGGCGGGTCCAGGCGAGGGGTCCCTGGCCCTGGCGCTGGCCGAGGCCCTGCAGCGCCACTGGCCCGAGCTTGCCGGCCGCACCACCCTGTGGCTGGTGGAGCCGAACACCGGCATGGCGGAGCGGCAGCGACGGCGGCTGCAGGGGTCGCCCCTGCCCTGCCGCTGGACGTCCTGGCAGGAGCTCGCCGCCGCTCCGGTGCGGGGCGTGGTGCTGGCCCACGAGGTGCTGGATGCCCTGGCGGTGGAGCGGATCGTGTGGGACGGGGCGCTCTGGCGCCGCCAGCAGGTGCGGCTCGTGGAGGCCGGTCCCACCGGGGCGTGGTTGCGGCTCGAGCCCGGCGAACCCCTGGAGCCTGAGGCCCTGGCCCAACTCGCCGCCCTCGGGCTGGAGCCGCCCGGCGACCAGCGGCCGCCCGGTTGGTGCAGCGAGCTCCACCCCGGATCCGGCCCCTGGCTGCAGGCCTGCGCCGCGGCCCTGGCCGACGGACCGCTGCTGGTGATCGACTACGCCCTGGAGGCCTGGCGTTACTACGCCCCCCAGCGCTCCGCCGGCACCCTGCTGGCCTACCGGGGCCAGCGGGCCAGCCCGGACCCGTTGCTGGAACCCGGAGCCTGGGATCTCACCGCCCATCTCTGCATCGACACCCTGCAGCACCAGGCCCGTGCGGCCGGCTGGCAGGTGCTCGGGCAGTGCCGCCAGGGGGAGGCCCTGCTGGCCCTGGGTCTGGCCGAACGGCTGCACGGTCTGCAGCAGGCCCCTGAGGCCGGCGAGGCCTCAGGGCTGGCGGAGCTGCTGGAGCGCCGGGAGGGGCTGCTCCGTCTGGTGGATCCCCACACCCTGGGGGATTTCCGCTGGCTGGCCTTCAGCCGCGGTGCCATGGCCACCCCCCGCTTTCTCCTGCCCCCCGATCCCGGGTCCTGGGCCACCCGCCAAACCCCGGCGTGATGCGGCTACTGTCAGCGCGCCGCGCGTGGGCTCACCCCTGATCGACACCTTCCGACTGCTGGAAGCCCTGGTGCTGGGGGCCCTGCTGGCGGGGTTGCTCGGGTTGATCGGCCGCCAGAACCTCTTCCTCAAGGCCCTGGCCATGGACGTGATGGGCACCGCCGCGGTGGCCCTGTTCGTGCTGGTGGCCGCCCGCAGCGGACTGCGCACTCCTGTGGTGGCGGATCCGGACGCGCTGCGCACCCTTGGCTCCTGGGCGGATCCGATTCCCCAGGCCGTGATTCTCACTGCGATCGTGATCGGCCTCTCGATCCAGGCCGTGCTGCTGGTGGTGATCACCAGACTCTCGGCCGTGGACCCGCTCCTGGAGGCGGCCAGCTTCGAGCAGCTGCAGGCCGGCCGGCCCACCCCGAACCCGGCGGGCGCCGCCCCCGGCACCGGAGCGCCATGAGCCTGCTGATCGCCTGGCTGCTGTTCCCGTTCCTCGGAGCCTTCCTCTCGGCCCTGCTGCCCTCCACGGGCCGCTGGCTGGCCCTGGTCTGCGCCCTGCTCACCACGGCCGTGGGGGTGCTCCTGTTCAACGGCACCTGTCCCTGGTTCCTCCAGCTCACCGGCCCCCTGGGGGTGCTGCTGCAGGCCGATGCCCTGGCGGCACCGTTCCTGCTGCTCAACGGGCTCGTGGTGCTGGCCGTGCTGCTCGACACCTGGAGCCGGAAGCCGCCCGGCCCCTTTCTGCTGCTGCTGATGGTGCTGCTGGGCGGGCTCAATTCAGCCTTCCTGGCGGTGGATCTGGTGAGCCTCTACGTCGCCCTCGAGGTGGTGGGGGTCACGGCGTTTCTGCTGATCCTGCAGAAACGGGAACCCCAGCAGCTCTGGATCGCCCTGCGCTACCTGCTGGTGGGCAACACGGTGATGACCCTCTATCTCGTGGGGGCCGCGCTGCTCTATCTGCAGACCGGCAGCTTCCGCCTGATGGCCCTTGGCGCCCCGGGACTCGATCCCCGCAGCCTGGCCGTGGTGGTGGCCCTGCTGCTGGTGGGTCTGCTCACCAAGTCGGGGGTGTTCCTCTCCGGGCTGTGGCTGCCCCGCACCCACGCCGAGGCCCCTGCCGAAGTGTCGGCCCTGCTGTCCGGGGTGGTGGTGGCCGGCGGGCTCTGCCCCCTGCTGCGGCTGGCCCTGCAGTTGCCCCAGCTGCAGCCCCTGCTGGCGGCGATCGGCCTGGCCAGCGCCCTGCTGGCCCTGATCTACGCCCTGGCGGACACCGATCTCAAACGGGTGCTGGCCTGGAGCACCCTGGGCCAGGCCGGCCTGGTGCTGCTCAGCCCCGCCAGCGGCGCCATGTACGCCCTGGCCCATGGCCTGGCCAAGGCCTGCCTGTTCCTGCTGGCGGGTCGCCTCGGCAGCAGGGATCTCACCACCTGGCGGCTCCAGCCCCTGCCGTCGGCCCTCGGCGTGCCCTGGCTGCTGGCCTCCCTCTCGATCGCCGGTGCGCCGTTCCTGCTCGGCTTCTGGACCAAGGCCCAGCTCTCCGCCGGCGTCGAGCGCTCCGGAGCCGCAGGAGCGCTGCCCGATGGGCTGCTGCTGGCCATGGTGGGCACCGCGGTGGTGTACGCCCGGCTCTGCTGGCGGCCGATCCGCTGGCAGCCTGGGGGCCTGCCCGTGGGTCCCTGGCTGCTGGCGGGCCTGTTGCTGCTCGGTGGACTGGCCCTTGGCCCCCTGCCGCCCCTGGAAACCACCACCAAGGCCGTGGGGGTTCTGGCCATCGGGCTCGGGCTGTTCAGCGGCCTCACCCTGATCACTCTCGCCCGGCAGCGCCGCCGCCAGCCCGGCAGCGCCACCCCCGCCCCGGCCCCCGCCCCCGAACTGGTTCCCTGGCCTGCGCCCCTGCCCCTCGGGCTGCCCGACATCGAGCGCCTTCAGGAGCTGCTGGGTGGTGTGGCCGTGGTGGGAGCTGCCCTGGTGGGCCTGCTGATGCCCCAGGAGGTGCTGTGGCCCGGATGATCACCATCGCCCTGCGCCTGCTGATCTGGTGTCTGCTCAGCGCCGATCTCGGTACCACGAACGTGGCCATCGGCCTCGCCGTGGCCCTGGCCCTGCCCCAGGCGCGCCACAGCCGCCATCTGCCGCTGCGCCAGTTGTTCCGGTTGCTGCTGGCCTGCCTGGTGGCCATCCCGGTGGCCTACGCGGAGGCGGTGCGCCTGCTGCTGCGGGGTCCGCGCCTGGAGGGCCGCCAGGAGGCGTCGCCGGTCACGGCCCGCGGTTCGGCGCTGCTCACCTTCCTGGAGGTGTTCCGCATCACCCTCACCCCGCTCACGATCGCCCTCGGGGTGGAGCGGGGGGGCCGTGCCTACCGGATCCACCGCATGGGCCGGCCCCTCCCTCCGGGCGAGGGTGCCAGCGGCACCGAGTTGCCCTGATGGAGGTGCCCTGATGGAGGTGCTCCCATGGCGGTGATCCTGCTCGGCATGGTGCTCGCCCTGCTGCTGCCGATCCTGGTGGCCTGCCGCTCGGCCGATGTGTGGCACCGGCTGGCGGCCTTCGCCAGCGTGTCCACCAAGGTGGCGATTCTCATGCTTGCCGTCTCGGTGGTGCGGGACGACTGGATGCTCGGCATCGTCGGGGTGATTGTGCTCAGCGTGGGCAATGCGGCCGTGATGCTGCTGGCCAACCTGCTGCGGGGGGTGGATCGATGAAGGCTGCACACAGCAACGGGAGGCCGCTGCCATGAGCGAGGGAACGAGCCTCACCCTGCACCTGAGCACCCTGCTGCTGCTGGCCGGGCTGGTGCTGTGGTTCGGCGGCACCTGGCCGCTGCTGGGCCGTGGCAGCTTCCTGCGCAAGCTCCACTACCTGGGCATCGCCGACACCCTCGGCTCGGCCCTGATGGTGGTGGGCCTGCTGCTGCGCTTCAAACCCGAGTGGCCGCTGCTGCTGCTCGCGCTGCTGTCGCTGGTGGTGTGGAACACGATCTTCGGCTACGTGCTGGCCAGCTGCTCCCAGCCGTTGCCGCCCGCCTCCCCCCCCGCAGTGCGGGAGGAGCACCAGCCATGACCGCACCAGCCATCACCCTCAGCGGCGATGCCGCCCTGCTGATCCCGCTCACGGCGCTGCTGCCGCTCACGGCGATCCTCCTGGTCACCCAGCCCAACCCCTATCAGACGCTGGTGATGCGGGGAATCCTGGGGGCGGTGGCGGCCCTGATCTACGCCCTGCTGGGAGCCGCCGACGTGGCCCTCACCGAAGCCCTGGTGGGCACCTTGCTCTCCACCACCCTCTATGCGGTGGCGCTGCGCTCCTCCATGGTGCTGCGGCTGGCCCTGCCGGGCGGCACCATGCCGCCCCAGCTGGTGCAGCGGCGGCTGCGGAGCTGGCTGGAGCCCCTCCACCTGCGGCTGGAACTGCTCAGCGAGCCGGCCCCGGGGGATTCGGGCCTCCATGGTCTGCTGCTGCAGGGCGCGAACCTGGAGCACTTCGAGCTGCAGCTGCATCGGCCCCAGCTCCACGAGCGGCTGTCGGCCCTGCCCGGTGCCGCCGACTGGCGGGCCGATGGACACAGCCTCGTGCTGCTGCCCCCGCCAGCCCCCCAGCCCCCCTCCCAGGACGCGGCCCCATGAGCTGGATCTACGCCCTGGCGGCAGTGCTCCTCTGCCTGGCGCCCCTGCTGCTGAGCCTGCCGGAGCCACCTCCCCTCGATCGCGTGCTCGAGCTGCTGCTGCAGAGCGGTGACGTGCCGAACCTGGTGTCCACCGTGATCCTCAAGACCCGCCTCTACGACACGGTGGCCGAGGTGGTGGTGTTCACGCTGGCCTCGATCGGGGTGCGCTGGATCTTCAGTGGTGAGCCCAGCCAGCGACGCATCCGGGGCCTCCAGGATGCGCCTTCGGTGGTGCTCTGTCAGCTGGGCTCCACCGTGTGTGCCCTGGTGGCGGTGGAACTGGCCCTGCGCGGCCATCTCTCGCCGGGGGGCGGCTTCGCGGCCGGCGTGGCCGGCGGCACGGCCATCGGCCTGTTGCTGATCAGCGGTTCGGTGCGCCTCGCCGACCGGCTCTACCAGCGCTACCGCGCTGACCTGTGGGAGAAGGCCGCGGTGGTGGCCTTCCTGGTGGTGGCCCTGCTCAGCCTCGAGGGGTTCACGCCCTGGGGACCCGGAACCTTCGGCGCCATCGACAGCGGAGGCTGGATACCCCTGCTCAATGTGCTGGTGGCCGTGAAGGTCACCCTGGGCTCCTGGGCCATGGTGCAGCTGCTGGTGCGCTACCGCGGCCTGCTCTAGGCGTTGGCCGCCAGCCAGCCGTCCAGGCTCTGGCTGGGCTGCTCGGCCTTGCTGGTGATCTCGATGATCCGGCCCACGGCGGCCGGGGTTTCGAGCGCGTCCAGGCAGACGCGGGCCACGAGCCGCCGCGGGATGCTGTCGCTCTCCTGCTGGTCGGGCCCGCTGAACACGAGGCCCTCGGCGTCGAGCTGCTCCTCCCGTTCGCTCAGGCCGCCGGGGCGGACGACCGTCCAGTCGAGGCCGCTCTGCTCCAGCCAGCGCTCACCCAGCCGTTTCCACACCAGGATCAGGCCGAACAGGTTGAGCGGGTGCAGCCAGCGGCCGGCGCACAGGGAACTCACCAGCACCACCCGCCTGAGCCCCACCGCGTCGCAGGCCCTGATCTGGTCGCGCACGCCGAAGGCATCCACCTGGAGGGGGCCGGTGAGATCCACAGACGGTCTGGCGCCGGTGGCGATCACCAGGGCCTCGCAGCCGCGCAGGGCGTTCTGAAGCTCGGCGGTCTGGCCCAGCTGCAGCCGTACCACCTCCGCTCCCTCCAGTCCCGCGGGCAGCTCGGAGGTGGGCCGCACCAGGGCCTTGACCCGGTGGCCCCGAGCCAGGGCCTCCTGCACCACCCGCCAGCCGGTCTTTCCGGAGGCTCCGCTCACTGCGATCGTGGCCATGGCGGCACCGGCTCACTCAGGAGATCCGACCCTAGAAACCGGCACGCCCCCTCTGCCGCCCTGCCTAGCGTCGGCGCTCACGTGACCGTTCACCCCGCCTCCCGAGCTGCCATGGGCTGGAACAACCAGTGGTACGCGGTGGCCTATCTGGACGACCTGGACCGCCGCCGCCCCACTCCCTTCACCCTGCTGGAGCAGGACCTGGTGCTCTGGTGGGATGCTGCCGCCGACACCTGGCGCGCCTTCGAGGATGTGTGTCCCCATCGGCTGGTGCCCCTGAGCGAAGGCCGGCTGAATGGCCGAGGCGAGCTGGAGTGTCCTTACCACGGCTGGAGTTTCGACGGCAGTGGCCGCTGCACCGCCATCCCCCAGGCCGACCCCGACCAGGCTGCGGTGGCCTGCAGCAGTGCCCGCTCCCGCTGCACGGCCCTGCCCACCGCCACGGGCCAGGGGCTGCTGTTCGTGTTCGCCGGTGAGCCGGAACGGGCTCCCGACGTGCCCCTTCCCCTGGTGCCCGTGCTGGAGGAGCCGGACTGGCTGGTGCAGGACACCTTCAGGGACCTGCCCATGGATGCCCTCACCCTGCTCGAGAACGTGCTCGACGTGAGCCACGTGCCGTTCACCCATCACCGCACGGTGGGGCGCCGGGAGAACGCGGCTCCCGTGGAGGCCACCATCACCGCGGAGGGACCGGATGGCTTCACGGCCGAATGGCTGGAGGGACCGCGTCGGGGCCGGCTCGGCAGCCAGTTCACCACCTTCGCCGCGCCGTGCCTGATGTGGCACGACCTCACCGCCAAGGGTTTCGCCCGCATTCTCACGGTGGTGTACGCCACGCCGATCCGGCCGGGCGAGTGCCGTCTGTTCGCCCGCTTTCCGTTCCAGTTCCGCTCGGTGCTGCCGCGGTTGCTGCTGCGTTTCCGCCCCCGCTGGCTCCAGCACCTCGCCAACCACACCGTGCTGGAGGACGACCAGGTGTTTCTGCACTGGCAGGAGCGCGCCCTGGCGCGGCGGGGAGGCAGCGCCGCCTTCAGCCAGGCCTGTTTCCTGCCCACCGGCTCGGATGTCTACGTCAAGGCCCTGCATGCCTGGGTGGACAGCCACGGCGGCGAGCCCTTTCCGGGCCGCCCCCTGCCCGAGCGGCTCGACCGGGATCGACTCATGGACCGCGACCATGCCCACACCCGCCACTGCCACGCCTGCTCGACGGCCCAGCGGCGCCTGAGGATGCTGGGGCCCTGGCTGCAGCTTGCCATCGCCGTGGCGCTCCTGGCGCTGGCGGCCCTGTGGGGGGACGGCACCTGGCTGCTGCGGCTCGCTCTGGCGGGGCTGGCCCTGGGAGCCTGGCTGGTCCTGCTGCAGTGCGGGCGCTGGGAGCGGGCCTTCAGCCGTGGGGAGGGTGCGCCGCCTCGCAATGCTCCGGAGCCGGCAGGGAAGGCTCCCCCAGCAGGCCGTGGCGCTCCTGCTGATCCGCGCAGCGGGCTCGCACCAGATCCCGTGCCGTGATCCGGAAGCCCAGGCGCCGGGCCGCCAGCACCAGCTCCTGTTCGCTGCGGCAGTGCTTGAGGGCGCGTCTGAGGGCCGGATCGGCCTCGGCACTGTCCACAAACCGTTCCAGTTCGCTCCAGCTCATCGCATTCGCGCCCGTCTGTGGCTGCCGCTGAGGGTTCTCCCACCATGACCTCGGGGCGACAGCCCGGCAAGGTTCCGCCCGTTACCGAGCGCCCGCGGGGAAGGCACTGATCAGCCCTGCTGATTGCCCCCATCGCTGGCTTGGCAACCGCCCGGGTTCTGCCTAGGAGAGGACTACGGGGGACCACGCATGACGCAGCCACCAGAGGGGTCCGGGCCCCACGGTTCGGCCGACGACCAGCCGATCACCCCGCATGCGGCCCCGATCCTCGATGCCGATGGCCAGCTCACCTACGTGGGGGATGATGGCCGCCGCTACGTGGTGGGCCTGCCGCCCGAAGCGGATGAGGAGAGCGTGGAGCGGGTGATGGCGACCCTACGCAGGGGCGGCACCCTGTTTCAGCAGATCGAGCAGCTCTGCCACCGCTGGATCGGCCAGGTGAGCGGCTCCGAGCTGGAGCCCAGGGCGGCGCTGGTGCTGCTGCTCACCACGCTGGAAACCGCCCTTGAAGACCACTACCCCGAAAGCGCTTCCGATCCCTGAGCTATCGCTGCAGGGGGTGGATGGCTGCCGGGGCGGCTGGCTGGTGATCACCGCCCCAGCCCTGCCCTGCTCCGCGGCGGAGCTGCAGTGGCAGCTGCTGGAGAACCTGCAGTCGGCGCTGTCCACCCCAGCCCAACCCCTCACCGCCGTGGACATGCCGGTGGGTCTGGCCGAGGCCGGGCCCCGCCGCTGCGATCAGGAGGCCCGCAGGCTGCTGGGCCCCCGCCGCAGCAGTGTGTTCCCCGCTCCGGTGCGGCCCTGTCTGGCCGCGTCCACCTACGTGGAGGCCTGTGCCCTCAGCGCGGCGGCCTCGGGTCGGCGGCTCAGCCAGCAGGCCTACCACCTGCTGCCGCGCATCCGCCAGCTCGATGCCCTGCTCCAGGCGAACCGGGACCTCTGGCCGCGGGTGTGGGAGGTGCACCCGGAGCTGGCCTTCCGGCAGTGGAACGGGGGGGTGCCGATGGCGGCCGCCAAGAAGACGGCGGCGGGAGCCAGGCAGCGCGGCAGCCTGGTGGAAAGCTGGCTGCCGGGGGCAGTGGAGGCGATCCGGGCCTCCCTGCGCCGCAGCCTGGTGGCCGATGACGACATCCTCGATGCGCTCGCCTGTCTGTGGAGCGCCGCCAGGCTCCGCAGCGGCGAGGCCCTCACGCTGGGCGGGGATCCGGATCCGACGGGTCTGCCGATGCGGATCTCGGCCTGAGGCCGGCGATCGCGCCCAGGATGGTCCCGGCGCTCACGTCGTCGCGGATCTGCACCACTCCAATCGCCGTGGGCAGCACGAAGCGCAGCTGCCCCTCCCGTACCTTCTTGTCCCCCTGCAGACAGGCCAGCACGGCCGCCTCATCCAGGCTGGGCCAGGTGTGCGGCAGCCCGGCGGCCGCGATCAGGGCCAGCTGGCGCTGCTGGTCGTCCCGGCTCCAGAGCCCCATGGCCACGGCGATCTCGCCGGCGGCCGCCATGCCGATGGCCACGGCCTCCCCGTGCAGCACGGTGCCGTAGCCGCAGAGGGTTTCCACCACATGGCCGAGGGTGTGGCCGTAGTTGAGGATCGCCCGCAGGCCCCCTTCGCGCTCATCGGCGGCCACCACCCGCGCCTTGGCCGCGGCGGAGCGCTCCAGCAGGCTCTGCAGCAGTTTCGGACCCACCGCCTGCTGGCTGGCCAGCCCCGCCCCGGGCTGCCGCGACGCCGCGGCCTCCAGATCCGCGAACAGCACCGCGTCCCCGATCACGCCGTACTTGATCACCTCGGCCATGCCGGCGCGGAACTCCCGCTCCGGCAGGGTGGCCAGGGTGGCGGGGTCCACCAGCACCAGCCGCGGCTGGTGAAAGGCACCGATCAGGTTCTTGCCGCCGGGATGGTTCACACCGGTCTTGCCGCCGATCGCCGCATCCACCATCGCCAGCAGGGTGGTGGGCACCTGCACCACCGCGATGCCCCGCAGCCAGGTGGCGGCCGCGAAGCCGGCCATGTCCCCCACCACGCCGCCGCCGAGGGCCACGATCAGCGAGCCGCGCTCCAGCTTCTGCCGGAAGGCCGCCTCGTGGATCAGCGCCACGGTGGCGGGCGTTTTCTGGTCTTCCCCCGCCTCGATCACCAGCCGCTCGGCCAGCAGCCCAGCGCACCGCAGGCTGGCCAGTGCGGCGGCGCCGTAGTGGGTGTCCACGTCGGGGTTGGTCACCACCAGCACCTTGGTGCCGGCCTTGAACCCCAGGGCCACCACCTGTTCGCCGAGCTGGGCCAGGCTCCCCTCACCGATCACCACCGGGTAGGGGTTGGCGCTCAGGTCCACCCGGATGGTGCGGGGGCTGCACGCGCTGCCTGCAGTGCTGCCTGGGGCGGTGGTGGCGGCGGACATGGGTCATGGAGGGCGGCTTGATGAGGCTAGGGTCCGGCTCCGGCCCGAGCCCCAGTCATGCAATCGCCACTCCGCTCCGCCAATGCACCGGAGGGGCCCGGAGCCGGCCTCAGCCTGATCCTGGCGGTGGGTCTGGCCCTGGTGATCCTGTTGAGCCAGACCCTGTTCATCGTGCCGGCCGGCAGCGTGGCGGTGGTCACCACCCTGGGGCGGGTCACGGGGATGCCCCGCACGCCCGGCGCCAACTTCAAGGCCCCGCTGGTGCAGGCCACGTCCCTCTTCGATGTGCGCACCCAGGTGCGGCCCGAGCAGTTCTCCACCCTCACCAAGGATCTGCAGGTGATCCAGGCCACCGCCACGGTGAAGTACGCCGTGAAGCCCGGTGAGGCCGGCCGCATCTTCGAGACGATCGCCACCGACGACCAGCAGATCTACCCGCGGGTGATCCAGCCGTCGCTGCTGAAAGCGCTCAAGTCGGTGTTCTCCCAGTACGAGCTGGTGACCATCGCCACCGAGTGGAACTCAATCTCCGAGCTGGTGCAGGAGAAGGTGGCCGAGGAGCTGCGCAAGTTCGACTACGTGACCGTGCAGAGCCTGGATCTCACCGGCCTGCAGATCGCCGAGGAATACCGGGCCGCGATCGAGCAGAAGCAGATCGCCGAGCAGCAGCTGCTCAGGGCCCAGACCGAGGTGCGCATCGCCGAGCAGGAGGCCAAGCGCTACCAGACCCTGAATTCCAGCCTCGACGACCAGGTGCTCTACAAGCTCTTCCTCGACAAGTGGGATGGCCAGACGTCGGTGGTGCCGGCTCTGCCTGGGGTGGCGGGATCGGGCGCGCCCCCGGTGATCGTGAACGGGCGCCGCTGAGGCTCAGGGGAGCAGGTCAGCCGCGATTCGGCCCGCCTGAGGCGGGGCAGGCAGCAGCGGGCTGGGGTCCATGGCCACCAGCCCCTGCCGCTGCCGTTGGCGCAGCTCCAGGTGCAGATGGGGCGCGCTGGCGTTGCCGCTCTGGCCCACCATGCCCAGGGCCCGGCCAGCGCCTCCACGGGTTCGTGCTCCTGGAGCTGGGATCGCCGTGGGCGCCATGGCGGGCACGAGCCAAGGGCAGCCGGGTTGTACCGCTTCCCAGCAACGGATGCCCACGCCTAGCTTCGCCTGGTTGCGGCCACCCGATGAACCAGACCGTCAAAGGCATCACCTACGTGAGCGTGTGGGTGCTGCTCTGGGGCACGGCCGCCTCGATTGCCGATTTCGTGCTGCTGGAGCGGGGCGCCTACGAGGCCGGCAGCGGCGGTCAGGCGATCACCTTCGTGTCCTATGGCATCGCCGCCGCCGTGCTGGGCCTTCGGCTTTCGGGGCGCTTCCTCGGTTCCCAGCCCAACACTCAGCCGGAGGATCAGCCCAATGATCAGCCCAACGATTAAGCCGTGGCTTCAGGGGAGCCTCCTGCCTGGAGCACCTGCAGCAGCGCCTGTCCGTAGCGCTCCAGTTTCGCGGCGCCGATGCCGCTCACCCCGGCCAGCTCCTCCAGATCGGCGGGGCGGCGCGCGGCCAGTTCCAGCAGGGTGCGGTCGTGGAACACCACGTAGGGCGGCACCCCCTGCGCCCGCGCCTGCTCGCGCCGCCAGGTCTTGAGGGCGGCCACCAGCGCGTCGTCGAGCTCGGTCAGCTCTGTGCCGGCCGGGCCCCAGCCAGGGCCTGACCCACCGGCACCACCGCCGCCCGTTCCGCCCCTGCTGCGGCGCCGATCCTTCTGGGGCGGCGGCAGCGGCAGCTCCAGCCGGGTTTCCCCCCGCAGCAGCGGCTTCACCAGGGCCTCGGCGCCGAAGCGGAGGCCGCCGTGCCCCTCGGGCACGGGCTCCAGATAGCCGGCGCTGGTGAGCTGGCGCAGCAGGGTGCGCCACTGACCGCGGTCGAGCTCCCTGCCGATGCCGTACACGCTCAGGCCGTCGTGGCCGAGGCTGCGGATCCGTTCGGTGTTGCCCCCCAGCAGCACGTCCACCACGTGGGCCGCGCCGAAGCGCTGGCCGGTGCGGTACACCGCCGAAAGCGCCTTGCGGGCCGGTTCGGTCACATCCTCCCGGGCCTGGGGCTCCAGGCAGCCATCGCAGTTGCCGCAGGGCTCGGCGAGGTCCTCGCCGAAATGGCGCAGCAGCACCTGGCGCCGACAGCCCGGCGCCTCGGTGAAGCCGATCAGGGCATCGAGCTTGCCGTGCTCGATCCGCTTCTGGGCCTCCGGCGCCTCCGAGTCGTCGATGAAGCGGCGCAGCTGGGGGATGTCGCCGGGGCCGTGCACCATCCAGGCCACCGCGGGCAGGCCGTCCCGGCCGGCCCGGCCCGTTTCCTGGTAGTAGGCCTCCAGGCTCTTGGGCAGGTCCACGTGGGCCACGAAGCGCACATCGGGCTTGTCGATGCCCATGCCGAAGGCGATCGTGGCCACCACCACCACGGCGCTGCCGTTGCGGAACCGCTGCAGGGTGCGGCTGCGCTGCTCCGCCTCCATGCCGGCGTGGTAGCCGAGGGCCTCGAAGCCCGCCGCCCGCAGCTCCGCTGCGACCCGCTCCACCCGGGCCCTCGAGCGGGCATACACGATGCCGGCTTCGCCCCGGTGCTGCTCCAGGAACTGCAGCAGCTGGGCCCTGGGATCCTCCTTGGCCCGCAGCAGGTAGCGGATGTTGGGCCGATCGAAGCTGGCGAGGAACACCCGGCCGCTCTCCAGCCGCAGCCGCTGCACGATCTCCTCGCGGCTGCGGGGATCGGCCGTGGCCGTGAGCGCCAGCCGGGGCACCTGCGGAAAGCGCTCGGCCAGCACCGCCAGCTGGATGTACTCCGGGCGGAAGTCGTGGCCCCACTGGGACACGCAGTGGGCCTCATCGATGGCGAACAGGGCCAGATCCCGCTCCGCCAGCCGCTCGAGCAGGTCGCCCCCCAGCAGCCGTTCCGGCGACACGTAGAGCAGATCGAGGCTTCCCTGGCCGATCTGCCGCCACACCGCCGC